>JBGSTP010000038.1:0-24708 GCA_041736515.1 Pirellulaceae bacterium
GATACAGCGTGCTGGAGCTGCGCTCCTTTACTTTCCTCAATCGGCGATTTGCGTCGCGTCCGTTGGACAGCGCGAGTATTGGAGATTCGCTTATCGATCCTCGGCAAGAGGCGTCCGCCGGGTGCCGTGCTTCGAAACCACCTCCGTGCTTCGTTAGATCTTCCGGAGAGGATGCAAATGAATGTCAATCGAGTACTGGACCTATCCGATCGACTTCGATTCCGCCATCAACCCTTACCTTCCACTGATCAATTAGGCTCCTTCCAAGTGATTTGGAAGGAGCTCACCGTTGCAAAATTACGCAAAGCATGCAGGTTTGAAACCGTCCAATGAATAATCTTATGCAAGAAAATCCGAACTCGATTGATGATGTAACAACCAGGGTCATTAGCACACTTCGACAGCGACTCAACGAGGCCCTACTGGGCAAGCGAGATCGCATCGAATTGGTGATCGCATGCCTTCTGGCCGGAGGACACCTGCTGCTGGATGATCTCCCTGGTCTGGGCAAGACGACTTTAGCCAAAGCAATCGCAGCGAGTATCCAGGGAAAATTTGGACGTATTCAATGCACGCCAGACCTACTGCCAACAGACATAACGGGCTTCAATTTATTCAATCAAAAGTCGCGCGAGTTTGATTTTCACCCCGGGCCCGTTTTCTCAGACATTTTATTGGCAGACGAAATAAATCGTACTACACCTCGCACCCAGAGCGCATTATTCGAGGCTATGGCCGAACGCCAGGTCACCATCGATGGAAGTTCGCAACCGTTATCTCCCACGTTTTTTGTAATCGCAACCCAGAATCCAATCGATTCCCACGGAGCCTATCCGTTGCCCGAAGCGCAGTTGGACCGATTCGCGATGAAGCTTGAAATTGGTTATCCGGATCGAGCAGCACAAATTTCCATGCTTAAGCACAAGCCAAGCGGTCTGAGCAATGTCGAAGAGATTCCCAGCACAGAAGATCTTGCGTCGGTGCAACACCTAGTCCACGAAGTTCATGTTGCAGATGCGGTACAGAATTACCTGGTTTCACTGTGCGAGAAGTCGCGAGAGCATGCACAGGTTGTACTTGGAATAAGTCCACGCGGCATGCTGATATGGCAGGAGGTCGCCAAGGCCTGGGCAGTATTGAACAATCGAGATTTCGTAATTCCAGACGATATTCAGGCCGTAGCGGCCCCAGTGCTTGGAGTTCGATTAATCGTGCGTAACACCAAGTCGCCAGATGTAATCCAGAGTATTTTGGAGGCGGTACAAGTACCGCGATACTGATGTTCTTAGAATCGACCTTAAAAGACTATGGTTTAGCCAGGTCCAGCTACAGCCATAGAATGCAGTTGAGCATACGAAGACCTGCAACTGCCAAGCTGGGTGCCTGGGTGCTCGTATGCCTGTTACTGGCCGGTTGCGGGGCTGAAAAGAAGTCGCTTTTTGAAGAAGAGCATGAACTTCCCCAACACTGGCCGCTCAACTTACTCGATGCGGCGCAGAAAATCGAATCGGGCTTACAGCGATTGGAGAGTGACCACGCGGGTTCTATCGGTCCTCAGGCAGCAGATAGTGAAGCTGAATTGCGAGACCTTGTGGAGTGGATTCCGGAAGTAGCTGCCGACTCCGATCTAAAGGAAGAACAGTGGATTCCGATCTACGAAACGTGCGAAGTCATGCGCAAACATTTGTCCACCGGCGATGTAACTGTCAGTGACATTGCCGAAGACTTCCGTAAATTACAGCAACAACTGATTGAATCTTGGCAACTCCTGCCCGTAACAACCGCCAGCCAATCCGAAGTACATTCCGAAAGCTCTCCGACTGAAGGACCGCTATCTGAAAGCGGCTCTACAGACACAAAATAGAAATGATGATTGGAGTTGAACGATGACCGTGATGCTAGTTGGTGGCTTTATCAGGTTCGCGCAGGGCATAGCTGCTGCGGCCCCCACCCTGTTAGTCGGGTTGTTTATTGCCGCTGTACTCAGGTACTACCTAGGTTGCGCCGGTACCAAGCGACTGTTTGGTGGTGAATCTGTTCGGGCGCTGCCTCAAGCTTGGCTCGTAGGTATGTTGCTTCCAGTATGTTCGATCGGGGTGATACCGATCATCCGTGAGATGCGTCGTATGGGAATTCGGCCTGGTGCGATTACCGCCTTTGCTCTTTCAGCTCCCTTGTTCAATCCCCTTTCATTGCTGTATGGGTTAACGCTTTCTCGGCCATATGTGATCATTGGCTTCGCGTTTGGTTCGCTGGTTGTTGTTACAGTGTTGGGGTCAATTTGGGATCGATTCGTATCGCGTGGCGTCAGTCAAGAGACTCGTTCCATAAATCATATTGGCCTTAAGCGACTTGGGGCTTCAGCGCTTTTTATGGGGCGCGAACTTTTTGGCGCAAGCGGCGTTTTCGCAGTGGCAGGGCTGTCTGGTTTGTGGATTCTGGGAACCTTACTTCCGCACGGTGCGCTACAATCTGCGGTCGAACAAAGCGACCCATGGGCGCCCGCAACAATGTCGCTGGTAGCAGTACCGATTTATGCAACCCCCATGTTAACCATGAGCCAACTGGGAATGATGTTCGCACACGGCAACTCTCCAGGCGCAGCATTCGCTCTTTTGCTCCTGGGGACTGGATTCAATCTAGGTACACTTTTTTGGGTTGGCAAGAATTTTGGTTGGCGATCGACGGCCATTTGGTTCAGCGTATTGTTTACTATTGTGCTGGTGGTCTCCTACTCGATTGATCGCCCATTGATTCCACCTGGCGTCGAGCCAGCCGGGCATACTCACGCGTTTGACGTTTATACCAATCCGCTGCATAGCGGAGCAAAAATTTCGCTGGACTCTGTTTGGAATCAAATCTCCAAGAATTCAAGCATCTTGGACATGGCGACCGTTGGAATGATCGTGGTGATGCTGTGCTTGGGCATCCTCGGCCGTACCGGTCTTCGGACACTGAGTGAGAAACTGACCAACTCACAACTCGATGGAATGGAGAGTTCAGAAGATATGGAGCGACAGTCTCATGTGGGAACAGGCTGGAACCGAACAGTATCTTCGCGAACTGTTGGGTTGACAGTACTAGCTGGCCTGGTGGCCTTTAGTATTGTCGGGTGTTATTCCTACTACCCCGCTCCGAGCGAAGTATTCGAAGAAATGAACGTGGCTCGCGTAGAAGTGCTAAGTGGTGTGACCAGTCGCGAGTACGATACGGCACTGCACTGGATTCCAATTTTGGAGGAGTGGTCGCGCAAGCTCGAGGTTGGCTATGCATTGCGAAACTTCGAATTACGGCCCTATCAACAAATGCAGGCGTACCTGTTCAGAAAAAAGCTGGAAAGCCTCGAACACGAATTGGAACACGAACAGGAGCATGAAATGGCAGAGCAACAGGCAACTTCGTCAGCGCTGGCCGCAGCCGAATTGGACGCTCTCCGCGCCCAAATCTCGGACAATAGTCGTCGCTTAAAGATCGCTTTTGAGGAGTAGAGACACTCGTCCCCGAATATCCACAAAAAACTAATGCACTTCCCTCTCCCTTCAGTGTAAAATTGGGGTTCGTTCACAATGACGTTGCCGAAGTTGTTTCCTCACTTGAAAATGAGCAAAACCAACTAAAGCACTCTGCATCTCCGCTGAAATGCGCTGGCCATTATCAATCGGCATACTGGTATTGAGAAAGCTCAGTGGTGACGAGCCTCGATACATGAATGCGAGGGAGGAATCGAGCATGAGAACTTGCATCCGGAAAGCGTTTACCCTGGTTGAGCTGTTAGTCGTCATTGCCATTATTGGAACGTTAGTTGGCTTGTTGCTTCCAGCAGTACAAGCCGCGCGGGAGGCAGCGCGAGCTCTACAGTGTCAAAATAATTTGCATCAGATTGGGCTAGCAACACACCTGTTCCATGATACGCAAAGGGCATTCCCGCCCGCTCGCTACCAGCCTCGCCCCGATGCTCCCGTGGACCGCGCATGTGGCGGCGAACAAACAACCTGGCTCGTGCGCATCATGCCCTTCATGGAGCAAAAATCGGCCGAAGCACAGTGGGACTATTCCGCTGACTATATCGAACATCCCACCGACGTGCTAGAATTCACACTGTCCTCCTATTGTTGCCCGTCACGCAGGTCCGTCGAGCAAGCTGCGGGAGAAGGCTTAATCGCAGGTACCACTTCGACCTGGATCACCCTGCCATGCGGCTGCAAAGTAGCTATTACAACGAGTGGTTCAATTCAAGTCAGCGGCGCAGTTGGAGACTACGGCGGCAATCACGGCGATCTATCACCGGGCTCCTCTGGCCTTCCAACTGACTTCTACTATGGTGGTAACGGGACTGGAGTAATTATCTCGAGCCATGCGACTTGCAGTTCCGGAAAACCCATGGATTGGACGGACAAGATTCGCATGAAAGACATATCGGATGGACTTAGCAATTCGTTGCTGGCTGGCGAAATGCACGTCCCGCTGGGAAAACTCGGCAAATCGCCTGAAGACGCATTCATTTTCAACGGCGATCACGTCTTCAATTCAACTCGAGTCGGCGGTCCAACTGTTCCCATCGTACAGAACAATTCGGACGAGCAGAACGGTCTTGTAAGCTGGGGTAGTTGGCATCCCGGAGTCTGTCATTTTGTGTTGGCCGACGGTAGCGTTCGAGGGCTCTCGAAATCAATCGACACCGAAACACTCGGCAACTATTGCAACCGAGTAGACGGAAATGCAGTGCAAAATGCCGAATAACGCTAGAGCTGCGATCTTTGCGCAGGCTTTGCTCATTGCAGTCGCAGTCGGATGTTCCGACCATCTGCAAACCTATCCCGTGTCTGGCAAAGTGCAGTTTTCGTCTGGCGGTGCCGTCCATGTTGGTACCGTAGAATTGAAATCGCGAGAGCACAAGGTCCATGCCCGCGGACAGATCCAGCCCGACGGAAGTTTTTCTTTAACCACCTATCAAGAAGACGACGGGGCTATCGAGGGAGATCACGATTGCGTCGTGGTGCAGATGGTGGTCGCCGAGGCCGTCGATGCGCATCGACCCAGCACGATTGGAGTCGTCGACCGACGTTTTGCGAACTACTCAACATCGGGCCTTGCCGTTCAAATAGAACCAACACAACTCAACGAGATTGTGCTTGTGGTTGATGGTATTTTGAAGAAGCAACCGGAAAATCACGATCACAAGAATTAGGCGAATGTATAGCTTGTCTTTCTAGGTAGATTGCCGAGTCATGCGGACGCGAACTTTGGTTGGAAAGATCAGGAGCGTTCGAGAAATAAGTCCGAAGGCCCCGCGCTGTCGCGAGTTCGACGAAAGTGCTTGTGGAACGCCCTTCGATCCTTCTCCTGAAGGCTATTGACAGCAGTTTCAGAATCGCCGTCACAATTTATGTTCGACCACAACAACTCGAGTTTCTCCCGATGCCAGCGATGAATCATGTCGGCCGGAATGGAGTCCTGGGTGCGAAATGCAACAAATACGACCGCACCGGCGAGCGACCAACGAGGCCGAATATGACTCTTGATCGAAAACGCAGATTTCGGATCAAAGGCTTCGCCAAGTATCTTGGCGTTCTCCATGAGTCGTTGAGTGCTCCGTCGCACCTTTTCTACTACGAGACTATCAAGGGAGTTTCTACCAACATATCCAATCCCGACTTGGGTTTCTACCCACTTCTTTCTCTGCGTGTAGCCGTTAGTTCTGTACGTTTCGATCGGCGGAGCGATCGACGACTATCCGGAGAATTCAGAGACCGATCGACTCGGCAGCGAACTCTTTCCGAAGCCAAGACAGTCAGGTGCAACCACTGGTGCGGAAAGTCGTAGTTCACTCCGTGAACGATGCGATTAAGTGCCGTTTCATTCGCGGAGCGAACGACATCCAAGTGAGGGCCGCGAAAATAATTCTCATTCCCTCATATAATGCACGATAATAGGCGCTGAGGAAGTCGCCATGACTTCCCATTGTGTCAATTTGGGTTTGGACTCCGGGTATTCGTGGTGAATTCGTTTATAGAAAAAAGTCGCTTGCGGTCAACGCATTCGACGATCTAACTTCGATTTGTAAATCAGCAACACCATCGCCATTGACATCAGCTCGCACCCAGTAAACGCCAGAGCTGGTCGAAGAGATAACTAGTTGCCCGGCGACCATCGTAAAGCTTGAGCTGATGACAAACGCGTTGTTCTCGCCGACCAGGTAATTGGCGTCAATCAAACTCAAGTCGATCTTGTCACCTTCAGAACTGTTGAAGTCTTTGATCTTATCGGAATCGGCCAGCGTTGATTCCGTAACCAAATAGTATCTGAATATATCGGCACCCGCTCCGCCAATCAGATCATCACTGTCGGCCCCACCGCTGAGTATGTCATTACCAATTCCACCACTTAGCGTGTCGCGGTCACCACCACCAAAGATGGTGTCGTCTCCTCCGCCACCATCGATCTCATCGTCGCCAAGCTGCCCATAGACAATATCAGCTGCTGCCGTCCCGTTTAGGATGTCATCTCCCGCAGTACCAACGATGGCGTCTGACGGTGGAGTTGGTGGATTTACGTAAATGACAGGTTCATTGGCGCCAATAATGGTCACAGTAACCGACGTTGTTGCTTGGGCCCCCGCGCTGTCAACCACGGTGTAAGTGAATGTCTCGGTTGCGGTCTGACCCGCATTTAAGGCTTGCAGCGCGCTTCCGACCGTGTAGATCACACCAATTCCGCCTGGGGCAACGACTACGGAGCCAAGCAATCCAGCTCCTTGGACGGACAACACGGATTTAGTATCGCCGCTGTCGACATCCGTGTCATTGGCCAATACGGCTATGGTTGTTGGCGCCGCATCTTCAGAGAGCGACAGTAAATTTGCTACGGCCACCGGTGCATCATTGGCACCGGTGACAGTCACCGTGACCTCAGTTGTTGACATTGAGCCGTCGGAATCAACAATCGTATAGCTAAAGATATCGGTAGCTGTCATGCCGGCTCGTAGGCTCTGGAAGGCGTTACCCACCGAGTACACGATGTTTGTCCCTTCGACTTGAATGGAGCCCTGCAGACCGTTGCTATCGACGCTGTGCAGTGACAGAAGATCTCCAGCGGGCGTGTCCAAGTCGATATCATTGGCCATGACGCTGATTGTAATGGGGGCGCCATCTTCAAATGCAGCGGCCGTATCAGCTGCAGCAATCGGCGCATGATTCGTACCACTTACTGTCACCGTTACCGTCGCCGTGGACTCGGACCCTGCGCTATCGCGCATTGTGTAAGTAAAAGACTCGGACGCCGAAGCACCGAATGGTAAATTCAATAAGTCTCCGCCAACCGTATAGACGACGTTGTTACCGCTCCCCGAAATCTCTACAGAACCTTGCAGTCCACTGGTGTTGACCCCAATAATCGTCTTGGTATCGGGAGTGTCGATAGGTGTAACGTCCCACGGACCGAGTTCCGATGGTGGCGGTAGTGGCTGGTCAATGCGGTTGTCTGGGTCGAGATCGTTGGCGAGCACGTCGATAACCGTTGGAGCCGCAGCGGACGAAACGGAAGCTACATCGTCCACGGCCGTTGGAGCATCATTAGCCCCAGTGACGGTCACCGTTACGATACCGGTCGACGAGCCACCGCCAGCTCCGGTGATCGTGTACTTGAACAAGTCATTGGCAACTTCTCCAGCGTTCAAGCTTTGCATAGGAGTGTACAAAATGCTGCGGCCGTCTGGTGAAATGGAGGCTTGACCAAGCATGCGTTGAAATCCTGGGTTAAACTGGCCAACGCCGACTCCATAAATCAAGATCAGTGTCAGCGATGCAAATTCACCCGCTCCATTAATTGACGTGATTGTCAATGAACTGCCTGGACCGAGATCGCTGGTATCGTTGGCCAAGACATCAATCACAATCGGGCCACCATCTTCCATGGCAATGGCGATATCGTTGTTGGCTTTCGGGCCGTCGGTCACGCCGGTGATGGTAACTGTGACGCTGGCGGTTGAAATTGCACCGGCGGCGTCTGCCATTGTATAAGTAAAGATCTCAGTGGCCGTTTGACCCGCAATAAGATATTGATACGCAGTGCCAGCAGTGTAGAGCACACTCGTGCCGCCAGCGGCGATGGTAGCACTCCCGAGCAATCCCTGTGTATTGACCGAGATAACTCGTTTGGTATCACCCACGTCCGCATCAGTATCATTAGCCAATACTGCCAACGAGGTGGCCGTCGCGTCTTCTGTTACCGTGAACACATTTTCCATGGCCACTGGACTGTCATTAACACCCGTGACAGTCACCGTTACGTTGGCTGTGGATGTTGCGCCGGTTGCGTCGCGCATGGTATAGCTAAATATTTCCGTCGCCGTCGCACCAGCCCGCAAGCTCTGGAACGCATCGCCGACTGAATAAATGATACTGGCTCCGTCCGGTGCGATAGCAATCGAGCCTTGCAGGCTGTTGCCAAGGATAGAGACAATCTGCTTGCTGTCACCTGCATCGACATCCGCGTCATTGGCCAGCACGTCAATCGTGATCGGTGCACCATCTTCTGAAGCTGTGGCTGTATTTGCCAACGCGACTGGGGCATCGTTCGCTCCGGCCACCGTGATCTGAACTGTGGCGGTCGATTGGGCACCCAGCGAATCACGCATGGTGTATGTAAACGATTCGCTGGCGGTCTCCCCTTGAGCCAGACTCTGGAAAGCATTGCCAACGGTATAAGTAACTCCAGTTCCTCCAGGTGCGACCGAGACGGTCCCCAGCAAGCCTACTCCATTGACTGCGATGACAGTTTTTGTGTCTCCGATATCATCATCGGTATCGTTGGATAAGACATCGATAGTCACTGGCACACCATTTTCCACGGCAGATCCTACATCGGCCATGGCGATGGGAGCTGAATTTGTGCCATTAATGCGCACGGTAACCGATGTAGTCGACTGCGCACCAGCGGCGTCGGTCATCGTGTAAGAGAATGTTTCGATAGCCACCTCGCCTGGTTGCAGGTTGAGGAAGTTTTCGCCGACAGAGTAAATCACGCTCGTTCCGCCAGCAGCGACCGTTGCTGTGCCTAACAACGTGCTGGTATCCAAAGAAAGCAATGTTTTGGTATCGCCCGCATCCAAATCGGTGTCGTTGGCTAACACGTTAATCGTCACCGGCGCTGAATTTTTGCCGACAATTAAACTGTCGGAAGCCGCGAAGGGCGCATCGTTGGCACCGGCAATTGTGAGTGTTACCCAAGTGGTCGAGATGGCTCCAGCTGCATCGGCCATGGTGTAGGTAAAGCGTTCAGTGACTGATTGCCCGGCCCTCAAGTATTGAAATGCATTGCCAGGTGAATAGTTCACCCCCTGACCGTCGGGAGCAACTGTGAGCGTCCCTCGAATGGCTGGCACAGCCGGAATGGTCATAGGAGCACAAACACCGTAAATGCATACCAGGTACCAGTCGGCGGGATAACCATCTCCATAAACTGACAGTACGGTCTTGGTATCTCCGACATCGACATCGGTGTCATTGACCAACACGTCCAAGAAGGTGGAGCTCGCATCCTCAGAGACGGCTGCTACATCTGCGACTGCCACGGGCGCGCTATTGGTTCCAGCTACTGTTACAACCAGCGTGGCGGTGGATTGTGCCCCGGCCGCATCGGCCATCGTATAGGTTATGGTCTCGACCGCGGTTTCGCCCGCTCGTAAGTAGTTATACGCATTGTTGGGATAAAAAAGTACTCCCGAACCACCAGCGGGAATTTGTACAATGCCCCTCACACCCACGCTATTCACCGATACCACGCGTTTGGTATCACCAACGTCGATATCCGTATCGTTGGCCAAAACTTGGACAGTCGCAGCACCGGAAGTGTCGCTGACCGTGATGCTGTCGTTAACTGCAACTGGTTGATCGTTGGTGCCAACGATGGAGACTGTCACATTGCCTTGCGACTCGGCATCACTACCATCGCGCACGACATAGCTAAACACCTCGGTGGCAATGGCGCCAGCTTTCAAGGACTGGAATGCGCTACCAACGGAATAGGTGATATGGCTTCCGTCTAACGCAATGGCTGTTGTTCCTTGCAATGATCCTGGTGTGATGGCTACGACTCGTTTACTGTCGACCGCGTCGGGATCGAGGTCGTTAGCTAGAACGTCGATGGCAATGGGCTCTTGGTCCTCGAAAATTGTCGCGTTGTCGTTGACAACGACAGGGCTATCGTTGGTGCCAGTAACAGTAACCGCTATGTTCGCAGTCGCCTGCTCGCCATGGTTGTCTTCGATCGTATACGAGAAGACCTCTACTTCGGTCTGTCCGCTGGCCAACGATTGGAAGACGCTGCTCGGATGGTAGTCAATCCTTTGTCCGTCCGCGGAAATCGAAACCGAACCACGCAATTCAAGATCGTTCACAGCCACAATAGAAAGCACGTCGCTGGGATCGGGGTCCGAGTCATTGACTAGAGCGGCAATTGTATGCACGCTGTCGTCTTCACTTACCGTCAAGCTATCCGGCAAGGCGAGCGGCGGTGAGTTTGTCGGACCAGTCAAATTGTAGTCGCCATCCAAGAACCTTAGCACCTCGATACGGCGCAATGTATCGGTACCGTCGTTTCCATTGACAGATGTCGCCAAATCCTTGACTACTACCACATCTCCGGTTTGTACGATCGAATAAGTTGCCAGGGCTCCTGCGAAATGAGCTATGTCGGTGCCGTCGCCGCCGTCGACAGTGTCGTTTCCAGTGCCGGCGCGCAAGAGATCATCGCCGTCGCTGCCTACAATGTTGTCTGCGCCCGCCAGGCCATCGATAATGGAAATGCCGTTGAGCGACAACGCGCGAAAGTTAAACGTGTTGCTACTGCTGCTGCCCAAGATATTGATGCTAGTGAATCCATTGGCCGAGATAGACTCGATGCCACTGGCGGCAGACGAAAAACTCGCGCCAAAGGAAATGTTCGTAGTGCTGGCGGTAGCGACGATCTGATCCACACCGCTCGCACCACCATCAGAGTAGGTGTCGGTCCCCTGGTTGGTGCCTGCGAGTTGATAGACATCGCTCCCTTCACCTCCATTAAGCGTATCGTTACCTTTGCCACCGACTAACTCATCGTCTCCATCGCCGCCCATAAGCGAGTCGGCTGCGTTCCCCCCCTTCAGCACATCATTTCCAGATCCACCATAAATGGATACGACTCGAGCGGCCGTCGAGGCATTGACCACATCATCACCATTGTGGCCACGGACACGAAAGCCGGTTACGTCGCTGGAAGTAAAACGCTTCATCGCACCGTTAAGTGTGACGCGGTAATTTGAATCGATGGTTACCGAGTCAGCGATATTACGACCATGAATAAAAACGTCGCTCAGCGGAGCATGGTATACTCCTGCAAACACCACCGGACTCTCCAAACCCGGGAACGTAGGATTGGCCACTGCCCAAATCGCATAGTTTTGTTGAATCTCTGCTGCCCCAGCACCCGGCAATGCAATCTGGTCAGCTCCACTTCCAATCGTGAAATTTTTAACATGGACTCCCAAGGTGAGATCTGTAGGATTCGTCAATGTCGCGATATCCAACAGCACAGCATCCGCCAGGGCCGAACCCGAATTGCGATAGAAGCCAACATTAAACTCGGTCGTCGGTTCGCTCACTTCGTATGTCAGTGAGAGCTGCGTGCCGCCATCAGCAGTCACCGATTGCATCATCACACCCGCCAACAGATTGCGGGCTTCCAGGCGTTCGATAACACGCAATCTTTGATTGAATCGCTTGGACATGCGAGGACCGTTCTTTCGAATCTATAGGAAGAGGATTAAATGAGATTTCAGCTCGACAGCGACACTGAACCCTAACCACGGTGTCTGGCAAGGCACTTAAATCGCCAACGCTACAACTAGGAGTAGCATGACAATGCAGACTCCGCCATTTCTATGCCAATTTCGCGCAGATTGTGCTTGCAAATTGAAACGCGAGCCAATCCGCATTGCAGGGGGCATATCGCTGGTGATAGCAGGGTTCTTGCGCAATTGCGGAATGCGCCAAGAGTTTCGGTAGGTGGCACAAAACGTCGCCGGCAAACACGAGTTTGCTAAAATTTTGATTCACGCGAATCCGTTATTCCCAACGTTCGGCGATAGTCCCTTGAGGAACTCAAATGCAAATGATCTGTTCAGCTAGATTATGCGCCCTGGCCCTTTTCTCAATCGCTGGGCTAGGGTGCGGTATCCAAGATGGTTCGACTTCGACGGTGAAAGCAGCCGAGCGTGCTGGACTGCGACACGGAGAGTTTGGTACCCAAAGAATCGAAATCGGAAACGAGACTCGCACTTATCGTTTATTCGTCCCGGAGACGGTTGATTTGGAGAATTCGGTTTCGTTGGTTGTGGCCTTCCACGGAATGTTGATCGACAGTAAAGATGTCATGCCCAAATACACGCGACTGAACGAAACGGCCAAGGCGAAGAAGTTTATCATTGTTTATCCAGAGGCAGTCGGGAAAAACTGGGGAATCGCCCCAGAGAAAGTGAACAGCGACCTCGCATTTTTTGATGCATTGCTTGCGCAGGTGAAAGCGGAATACAAGATTGATCCTGACCGCGTATTCGTCGTGGGTATGTCGAACGGCGGCTATTTCGCGCATTTGGTTGGCAAAGAACGGTCTCAGACGGTGGCGGCAGTGGCGTCACACTCTGGCTTGCTAGGTCTGCAAACACTATTTGGTGTCCACGCCAATCGGAAGTTTCCCGTGCTGATTATCCATGGTGATGAAGACCCAATTTTTCCCGTCGCCTTTGCACGTGAGAATCGAGACAAATACAAGCGCGAAGGGCACGAGGTAAAGTACATTGAACTGCCAGGCCACGGACACATGTGGGCCACGCAGGTTGACATCAACGAGACGATTTGGGAGTTTTTCGCTAAACACCCACGAAAACAGCGGTGAGTCGAGCACACAAACGCTCTGCCGGACAAATCGAAATTAGATATTGCGTCGGTAGATGAGAGAGTCGGTGGGGGGTGTGGTGGTGTCTAAGCAAGGACGGTTGGCAGAGGAGAAGTCAGCCAACATTTAATCCTCCGTTCAAGAAGTCCAGCGGCAAGGACCGGATCGTTGTAGTTTAGCTCGCTGGCTGTGGAAGGTTTTTCTACGGGGGTTTGCTTCGCGGCAGGCTGATCAATTCTACGCTCAATAACGCATCTGAATTTAGTTCTCGCAATCTGGGCTGAGCCAGCTGGAAACACTTAGCCGGCAGCGGCTATACTACCTTGGAGCTGACGGAGAATCATTAGCATGAGCAGCCCTCCAGTCCTCGCCCCACTCCGCAGCGCGGTTCAACTAGCGATCTTAACTCGCCGATTACAACTGCTTCGATCACAGTACATGCTCCGAAAGACATTGCCCTAATCGACATGGAGACCCAATGAACACCTCGGATTCAACGCGGCTTGGAAAAGCAACCACGATCAAGAAACTCTTCAGTCGCCAGACTTCCGTGGCGATCGATATAGCCGCTACGCCCGAGAGGATCTGGAAGCTGTTGACGAACGCGGAAGCGTACCCATCCTGGAACAGTACCATCGTTGAACTGACTGGGAAGATTGCTCCTGGTGAAAAGATTGTATTGCGATCGACACTCGCCCCCGATCGGAAGTTCAAACTGAAGATCAAGGAATTCGATCCCCACAAACGGCTCGTATGGGGCGATGCCATGGGGACCCGCATCTTCACTCTCAGCCCCAGATCCAGTCGTGAGATTCGGTTTTCGATGTCCGAGACCATTGGCGGGCCGATCTTTCCACTCTTTGCTAGAATGATACCACCGTTTGATGAATCGTTCGATCAGTTCGCCAGAGATCTCAAGAAAACGGCCGAGGAGAGCACCTAATGCCTGACTATCGCAAGAAGATCGGAACAAAGGACAATCCGCTGGAGTTGAAAACCCCGCCTGGTAGCGCTGGTTACACAATGCACGTCGATGAAAAGGATGGGACCGACATTCTCGTGTGCACAGTTGGAACAACGATATTGCATTACGACCTACGGTGTATTGATGATCTCGCGGCAATGTTAAAAAGCCACGGCGATTGGATGCTGTTGGGTAGTAAAGACGAGAAACAAGAGACGAATGAGGGTACGGTCGAACATTGGGCCCGCTCCAAAGACAATCCAATTGGCGGCTGGTACGGCCTGAAGAAAAACTTTCGTGGTCGTTTCGCCATGTACGTTCCTCCGCTCATGGAGCATCTTGGACTTGCTGAAGTCGAGCATAATGCACGAGACAATAGAATGCGATCAAAGGCAAAACGCGGATAGCCATCAAACTGTTTGTAAGTTGATTGAACGGCAGTGGAAGTTTTAACCGTAAGTGGGAATCGATGACAATGAAAGTTCTTGTTTTTGGCATTCCAGTACTGCTCGGGTTGAAGGATGAACATGCAATTCGAATCGCTCGATTCGCAATTATGTTATCGCTACCCATGTACCTAGGGTTTCTTGGTTTCCTCAGTTTTCTTGCGTATGTTCCTGGACTCGATGAGTTTGGCTTGCACCGGCTATCGGGCTTTTATGGATTCTTTGGCTTTTCTGGATTTCTAGGCATGCTTGGCTATGCTTCGACAATTGAACAGCGGGCTCATGCTCGACATGTAAAGTAGCGCAGGCAGACGTACAATCCAACGCACCGGAGCGGATTTCCCTCGCGAGTTTCTTTGAGTTGTGCGTTGTTCATCACACCCGGCAAGCCCCGAAAGCATAGGATCAAAAACAATCGCCGATCCCAAATGGCGGCATGAACAGTTGCCATGGGTGTCATGTCGTCCCTTCGGAACTGCGTGAAACGCATGGCTTCTCGTTCCCTGGGCTCGCGTCAATGCCTAGCACCTACTTCGGCTTCGCGGTTGCCAGGACCACAGGTAGCGGAGGCCATTAATATGCTTGCCGAGAAAATTGCGTTGAGCACAACAAAGTGCTTGCGGACTATTTAGCAAGTACCGTCGCGCTTGGGGGCTTGTTTTCACTGTCATACCAACTGCGCCAGGCTCGTTGGTCATAGCCATAGTCCTGTCGAGTGTGCTTGACGAGCAGTTCGAGGGCCGACGCATCTCACAGGGAGCAATCAATCCGATGCGCGCAAGGCTCTGGAACATGCGGAGCTTGCATCCAAACTTAGCCAGAAAAAGGAATGGAGCGTCGAGCTAGCTTTGGCATTGGCGCTGTCGGCGAACGACAAACAGGAAGAGGCACAAAAGAATGCGGAGTTTGCCTGCGAGCTCACTTCCGGCGAGTGTAGTCATTTTTGCGCCGAGATGCGTGAAAGTCTTCAACGAATGCAACCTATCGAGTGGGACTTTCGATCGCAATGAACGTCTGCGCCCATTCGTTAGCGGCCTGCGTTGATTCAGGCGTTAGCTGCAAATAACATGGGCCAGAAAGAAGAACTAGCAGAAGCGGGGTCGGCCCCCAGGCACCATAGCGAAGGCTTAATCGAGCAGATCATCGCCTGGAGCTGGAAGGTTCGCCGATTTGTAGTACTTCGTTATGTCGAGCCCTCCACGCTGCTCTTCCTCCATCAACTTGAGACGTTGCTCCAGACGCTCGAGGCGGCGTTGCAATTGTGGTACCAACGCAGGTAGCGGATCAATGGGTTCGAGCCGAGGTACACCCGGATAACCCAAGTGCCGTTGCATTGCTGCAAACAAAAACAGGGGATCCTTCCGCCGGTTGGCGTTAGCAATTCTTCCCTCAGCCAAGCCGAACAAGATGGGTGCTTCCGTCGCGTGGTCACCGAAGCGCTGGTTGCGTTCGAAGTAGAGTTGGCTGCGAGCAAAAATCATGTCAGCCAAATCAACAAACCCAAGCTGGCGGCGCAGTATCAGCAACCACTCGCTCCAATGGGGACTGTACGCAGGATCCTCCGACATCGCACGAATACCTCGATCGTAGGTCAATCGATTTCGTGAGATGGCTTCGAATTGAAAGAAGAACAATCCCTGTGGATCGAGGTTTTCTTGACTTCGGTAGCGAGCTTCTGCGGCCAAGATTCGCAGCGCGGTTCGATAGTCAAATCGCCCGCGATCGGATTCGGCCTCGGTCATCAGGAATGTTTGAAAGGACACGAAATAGTGGCTCAACATGGTCATTCCGCCATGCATTTGCCCGGAGTGTTTGAGCTCACCGAGCAAAACGTCGATTGCCATTGGCAGCTTGGTCGATGCAAGCACTTCGAACTTGACCTGCTCCATCAATTCTTGCAACGGAATATTTTGACCAAGGCGATCGTGCAGCGTTCCAAAAAAATACGCCTGCTCTATGTACTCTTCGTGCGGCAACATTACTGGCATTCCGTTGTATGTTTGCGAAGAAAGTCAATCGCCAAACGCCGCGCCTTAGCGTTGATGAAGGTCAACAAATGGCCTTGCGAATCAACTACATGGTATTCCGCGGCAACCTGCAATTCCCGAAGTCTATCGAACATTCTGCAACTACTAGAAGACGGAACGATTAAATCTGAATCTCCATGAAAAAAGAAGAAAGGAGCATCATCTGATGATGCGTAGGATAGGGGCGATGCCGCCGCATAGGCTTCCGGAACCTCCGCACGCGTGCCTCCCATTACGTGGGCCAATGAAATGCTTTGGGGAGGAATAAACTCGAAATCGCAGGGGGCACCGCCAGCCACCACGGCTGCAATTTCCGGTTCGCCCGGTTGCGGATCTGTCGCCATCCAAGCGGCTAAATGCGCTCCGGCCGAATACCCCCACAAACACAGCTTGCTGGGATCCGCATGCCAATCTTTGGCATGTTCGTTCGCCCAGCGAAGGGCGACCCGACAATCGTCGATCTGCTGGGGCATGGGGTGCTGCGGCGCAAGGCGATAGTTGATTGCCAAGGCCACGAATCCCGCCTGTGCCATCTCTCGCGCATGATCCTTGACATTCCATTTATCCCCAGTGGACCACCCGCCGCCGTGAATCATGATGACCAATGGATACACTTCGTTATCGTCCGGTCGATAGAGATCGGCGGCGACAGCCTGGTTTTCAATGCGCCGAAAAGTCAAATCGCGTTCGACACGTATCGGGCGGTTAATCTCTGTTGCGACATCCGCAGCAGTGCATAGCGGCGTTTGCGCGGATGCCAAAACAGCGAAAGCCACTACCAAATAGCCTAACTGAGGCAAATATCCTAACTGAGGACGAAACATCGAACTTCCTTTCAAATCCAATCCTATCTGTTTCTTCGTTAGGCGAAAACGCCCAAGACAAAACGGGGAACTGCGCTATAATAGTACCTAACTATTTTGCAGGCAGTGCAATTCAGCCTCCACCTTCGGGATTTTATAGAAGCCCTCCAAACAATCATGTCGAAGAAATTCAGCTCCGTGCAATCCGCCGTAGACGCAATCCGGCGCGGTGAAGTCGTAATCGTCCTCGATGCGGAGAATCGCGAGAACGAAGGAGACTATATTTGTGCAGCCGAGCTGGTGACGGCAGATACGATTAATTTTATGTTACGAGGTCGCGGGCAACTTTGCTGCCCCATTTTACCGACGACCAGCGAGAGGCTGGATTTGCGTGCAATCGTCGAAAATAACAACGCCCCCTTGCGAACTGCTTTTCTGACTCCGGTCGACTATGCGGGTAGCAAGACAGGCATTACGGCCGCGGAACGCGCAGAAACGATCCGTCGACTTGCATCGGAAACATCCAAGTCGAGCGATTTTGTGCGACCTGGTCATGTCTATCCCTTGCTGGCCATGGAGGGAGGCGTATTGCGGCGCGCTGGACATACTGAGGCTGCAGTAGACCTTCCGCGCATGGCAGGCCTGCTACCGGCGGGCGTGCTAACCGAAATACTCGATGAATCTGGTGATCGAGCGACGCGCGACGAGCTGCTCCGACATGCCGAAGAGCACAATTTAGCAATCATTACCATCGAACAATTGATTGCGCACCGTCGAGTCAATGAAAAGCTGGTCAACCGAGTGGCGCAGACGAAATTGCCAACCAAATACGGCGAGTTCGAAATAGCTGTCTATAGTGTGCAGTTCGAGACACAAGAACCGATAGCGATCTTCATGGGGAACCTAGTGCCCTCAAGCTCGCGGCCACCGCTTGTGCGCATGCATAGCAGCTGTTTCACCGGCGACCTGATCCATTCGCTGCGTTGCGATTGCGGCGACCAGCTCGATATGGCACTAAAGATGATTGCTGATGAGGGGTGTGGCGTACTCGTGTACTTGCCACAGGAAGGTCGCGGAATTGGCCTAGCTCAGAAAATCCGGGCTTATGCGCTTCAAGATCAGGGGATGGATACCGTCGAAGCCAACCACGCGTTAGGGTTCAAGGCCGACATTCGCGACTACGGGGTCGGCATACAAATCTTGAAAGATCTCGGCTTGACCGAAATCCGTCTGCTAACCAACAATCCCAAGAAGACCGAGGCATTCAATCTGCGAGGCTTCGACTTGAAGGTGGTAGACCAAGTTCCAATTGTCTCCCCGTCCAATCCGCACAATGCAGCCTACTTGGCGACCAAGCGGGAAAAGCTCGGCCACAATTTGCCAAACGAATAGTTTTTCTACTTGGTTCGTTCAACCAACTCCGTCGCTTGTTTCTGAGCGACGCAGGCCATCATCCAATCGGGCCACCAACCTCCCGTAGATGGAAATCTGTCGAGAATCTCGGTGGCTTCTGTGAGGAGTTTCTGAGCCTCCTCATGTTGCTCCAAATGGTGCGAAGCGATGGATGAGTAGATTTTTGCAAGGGCAAACAAGATATCTTGTCCTTCTTTGCCTTCGGAAAATCCAGACTCTATGACCGATTGAAAATGCTCCCTCGACGATTCGTACCTCTCACGCTGCAAATCGGCTATACCCTTGGTAAGCGTTGCAAAAACTCGCTGAGGCACAAAGGGTGTTCCCAACAAGACTTGATCCGCCATGGCTGATACCTCGGAAAAGTACTCACTTTGCGGCCCCGAAAGCAAACACATTTTGGCAAGCCGCTCCAATTGTTGAACATCCAGGCGATCCTTGAAATTCTCGAGAGCCTGAGCGCAAAGCGCATGCTGAGCCTCCCATTTCCCAAGGTACGCCTGCAAGAAGGACAGGCGAAATGCGTAGGTAAACCAAAGTGGTGACTCGGAAGGTACCAGAGCAATCGCCTCGGCCATCTCCTTCTCAGCACTCTCCCATTGCTCCAGTTGTAGATGGGCAAGGGCCTTTAAGTAGAGCAAATAGTGCAAGCGATCACCGTTATCTTTGATAAGCTGCACTAGATTGATCAACTCTCCCGGATCCATGTTCAATGTCGGTCCACGAACCAGGGAACGACATAGGGTATTCCAACGAGCTGACTCCAATGAATCGGGCCCGTCGTTATTAGGCTCGAGGACTTCTGGAAGTTCTTTGGCAAGTGCGTCTTCAATCTTCGCCTTGAGCGCTTTGGCTCTCATGCTAGGAGAGTTGAGACGAGCTGTATCTGACCCAGTGGCAATGAGTGCATTGAGATTGACCGGTGCGTTCATGCGGGCCTGCAGAATACTCATGACTTTGGGCATCAGTTCCTCCGGAAGTGACTCGATTTGCAGCAACTGCTGCAAAGCTGTTTTGGGAGTTCGATGTTGAATAAGCAGGCGATTGGCGTGCTCGGTCGCTTGTTGGACCAAGTCTCGCTGCTCCGCCACCTCGGAGGACAGGTGCAACGTTTCCCAAAGTTTCAGCTCACCTCCCAAGCTCGACGATGCCAATGTCGCATTGTTGGGGCTCATGGCCAGGCAAACAATTCCGCTGGAATGAGCCTTCAAGTTCAACAAACGCTCATTCGACGTCAGGCTCCAGAGTTGGATGGTTCCGTCAACAGTACCAGCAAACAAACGCGAACCGGTGCGATCAAAGGTCAATGAAAGGACGCGGCTACCGGCGTCTCTGAATATGGTCGTTCTTTTCAGCGAAGCCAGATCCCAGACCTCGACCGTTGTACCTACGCCAATAGCCATAAGGGTTCCGTTGGCAGACACTTCCACAGATCTTCCATGCTGACCAGGCTCGGAATTCCGGAGAATTCGACTTCTACCAGTCTTGAGGTCCCACGCAATGAGTTCACAGCCTGGGGTATCGAGTGTAAAGGCCATGTCACCGTTGGGACTCATCGCCAAACCATGGATACTGCCGTTAGCCTTAAACTCTTGACTGGGTACTTCGACCTTGGCTGTCCATGCACCGCCGTTCTTCTCGTCTTTGGCTCTGTAAACGCGAAGGATGCCTCGTTCGCCAGCAGTCGCAATTATGGAACCTTTCAGGTCGCGCTTGACAAACCAAGTTGGGCCATCTTGAGGCCAGTGTTGCAAATTCCTGCCCGTCGTTTTGTCCCAAACCACCGCACCCTTCATCGTGGCCGCTGCGATCCAAGACGCATTCGGGCCGATTTCGAGTTCCAAACCCGCGCCGATTAGGGGTGCGGCCGACAACTCTAACCCAGTTGAAGCGTCCCAAATGCGATAAGCTGACTCGGGTCCAACCGAGCACAGTTGATCGTCGTTCAGAAACCTTGCCCCTTTGTAGCCCGACTTGTGTCCAACGAGAGTCATTGCTTCGGTCGAGGAAAAGGAGGGACGCAATTGGAGCACATTATTGTTGAGGAACATCAAGTGCGATCCATCAGCCGAAATCCTCACATCCAAGCCATGACTCATCGACTTGCTGGTTTCTATGGGGCGTTTGTTTCTCAAATCCCAAACCACAAAATGCCCATTTACAGAGACTGTCAGTACTTTGTTGCCATTGAGAGCCCTCAGAACGATCAACCCCAATTCCTTCATCGGACTCGGAATCGCCTGTTTGAGCTCACCGGTATTCGCATCGTAGGTAATCAAAGCCAAATCATGGCCGGTCGCCAACAATTCCGCATCGTCGGAACTCAAGAAGATGCCAGAAGCTTCTTCAGCCCGGTGAGCTTTCCAAATCTCTTTTCGATCTACCGCTTGGAGGCAACGCGGAATCGACGATCCTTGGATTTGCGAACTGGCAGTCTCGGAAACGAAGATCCTGCTACTGTCGCGGCTTATGATGGCCGCGGCGAAGGCCAAGGCTGGAGTCGTCCAAACGAGGTTGCCATCCGCGGAAGAGCGTAGTTGGATTTCAGAACTGTTTTTTGAATTGGTGCAGGTCACCAAGAACTGACTTCCATCCGTTCCAAAAGATGGCAGTATTGGCAACCCCAAAACTTGATGCTTCCACGACAACTCCCCTTTCTCGACATCGTATGACTCGACGATTCCATCCATTCCTGTATTGGCAGCTTCCGCCGCGTTTCCTGCCTTTTGACTGCCGGTAACGATGAACTGTTTTCCGCTCGGTGAAAGACAACTGCCAGAGACGCTTAGTTTTTCGGATTGCAAACTCCAGAGGATACTCTCGTCGCCAAGTCGCATACATCGGATCACGCCATCGTCATCGACCGACAAAACGCGGGTCATATCGGGTGTGATCGCATACTCCCATATACGTTTCCCCGGCAAGGTGAACGAACGTGGAGCGTTTGCTTGTCGATCCAGAAATGACCATTCCCAACGCCGCTGCTCCGGTAGACACTCGGATAGCAACTTAGCAACGGTCTTCATATCTCGTTCGCGGTAAGCCGAACTGGCCTTGATGAGGCTATAGTCGTACAACCGTTGCTTCAGTTCCAGAGCATGATTGTCGGCACGTTCCTTCTCTTGCGTTGCCGTTTCCAAGTGCTGAGCCGCGTTGCGTTCTGCTTCGAGCGCTCGGTCGCGCTCGCGATGTGAGTCGCGTTGCGCTGCAATGGCCTGATCGCGGGCGCGCATCGCTCCAGCGTACAGCGTGACCGCCAATACGCTGGAGCCTAGAATGAGTGCAAGGAAGCAGGTGGCAATCAACACGGCCGTGCGGTGACGAGCGGCAAACTTTCGCATTTGGTAGAGCGTCGATGGCGGACACGCCTCGACCGGTTCGCCATCCAAGTAACGCTGGATTTCGCTGGCAAGTTGACTAACGGTCTCGTACCTTCGCGTGCGGTCCTTTTCAAGCGTCTTCATGACGATCCAATCAAGTTCCCGTTGCAAGAGTTGCTTGAGCTTGGCTGGATCGGTAGCGCGTTGCACTGAGAAGGCTTTGCTTGCATCGCCAAGGCTACTGACGCGTGTGCTTGGTCGTGGTGGTTCTTCCTCGCGGATGATTCTCCTGATTTCGTCAAGAGCAGCCTGGTGGAGCCGAACGCGATCAAAGGGTGTGGTTCCGGTCAGCAGCTCATACAACAGTACCCCCAGCGAGTAGATATCGCTTCGAGTGTCGACGTCCAGTCCGCTCATCTCCGCTTGCTCTGGGCTCATATAGAGTGGAGTGCCCACAAATTGAGCGAAGCTGGTGAAAAGCGTTCGGTCGGTGAGTTGCTGATTGGTCGCCTTGGCCACGCCAAAGTCGATGATCTTCGGTACCGGAACGCCATCGTGCAAGGTCACCAGCACATTGGATGGCTTGATATCGCGATGGATGATCCCCTTGTTGTGTGCATGCTGCACCGCTTGGCAAACCTTTCCGAAGAGTCTAAGCCGCTCTCGGGCACTCAATCGATTTTGATCGCAATACTCCGTAATCGGAATGCCTCGAACGAGCTCCATGACGAAATACGGTCGACCAGAATCGGTAGCGCCTGCATCCAGGACATGGGCGATGTTTGGATGGTCCATTAGCGCCAATGCCTGGCGTTCTGCTTCAAATCTGGCAACAACTTGGCTCGTGTCCATTCCCGGCTTGATCACCTTGAGAGCCACTTTTCGACGAATCGGTTTAAGCTGCTCGGCCATAAACACGATTCCCATGCCACCGGTACCGATTTGCTCGAGCAACTTGTAATTTCCGATTTGAGTTCCGACCGCCACGTTCCGCTGGGCATCGGGCGAGGCGTGGGACACTGTTTGCGCATTGATTTCCAGCCTGCGAATTCGCCGAGGATCGAGCCAACTGTCCATTTCGAAATGCTCTTCGAGCAACGCGACGACTTCGGCATAGAGGGGCTCATCCCCTCGGCAGGCACCGGTCACATACGCATCGCGTTGCAGCGGATGCGTGATTTCGATGGCAGACAAGAAGATTTCTTTGGCGTTAGAATTTGCCGGCATCATCATTCTCCGAAATGGCAAGACTCTGGCTGACTCCTGCAACAGTGCGATCGTGGGAGAAACATGGTCTCAAGAATTTTCGTTTTTTTGATGGCCAACGCGGCGGGTTGAGATCTACTCAGGTTGAATGTCGCGGAGCGAGCGTTTCAATTGGGCGCGGGCGTAGGCCCATTCTCGAAAAACGGTCGCGCGCGACAGGTCTAGCGCCGATGCAACTTCGTTCAGGGTCAAACCTGCGAAAAAATGTAGCTTCACAATTTCCGCAGCACGGGAATCGCTTTGAGCAAGCTCGTCCAGGGCGCGATCGACATCCAGGATACGATCTTGGTCGATAACCCGCCGAGAATCCTCGGCTAAAGATTCGATAGGTACGGCGCGATCGTTCCACAGTTTCTTTTTTCGCCGAGCTTTCTCAACCAGAATACGTCGCATGGCCTCGGCGGCCGCACCGAAGAAGTGTGAGCGTGAATTCCACTTGACGTCTCGCGGTCCAATCAACCGACAGTAGGCTTCATGCACCAACGCCGTTGCTTGCAACGTTTGCCCAGGCTTTTCTTTCGCCATTCGGCAAGTAGCCAACCGACGCAAATCTTCATAGAGAAGAGGCAAAAGCTGGTCGGCCGCCAAGGCATCTCCCATACTCGCTTTTTCCAGAAGCGACGTGACGTCGGCCGATGGTAATGGTTTCGGGGCTGGCTGATCACCCATGCGCGAGCTCGTTGCAAAAATTCACATCAACTTGGCTGTAAACAGCTTAACACTGTTAAGATGTCAATTCTCTGCGTTCCAACAATTTTTACGGAAAAACGGAGGGAACTCAGGGACATTATGGGCTGGGTATTCGAGGTGGCCTTACCTATCAAAACGTCATTCGTCATCCGTGAGCAATTCTTTCAGCACGAAAACGTTAGTGTTGACCATCGGTCTGTCGATTGATTAGCCAGAGAAAAGGCGGTAGCTGTCAGTTTTGAACGAGTATGGCATTCAGCTCCGACTAGCATGTCCCATAAAACGGACAACTCTCCAAATCGCCCAACCTAAAAAAACAAAAGTCGCCAACCATGTCATCAGCCCTAGCTGGGCGTACATTGAAGCTGAGTTTCCCCTAAGCAAGTCGATCGTCTGAGCGGAGAGTGCGAGATTAAGGCCAAACCACCCGATGCTTCCGATTGTCGCAAGGATAGCAGCAATGTGAGTTGACCAAGGTGTAGGGCGTAAACTTGGATTTAGGTAATGCTCCGCACAAAGGACCAGAGCATAGGGCGACGACGAGCCATAAGTAAAAACCCCGATTATGGCCGGGATGATCGGTTTGGATACCGCTTGGGTATCTTGGTTTGTATGTGGCGGGGGAGTTTCGGGTTTCGGCGGTGCATACGGATTTTGCATGACACTATTCGCTTTGACTGTCGCGAGTCGAAGCCCAACCGGGCCGCCGCTTTGTTGTTACACACAAATATATAATGCTCTAGTCTCGCAGTTCGCGATCGGCTAAGTCAAGGTTTGGCTTTTGCTGGCAATGCAGATTCAGGAAAAATTTAGACCAGGATGGTCCAACGATGATGGAGAAATGGGTCG
>JBGSTP010000056.1:0-20606 GCA_041736515.1 Pirellulaceae bacterium
AACATTGCAACGGCCGACGAAGTGCGGCAGGTCGCGGAAAGATTGTTTCGCTAGCTTGCATAGCAATGGATTGTCGGTGACCGATCGATTAGAATTCGGGCCCGCCTTTGTTTCATCGTCCTCCATTCTTTTTGCCGGTAGAGAACTTCTATGAGATTTGGACAAATCTGCAAATCGCTGTATCTGAGTTTAGTTGTTGGGTGTGTGTGCCAGTCCGCAAATAGTCTCAATGCTCAGTCGACAGCGGCAGACGTCGTCAAGTCCCTGGCCGATTCGCTGGAGGCAATGAAGGCATCGGTTCCAGCCCAGGTTGGGGAGCATGGGATTGTGTCGGCCGACTTTATTTATCCGCTGGAAGGGAGGCAGACGCCCGAATGCCATGCTTCGACAATTGTCGAAACACCGCACGGTCTGGCAGCTGCCTGGTTTGGAGGGACTCACGAAAACAATCCTGATGTTGGAATTTGGGTTTCTCGGCATGATGGGACAACCTGGCAGCGGCCATCGCTGGTTGTCGATGGCTCGGAAGGTGAAAAGCAAGATTACGCATGTTGGAATCCTGTGCTTTTTCAACCCCAGGATGGACCGCTCATGCTATTTTACAAGGTGGGCTTAAATCCTCGCATGTGGTGGGGCGCATTGGTCACATCCAAGGATGGCGGAGCAAGCTGGTCGACGCCGCAGCGGTTGGGAACGAGTTCCAAGCTTTTCAGCGAGAATCAACATCTGCTGGGACCCGTGAAGAACAAGCCCTACCAGCTAGAAGATGGATCGATCTTGTGTCCGAGCAGCACCGAGAATGAGGGCTGGCGAGTTCATTTTGAAGTTGCCGATAAAATCGAGGCGGACGGCAAAGCAAATTGGAAAGTCATCGGACCGCTACAGGCGGGTGAGGAATTGGATGCGATTCAACCTAGTATTTTGCAGCATCAGAATGGACGATTGCAAATTGTCTGCCGCACAAAACAGGGTGTGTTGGGAACGAGTTGGTCGGAAGACAATGGCATGTCCTGGGGGCCAATGTTATCGCTACCCCTGCCGAACCCTAATTCTGGTACCGACGCAGTAACGCTGAAAGACGGTCGTCACTTGCTGGTTTACAACCACACACTGCGCACACCGCAGGCAAACGGAAGACAGATCCTGAACATTGCCCTTAGCGAAAATGGCGAGCAGTGGCGGACCGTAGTGACGCTTGAGAACGAAGCCAATAGTGCTGGTTACAGTTATCCAGCCGTGATTCAGGCGAGCGACGGAAAAGTCCATGTCACCTATACTTGGCGGCGAATTACCATCAAACATGTTGTTTTAGATCCAGCAAAACTCTAATCCGACCTAATTTTGCCTGCTAAGCAAAAAAGGCGATTCCAGCGGGCGACGAGCCCGATTCGAGCCCGTTTTGCTACTGTACTTTGCCGTTTAGCTTGTTAAAATACGTTCGGTGTCAATCACCGATCAATTCAAAATTTGAATCGCCACTCCTATTCGCTTCTGCGAGCAGCCGCGGCAACTCTCGCTTGGAGTTGATTTCCCGGCCTGGCAAATTGGCAAACTTGCCTTTTTGCATTCTCTTTCGATGCACTTAATTGTTCGGACCTTTCGTGCTTTGCGTCTTTCGTAAACATGTGCGGCCACGCGCGTGTTCCCAAGCAACTGTCGCATCAACTCGTCATCAGAAGACACTCAGGAGCCTCGCTATGGCACTCGGAAAGCAGATCCCCGATAAGACACTCTTAAGAAGCGTTTCGCAGAAACTTGCCCAGCGATTGGGTGGTTCTGGTGGCAAAGTGGTCGCCAGCGTTAGCTCCGGTACGGTGACACTAAGTGGTGTTCTCGCGCAGGAGCACCTTCGCAAGGCAATCACAAGTTCCATGAGCGGAATTGGTGGAGTACGTCGAGTCATCGATCTGATGACAGTTGCGCCGCCGAAAAAGCGAGTGTGATTTTCGTCCAATGGCTTTACTCGTTAGATAAGCTGGTGCATCGATGCTGCAACCTCAACTGCTCGCGCTGGCTCCGCTATGGATCATCGCCCTACTTCTTCTGTTCGCCTGCGGAGTCGCGTTGGTGCTGATTGTCAGCTATGGCAGCATCTGGCTGCAGGCGCACATGTCGGGGGCAGACGTTAGCGTTTCGAGCTTGATCGGCATGACATTTCGACAGGTTCCCGCGCGGATGATTGTTAAAGCCAAAGTGATGGCCCATCAATCCGGATTGAGTATCGAGCGCTCGCGAGGTATTTCAACGGCCAGATTAGAAGCACACTATTTGGCTGGTGGCAATGTTCCACAAGTGATGCTGGCGATCATTGCCGCACACCGCGCTGGAATCGTTTTGGACTTTGACCAGGCGGCTGCCATGGATCTGGCCGGGCGAGACGTGTTGGATGCTGTGCGTATGAGTGTCTCTCCGCGCGTCATCGACTGTCCCGATGCCAAATCAGGCAGGACTAAACTCAGCGCTGTAGCCAAGAATGGTGTGGAGCTGCGCGTTCGCGCGCGCGTTACGGTTCGCACAAATATGCGCACCCTAATTGGCGGGGCTACCGAGCTAACGATTATCGCGCGGGTGGGTCAGGGCATTGTGACCACAATTGGCTCATCGGATTCCCATATGGATGTTCTGCAAACGCCCGATCGCATCTCAAAGGGACTATTGAAGAACGGTCTTGATGCCAACACGGCCTTCGAAATTGTCTCGATCGACATACTCGACATCGACGTCGGCGAGAATATTGGTGCTCGGCTGCAGACGGACCAGGCACAAGCGGACATGCGCGTCGCCCTGGCCGCTGCCGAGGCAAGGCGGACGGGAGCCATCGCGCGACAGCGAGAAATGTCGGCTGCAATCATCGAGAATCGCGCATTGGTAGTTGCTGCGGAGATGGACGCTACCCGCGCCATGGCGCGGGCCTTCTCACTGGACGTCGATCAGTATACCTGCCATGTCAATATTCCACTCGGTTCGGTCGCTGATGCCATGTTTTAGACGAGGCCATACGATGCTGCGCTAGCGACTAGCCCACCAGGCAGCCAACTTCAAGGCGGCCATTTCGATACGCAGAATACGTGGCCCAAGCGAAACCTGTTTCCACTCTAGCGCCGACATTTGCGCAACTTCAGCGTCACTGAAGCCGCCCTCTGGACCGATTGCCACGTCTGCAGATTTCATCGATGCAATGTCGCGAAGCGAGCAAGCGATTCCATAGGGGTGAGCGAAGAGTTTGAGGCTCTCGCCTATGGGCCGAGCTAACTGGTCGACAGAAATGGCAGCATTGATGCTCATTAGGCGGTTGCGACCGCACTGTTTGCAACTCTCAAGCACAGCTCGCTCTAGTCGACAAAGAGCATTGCCCGTTGGCTGGGCCACGCCCCGCTCGGTTACTAATGGCGTCAAACTGGTAACGCCAAACTGCACTAAGCCTTCTACAAGCGTCTTTTGTCGCTCACCTTTAGGCAATGCAATAAAGATATGGAGAGCGTAATCGAGTTCTCGATTCGTGTCTGTCCGCTTATGCACTACGGCATTGACCGATCGTTTCTCCAACGAAACGATTGTGGCCTCCGCTTCACCTCCGTTACCGTCAAATAGCGTGATATGGGCCCCAGCCTTGAGCCGCAGGACATTGCTAGCATGATGGCTCTCCGATTCATCCAAGTAGACCAGACCCGAAACTGGAATTGGATTAACGTAGAATCTCGGTGAAGTCATGGGTTCAGGTGTTTGCGTTTAAGTTTGCAGTTCAAATCGGCCGACCTTAACGACAAGGCTGGTTGTAACGAACATTTTCGCAAACAGAGGCACGATCAAGTGACATACTGGCGCTACTGGCAGTTGAGCGGTGCTCCGTTTTCCGGATCAGGATTTTTTCGCGGTGCCACGACCGATGAGGCTCTGGCCAGAATCGAGTTTTTAGTCAGTAATCGACGTAGTATCGGTTCTGTGCTGGGTGTCAGCGGTGTGGGTAAGTCAAGTTTACTCAAATACTGCGCGGCGAATCCACCGGTATGTAGCGACATTCCCGGATTGCAGATGCTTCGCTCGTCGATGCTGGGCATGTCTGCTGGCGAATTGCTGTGCAATTTGGCAGAGCGTTTGTCGGGCAATCGACGCATCCTCGACTCGCAGGCCGCTTGGAAACTAATTTGCGATTACTTCCAGGCAGCCAGTCGCGAGGAGACGCAGACAGTGTTGTTGGTGGACGATACGGAGTGTTCGACGGCAGCCGCGGAGGCTGATCTGCATCGTTTGCTATCGATGTCGTTTCCGTTGACTGTGATCTTTGCAGTGGAATCGCAAATGATCAGCGCTGTCAGTAGGAGCATGCTCGATCGCTGCGAGCTTCAAATTGAGTTGCCAGCCTGGGACATTCAACAAACTGCCGAATTTCTGGCGTGGATGAGCCTTAGTCTCGGTCGTCCCACCCCCGTTTTCACCGACACCGCAGTCGATCGTATTCAGGAACTGAGCCAAGGCATAGCTCGAAGAATTGTTCAGCTAACGGACTTGGCGTTGGTGGCTGGCGCGGTAGCGCAGGCGGATTGCATCGACGCCGACTGCGTAGACCAGGTCTCCTATGAACTTCCCAAGTCGAACGCAGCTTGATAGGCCATCCCCATGTATTGGCCGACAAGCAAGCGACGAAGCATTGATGGCCGGTAAAAAGCTGATCATTGGGCAACTCGCTGAATATTCGAGAACGCCCGTTCAAGTCAGATTGGGTTCCAGTGAGCGAATCTTAAGTCGAAGATATCGTTCGCCTGATTCGTCCAATTCGTGGTACTGTTTTCGATTCGCCCAACGCCCGTTGAGGCGAGATGGCTAAAGCTGGTTCAATGGAATCTCGAATTGAACGCCGAGTTCATTGTAAAGATTCTCGTACCAGTCTTGTATTCGTTGATTGCTCTCTTCCTGGGCAATTTCTAGGGCACCACGCTTATCTGGGTCAGCGCTGAATCGCTGTTGCAGCTCTTCTTTCTCTGGGCTGAAATTCACGATGCGTACCACATAGTAGACACTTTTATTCTGATTCGGGACCACTATGCACTGTCCGGAATTGGCTGAGAAGACGCCCTGCATGAACTCGCCGCCGACAGCATCGAGTTTGTTGACGTTTGTGGTAATGTTGTAGTCTCCCATTCGCGAAATCCAGGTGAAGGGATCGGTTTCGATTACCAATGATTGCTCGGCGGTGCTCAGTGCGTCTTTCCAGGGGGCTTCGCTCGCGGTGTTGACTTTCTTGGCCATGGCGGATGCCGTCGCTTCGGCTAATTGGCGGGCCTGCGTGCGTTTCCAAAAGTCGACAACTTCGCCACGAACGTCTGCTAGCTCGGGCACTGTCATAGGACGTTCTTCTGTTTTCCAAAACAGGTATTGAAAAAAGTCTGGCGTGCGCCCGGTTTGGAACACGGCAGCATCAAAGTAGCTGCTTTGCATTGGCTGAAAGAGCGGCAATTGGGGCGTCATGGCCATATTAGCCACAGTTCCCGTGAGCCCCAACTCGTCGCCTTGGATACTAGAGGTACCGAACTGTGTTTGAACTAGTTTGAAACCATCAGTGATACCGGTTTGCCCGTAGGTCAATCCGGCATCCTCAACTTGCTTCTTGAAATTAGGACGCTGTGGCTCGTCGACTTTTTTTCCTTCCAATTCTGCGTCGCGAAACGCTGCGTACTGGCGATAAGCACCAAAGTAGGGCAGCATCACTTTTTCGCGCAGATTGGTCAGCACTTCGTCGAGCTTGGGTATCGCAGCTGCTCGAGCTAGAGAATCTGCAATTTGCTCGCGTGCCTCCTCAAACGTTTTGGTACGCATAGCTGGCGCGGCAGGGGCTTCGCTCGGCGAGGCGGTCTGATCCGTCGCGGAGGCAGCTGTAGCAGTTGCATCGGTAGGTTGTGGCGGTTGGACAACTGTGGGGGGAAGGTCGTCGCCATCTTGTTGAGTGGACACGAAGCGAACCTTGGAGATAGCAAGCGAAGATTGATCCTTGGTTCCTGGGTTAGCAGCGGCTGGCTCGGGCGCAATTGGCAATTCTGTCGGAGTTGATTCCAGTGCGGGACCATCGGTAGCCGGTAGACCAGATGCTGGTGCGGGAGTGTTTTCGGAGGATGGTGCTTCAGGGGTTGGTGTAGCAATTGAAGGCTCGCTAGAAGATGCCGCGGCTTCGCCACTTGGCGGCTCTACAGCGGGTAACTCAGCGCCGTCAGCGGGGGGGGCTTGGGGCGTGCTCTCGTTTGTCGTGGGTGGTTCGACTGGGACCTGGAGCTGTTCCAAGCCGACGAGCCGATCGTATTCGGCTCGGATTTGCTCTTCCGTAATTTTTTCTTTTTCGCGATTTACGAAGGCGTTGAAGTTGGATTCAACGTATTCGATGTTTGCCTGGTAGGGTTGGACAAAGCCGGGGTCTGGCGAATTGGGGTTTGCGATCATGCCGCTTCCCAAGTCGTAGATCGCTTTGATCTCCGTTTCTGTGGGCATACCGTTTACTTTGCTAACATGGTCGGCGACGAATACGGGAAACGCTTCGACTTTGGCCGTGCGATTGAGTTTCATGAAATCCTGGAACGTCTCGCCGGGAACAGATGCGTAAAAGCCGGTCGAAGCCGTACGACGAACGACCATCGCAGCCAACTCTTGTTTCAGCAGTTCCCGCACATCGAAGTTGCTCAAGCGTCCATCGCTGGCTTCTTGCAAGATTGCGGCCAGCCGCTTGGTTGGAATGCGACCATCGCAATAAGCCAAAATGAATTCGTCGATGGCATCATCGCTGAACTCGACACCGAGCCGCTTGGCTTTGTCCGCTAAAATGCGTGTTCGACAAATACTTTCTTCACTGCTGTCATCTGAAATGCCGAGTCCATAAATCTGCTTCGATTGGGCGTCGTAGAAAAAGCCAGGGACTTTGGGTTGCCCGCCGGCGCTGATGACTTCGCGAGCTAGCGAGTTCAAGAAGCGAACCAGCGCGCCATGCTTCTGCATATTATTCTGAAGGTCAGCCACCGTCATTTTGCCACCATTCCAGCGGACGACGACAGCCGATCCAGCGCCTCCACCGCGTAAGGCCTCCTGGACCTGTTGAATTGCGGGGGCTACCACAAAGGCCAATATCGCCAGTAAAACCAGCGCGGCCATCCAATAGTTTTGATTCTTACGAAACGTTGCAAACGGGTTCGACATCCTGCTAAATCCTAACGAACTGCACTAAGAACTAGGTTCACTGGGTGGTAGTTGGAAAAACACCATACAAATTATGACAATTAAACTGTCCTAAAAACTCGGTCTAGTCGAGATCTCTTAAAGGGACTAAAAAGCGTTCGGTACTTGCCCAAGTTATCCGCTCAGGGGGCTGTCCTGAAATCACAGGCTTTAATAAGGACGGGGCCGCACAATTTAGTTAACCTGCAGGGTTTTTCCTGGAGAACTGGATTTGCCTCAACCCCTCTAGGTTCTCATGACTACCCATGCCAAAGAGCGTTTGGACAGCGCAGCACGCGTTTAGGGGATAAGTTCCTAAAGGATAGCAAGGATTCAAGATTTTGCAGATACGAGGTTGTCGTTGCGGCGCGAGTTTATTTTGTTTTGGTCCCAGACCAATTTTTGTCAATTAACTCAACTCATTTGCCGCCCTGGCGAATTGTCAAGCCGACCACCACTTGTTTGCTTTAGGTTTTAAGTACCTAATTCCCATTTCCCGCCTCGACATCTTATTTACTGTCACTGATCCCAGTCCAGGCCAGACATCTCGCACTAGAGAGCTCCAGCGGAACGATGAGCAAAGAAAAATCACTTGTAATTGTAGAGTCACCTGCCAAAGCTCGGACGATCGGCAAAATCTTGGGTAAAGACTTTGTAGTTGAAGCAAGTATTGGGCACATCCGGGATCTGCCTTCAGGTCGGAAGGAAATTCCCGAGAAATACAAAGCTGAGGAGTGGGCCTACTTGGGAGTAAATGTGGATGAAGACTTCCAACCAGTGTACATAGTTCCACCTGAAAAGAAGAAGCAAGTCACAAAACTTAAGCAGTTGTTGAAGGATTCCAAAGACCTCTATCTGGCGACGGACGAAGACCGCGAAGGAGAGGCGATTTCATGGCATTTGAGGGAGGTGCTCAACCCCAAGGTGCCCGTGCATCGTCTGGTCTTCCATGAGATTACCAAGGAAGCCATCCAAAACGCTCTGAAGGCGCCGCGTCAGATCGATGAAGCCATGGTGCGCGCTCAGGAAACTCGACGTATTCTAGATCGGCTCTACGGATACGATGTATCGCAGTTGTTATGGAAAAAGGTGCGACCCAAGTTGTCTGCCGGCAGGGTGCAAAGTGTGGCGGTACGGTTGATCGTGTCGCGCGAGCGGGAGCGAATGGCATTCCATAGTGCCAGCTATGCGGACTTGCTAGCCACTCTAGCGCCGGCTGGCGGAGTGGCATTCAATGCTGCGCTAGTCAGCTACCAGGGAAAACGCATTCCCAGCGGCAAGGACTTCGACTCGACGACCGGGAAGCTCAAGGAGGGCAGCTCGTTCCTCCTGATGAATGAGAGCGAAGCACAGCAGTTGGCGGAAAAACTGCGGAGCGCCCCGTTTGCGGTAACCTCGTTGGAGGTGAAGCCGTTTAAAGAGCGCCCCAAGCCACCATTCACGACGAGCACGTTGCAACAAGAGGCCAATCGCAAACTGGGCTTTACCGCGCGAAAGACGATGCAGGTAGCGCAGAGTCTGTATGAGAACGGCTACATTACGTACATGCGAACGGATTCGACATCGCTAGCTAAAGAGGCCGTGCAAGCAGCGCGGGATTTAGTGAAGCAAGAATATGGGGCTGACTTCCTGCACCCCGAAGAACGTACCTATTCGACCAAAGTGAAAAATGCTCAGGAGGCGCACGAAGCGATTCGTCCGGCCGGTCATCCGTTCCAATTGCCACAGAACCTTCGCAGTCAATTGAATGCCGAGCAGTTCAAATTGTTCGACATGATTTGGAAACGTACGATTGCCTGTCAAATGGCCGACGCGCGAAAGAAGCGGGCCACTGTCACAGTTGAAGCCGATGAAGCCGTCTTTCAAGCTTCTGGAACGTCGATCGAGTTTGAAGGGTTTTTGCGAGCCTACGTCGAGGGCAGCGATAATCCAGCCGACGAATTAGCCTCGCAGGAAGTGCTCTTGCCAGAGATGACCGAGCAGCAGTTGCTCGATTGCAAAGCACTCGACGCCAAATCCCACACGACCCAACCGCCAGCGAGATTTACTGAAGCTTCGCTCACGCGAACTTTGGAAGAGCGAGGCATTGGACGTCCGAGTACTTACGCATCGATTATTGATACGATTCAGCAGCGGGACTATGTATTCAAAAAAGGCAATGCCTTGGTCCCGAGCTGGATTGCGTTTTCGGTAATTCGGTTGTTGGAAGAGCATTTGGGCTCGTTGGTAGATTATGACTTTACGGCACAGATGGAAGATTACCTCGACGAAATCAGTCGCAATGAGAAGGGGTTCTTGGAGTATTTGCAGAAGTTCTACTTGGGCGAAACGACCGGTCTAAAGCCATTGTTGAAATCTAAGGCCGAAGAGATCGATCCACGCGTGACGAGTCGCTTCAGCCTGGGATCGCCCGACTCAGGCGAGTTCCGCGACGAAGTGTTTGTACGCGTGGGACGCTACGGACCGTTCATTGAACAAGGGGAGCGGAAAGCAAGTATTCAGGAGGAAATCCCGCCCGACGAAATCAATTTGGAGAGAGCGATGACGCTGCTCCAAGAATCTGCCAAGGGCGACGAGCCGCTCGGGCATTGCCCGGACAGTGGTAAACCCGTTTATATCAAGAACGGTCGATTCGGACCATACATTCAACTCGGCCATCCCGAAGACGAGGATAAGCCGAAGAATGCGGGGCTGCTCAAGGGCATGGCCGTCGACGATGTGACACTGGAACTAGCCCTCAAGCTCCTTTCGCTGCCGCGCAATCTCGGCGAACATCCAACGCTGCAAGAAGCGGTCATCGCCGCCAATGGACCCTATGGTCCTTACGTAAAATGCGGCAAAGAAACGCGCAGCTTAACTGCGGAGATGTCGCCTTTGGATGTAACCATGGAGCAAGCTCTCGAGCTGCTGGCAAAGCCAAAGACGGGCGGCCGAGGGCGTGGCAAAAAAGAGCCGCTGAAAACATTTGACGTTTCGCCTGTGACAGGCAATCCGGTTGAATTATTGGACGGAAGCTACGGACCCTATGTCAGCGATGGCGAAACAAACGCGAGTTTGCCTCGCGACGCAAAGGTCGAAGAATTGACCTTTGAGATTGCGCTGGACTTGCTGGCTGTTCGCGCAGCAGCCGGTGGAGGCAAAAAGAAAAAGAAAGGCACTAAGAAAAAAGCCTCCGCAGCCAAAGAAACCAAAAAGGCTGCTCCCAAAAAGAAAGCGGCTGCGAAAAAAACGCCGGCAAAAAAGACTGCGGCTAAAAAGAAACCCAGTTCGCCGGAATAATCCAACGCGCGTCCTAGCTACAGCATCGAATTCCGATCTCAACACCAGCAAAGTAAGAGCCCCAAAAATTGAGCGACAGGCAAATTAGCGGTGGGCAACTTGAATCGATTCATGCTTCGACAGCCAAGCTGACCACGGAGCTGCAAAATGCCAATTCGGCAACGATCGATGCACTTTCAACTCTCGAGATCGTAGACTTAATTAATCGGGAAGATCAGCAAGTCGCCGAGGCTGTTTCACGCCAGCGGGCACCAATCGCCAGTGCGATCGACCTGATTGTGGATCGGCTCCGCCAAGGTGGGCGTTTAATTTACATCGGTGCGGGAACATCCGGCCGCTTGGGTGTGCTGGATGCGTCGGAGTGTCCACCTACGTTTAATTCGCAGCCGGGGCAAGTCCTGGGGCTGATCGCCGGCGGCCCGGCTGCACTTACAAACGCGATCGAAGGCGCAGAGGATAATCCGCAACTTGCAATTGAGGATTTGCAGCGTTCAGACCTTTGCAGCCGCGATGCACTGGTGGGGATAGCGACGAGCGGGAGAACGCCCTATGTGATCTCAGCGCTGCAATACGCTCGCCACGTGGGAGCTGCTGCGATTGGACTCGCCTGCAACGCCGAGTCCGAGATGGCCCACTATGCCGATTTGATGATCACACCCATCGTAGGGCCGGAGGTGATTAGCGGCTCGACGCGCATGAAGGCCGGTACTGCTACCAAGCTCGTGCTGAACACGCTCACTACAGCAGCCATGGTGAAACTTGGCAAGACCTTTGGAAACCTGATGGTTGACCTACGCGCAACGAATTCCAAGCTCAAGGCGCGCAGTTTGAGGATTGTTCAAGCCATCACGGAACTCGATCTCAACCATGCGACGGAGTTGCTCGACCGCTGTGAGGGTGAAGTGAAGACCTCCATCGTCGCCCATATTCTGCAAATCAGTCCCGAGGCCGCGCGGCAAAAGTTAGCAGCTGCCGGAGGCCATTTGCGGACAGCTTTGACGATCTAGGGCGTATCGCCTGGCGGCTCCGCTAGCAAGCTTGCATTCTAGCGCCGCATTTTCTCGGCAAGCCAGGATGGGCTCGATCATTGGTTGGAATTTGCGAAGCCGCTTCGATTGGCATGGATGGGAACGACTCTTTTCCAACGCTTCCAACGCTGACGAGTTTGGCGTTTTCTCGGCGATTCCTGAGAGTTGGAAGTCAGCCCCTATTGCGATTGGAAGGGGTTTCGTTACGTTTCCATTCCTTGAGGCCAGCGAAAAAGCGCGGAGATGCAGCTGGTAGTTGTACGCATGAGAAACTTTGGAGATGGAAATTCATGAGCTTAGCCAAAACTCTGCCTGCTCGCAGCGTTATCGCGTCCTCCGATACCTGGGATCTGTCTAGCCTGTATGCCTCCGACGCTGATTGGGAAGTGGACTTCAAACTTTTCGAGCAAGATATTCAGGGGTACGCGAAATTCCGCGGAAAATTGGGGGATGGCCCCAACGTGCTCGCCGACTGCCTGTGTTTCGATATTCGCCTCGATCGCATCGCCGAGCGTCTGGGCACTTACGCGTTCCTGAAAACGACTGAGGATCAAGCTAACAATACTTATCAAGCGCTGACGGCGCGGTTCCAGAGTGTGGCGGTAAAGGCTGGGCAACTGGCTAGCTACATTCGCCCAGAAATACTCAGCATTTCCGATGAGAAGATTGCCGAGTATTTGCACTCTGCAGAACTTCAAGATCTAAAACTGGTCATCGAACGCATACACCGCTATCGAGCCCATACATTGAGCGATGCGGAGGAATCTTTATTAGCCATGCAAGGAGAAATGGCGCAGACAGCTAACAAGGTTTTTCGCCAGCTCAATGACGCCGATCTGAAGTTCGGGATGATCGAAGACGAGCATGGACAATTGGTTGAACTCGGCAACTCCAATTTTAGTCAGTTTCTAATTTCGCCGCAGCGCGCTGTACGCAAAGCCGCCTTTCACAAGTATTACCAGCAATTCAAAGCTCATGAAAATACGCTCGCGGCTACTCTGGCAGGCAGCATTCATGGCGACGTCTACTACGCCCGCGCTCGCAAATATCCGTCCAGTCTCGAGGCGGCTTTGTATCCGGACAATGTGCCTGTAACGGTCGTTGATAATCTAGTCGCCACTGTGCGCAAGCATCTACCTGCGGTTCACGAGTACCTTGAAATTCGACGCCGCAAAATGGGGCTGGAGCACTTGCATCATTACGATACCTATGTCCCCATCGTGGCGGACATGGATCAAGAAAGAACTTGGGATCAAGCGATCGACTGTATCATCGATTCGCTACAGCCGCTGGGAACGGAATACTGCCACACTCTGCAGTCTGGCTTGAAGGGGCGTTGGTGCGACCGTTATCCAAATCAAGGCAAGCAGAGCGGAGCTTTTAGCTGCGGCACGTTTGATGCGGATCCCTACATATTGATGAATTATAAGCCGGCTGTTTTAAATGACCTTTTCACTTTGACCCATGAAGCTGGGCATTCGATGCACAGTTTCTATTCCTCCAAGAGTCAGCCGTTTCAGTACTACAATTATACGATTTTTGTTGCCGAGGTAGCGAGTACTTTTAATGAACAGTTATTGACTCAACATCTGTTGAAGACCGCCGAGGACGATCGCTTTCGCGCCTATTTGATCAATCACGAAGTCGATAGTATTCGCGCGACGATCGTGCGACAGACAATGTTTGCAGAGTTCGAAAAGCGCACGCATGAGATGGCAGAAGCCGGCGAGCCGCTGACCGTCGAGTCGTTTAAGACCCTCTATCGCGGGCTGCTGGAAGACTATTTTGGACCACAGTTCGTCATTGATGACGAACTGACCCTCGAGTGCTTTCGTATTCCGCATTTCTATCGAGCCTTCTACGTTTACAAGTACGCCACCGGGCTGTCGGCTGCAATCGCTCTATCGCGGCGCGTACTAGAGGGCGGACCAGCGGAGTTGGCCGATTACAAGAAATTTCTCTGTGGAGGATGTTCGAAAGACCCATTGGACCTGTTGCGAGATGCCGGCGTCGACATGACGAGCTCTCAACCAGCCGAAGTTGCGTTGCAACATTTCAGTCAACTGGTAAACCAATTGGACCAACTCACCAGTTAATAGGTAAACAGAAAAAACCGCGACTAGCGCCCTGCGGCTGATTCAAAGTGGCGCTATCCATTTAGTCTCTGTTTCTTCATGTCATTCCTGTTCAAAATGCAGTCCATGGTTAGACCACGAATCATACGAATAGCACGAATGAAAAGCGGGGAAGCCGCCCAAGTACCGCATGCCTGCGTTACGGGCAGTGTGCGCAGTCAAGATGATTAGCAGAATGTGATAGGATGTTTGATTGCGTTTATCCTTGGAAGTCGGAGTTTGTCTTATGAGAGCTGCAATCGCGTGCGGCATCTGTTTTCTTTGTCTATCGGTCGAACATTGCCAAGGTCAGGAGAGTGGACAGAACAAAAATCAGAGCAGCTTGCCCAACATTGTTTTGTTAGTGGCGGACGATCTGGGGTATGGCGAGTTAGGCTGCCAAGGCAACCCACAGATTCCAACTCCGCACATTGACGCCCTAGCAGATTCGGGCGTGCGTTGCACTCAAGCCTATGTGACGGCTCCGAATTGTAGTCCGTCGCGAGCTGGGCTGTTCACGGGACGAATTCCAACCAGGTTTGGTTACGAATTCAATCCGATTGGCGCTAGGAATGAAGATGCCGGAACTGGGCTGCCTAGGTCGGAGATCACTATCGCCGAACACTTGCGCGCGCGCGGCTATACCACGGGACTGGTTGGAAAGTGGCATCTGGGAGGTACGGCAGATTTTCATCCAGTTCGACGTGGATTTGACGAGTTCTTCGGTTTTCTGCATGAGGGCCATTACTATGTGCCTTCGCCGTGGGACGGCGTGCTGACCATGCTGCGTCGTGCGGGGCTGCCGCAGGGAAGTGGAACGCGTTTTCAAGTCAGTCCTCAACTGCTTTACACGTCGCATATGGGGCACGACGAACCTGCATACGATGCGAACAATCCGTTGCTGCGGGGAGGTTCGCCAATCATAGAATCGGAGTATTTGACAGATGCCTTTTCGCGCGAGGCGATCAGCTTTATTGACCGATATAAAGCAGCCCCATTTTTTTTGTGCGTGACCTACAATGCAGTGCATAGCCCGTTGCAGGCTAAGACTGAAACGGTGCGGCAGTTTGTGGGCATTGAGGACGTCCATCGCAGAATCTTCGCAGCCATGCTCAGCGACTTGGATACCAGCGTTGGTGCGATCATGGCGGAACTCGAGCGACAGCGTTTGCGGGAGCGCACGCTGGTGTTTTTTCTGAGCGATAATGGCGGACCAACTCGCGAGTTGACCTCCAGCAATTTGCCGCTTCGCGACGGCAAGGGATCGATGTATGAGGGCGGCTTACGCGTGCCATTGATTGCGAGTTGGCCCAAGCACATTCCGGCAGGGCAGGTTTGCCACGAAATGATGAGCGCCTTAGATATCTTCCCAACCGTAATTGCTGCGACTGGCACCCAACACAGCGCACCTCAGGCTCTTGATGGGTACGATGTGTTACCGCTCCTGGCCGATGCAAATCGCCAGTCGCAGCACAAGCTCTTGTTCTGGCGACAGGGTAAACGAGCGGCATTGCGTCAGGGACCGTGGAAGATTGTGTCGCAGAACCAGAGTACCGATGGACGAACTTGGGAGCTTTACAATATCGATGCTGATATCTCCGAGTCGGTCAACCTAGCGACGGAACAAGCAGGGAAGCTGGCGGAACTCCGCAGTGCATGGCAGCAACTGAACGCGGAAATGACTGCGCCACTTTTCTGAGCTTGAACTCAAATATCCCTGGCACGTCTACAGGAATACCGTTGGATTGTCGTCGCGTTACAGGTCGGGCGGACGTATCTTAGGCGGATAGTATCATCCGAGCCGTTTTGCTATGCTGAAGAACTTGGTTTGGTAGGTCTTCTCGGGATGCGCTAAGGTCTGTTTCATGAAAATTGCGGTAGTCAAAGAACTATACCCCGGCGAACGACGAGTAGCGCTTGTGCCGGCCAATGTGGCGAGTCTCGCGAAGGCGAAAATGGAAGTTGTTGTGGAGTCCGGCGCTGGCGTGGCCGCCGGTTTTCCCGACCAGCTATACGTAGAAAAAGGCGCTCAAATTGCTCCCGATCGCAGCGCGGCCATGTCGGCGGATATCGTGCTGACAGTTCGTGCGGCGGGCTTGGATTACGAGGCTGGAGCTGCCATGAGGTCCAACGTACGCAGCGGGCAAGTCGTAGTTGGTTCCTGCGATCCATTGGGAAAGCCACAGGCGATCGAGGAATGGTCACGCACCGGCGTGACCCTTTTTTCGTTGGAACTGATACCGCGAATTACACGCGCTCAGAGTATGGATGTGCTCTCCTCCCAAGCGACGATCGCAGGTTATCGCGCGGTGCTGATGGCCGCAACGGAATTGCCGAAAATGTTTCCGATGATGATGACCGCCGCAGGTACTTTGACAGCTGCTAAGGTGTTCGTCGTTGGGGCTGGAGTGGCTGGCTTGCAGGCCATCGCTTCGGCTCGAAAGTTGGGGGCAGTTGTGTCCGCCTACGATGTTCGCCCAGCGTGTCGCGAGCAAGTGGAGAGTTTAGGGGGCAAGTTTGTCGTGTTAGACATCGATGCATCGACCTCCGAGGACAAAGGCGGGTACGCTAAAGCGATGGACGAAAATTTTTATCGTCGGCAACGCGAATTGCTGGCTGGCGTTGTCGCTCAGAGTGACGTGGTGATTACCACCGCAGCGATTCCAGGACGCCAGTCGCCTTTGCTCGTCACCGCTGATGCCGTGCGCGGCATGCAGCCGGGAAGCGTCATCGTGGATTTGGCTGCCGAGCGCGGTGGAAACTGCGAATTGAGCCAGCCTGATACGCGCGTTATCGAAAACGGCGTCACGATCCTAGGACCAACTAATATTGCCACCGACATTCCCAATCATGCAAGCCAAATGTTGGGCAATAATGTAGTTAAGTTCCTATTGAATATGATCAAAGATGGGCAACTAAAACTCAATTTAGAAGACGAAATCATCCGCGATACGTTGGTCGCACATGACGGGCAAGTTGCCAGCCAACGCATTCGGGATGCACTGAAGCATTAGCATTTAGTGGCTTGTCCGCATTCGACCATGAATTCCGACCATGAATTCGATAGTAAGTTCAGAATCCATCAATTAAGAGATTGGTTAAGATGAGTACGTACCACTCGACAGCGGCCTTGGGCTCATGGAGATTTGCCGTAGCACTGCTGTGTTCATCACTGGTGTTCGTGGCGGTCTCACACTCGAATCTAGTGGCCGCACAAACAGCCACGAGTGCCCCCAATTCGTCCTCGGGTGGACTCGAACTTGCGAGTTCCACGCCGGAGCTACAACCAGACGCAGCCGATACCTCGGTTGCTGCTGCGGCACCAGCGGGCTTGCGAACCGTGTCCAAGGCGGCTGTGCTCGTCGGAAGCTTTACTGTCTTTCTGTTGGCGGTTTTCGTCGGCTTTGAAGTAATCACCAAAGTGCCCCCCACGCTGCACACTCCGTTAATGTCTGGTTCCAATGCCATTAGCGGTATTACCATCGTCGGCGCGATGCTGACGGCTGGCTCGGCGGCGGGCTGGTTCGGCTCGCTGCTTGGATTCCTGGCCGTTGTGCTGGCGATGATTAATGTGGTGGGAGGATTCTTGGTAACTCACCGCATGCTAATGATGTTCAAGAAGCGTTAAAACCAGTTTCCAAGCAGCCTAGTTGCATTGATCGTTATCGACACAGCTCAACAACACAGCTCAACGACAGAAAAATACTCATGACTGGCTCAGCCCCAATCCTCTTTGCTTACCTGGCTTCGGCGTTGTTTTTCATTCTTGGCCTGAAGCAGATGTCGCACCCCAGAACAGCAGTTCGCGGAATCATGATTGCCGCTATAGGGATGTTGATTGCCATCGCTGTTACTTTTCTAGATCCACAGGTTTCGGGCTATATCTACATCGTGTTGGGGCTGACAGTTGGTGGGGCCGTAGGAGCCTGGCTGGCGCTCAAGGTGGAAATGACGTCCATGCCGCAGATGGTTGGCTTGCTCAATGGACTGGGAGGCGGCGCGTCTACTTTGGTTGCTTGGGCGGATCTTGAATTGGGTGAAAGCCACGGGCTCGATAGCTTAATTGCGATCGGTCTTTCCGGCCTTATTGGCACCGTGACTTTCTGGGGAAGTCTCATTGCTTGGGCCAAACTGGAGGAGTTGAAGCAGTTCAAGAAGCCCATCAGCCTTCCCAATCAAACATTGATTAACGGTGCGTTACTCGTATTGGGCCTGCTGCTGATCGGACTGCTGGCTGCCACCAGTAGTCAGCTCGGTCAAACGGGATGGTATGTATTAATCATGATTGTGGCGTCTGTGTTAGGCGTCTTTCTCGTTCTACCTATTGGTGGCGCGGACATGCCTGTCGTGATCTCTTTAATGAATTCTTACTCTGGTCTGGCTGGCGCTGCAACTGGGTTCGTGATTGAGAACAATGCGCTCATCATCGCGGGTTCTTTGGTGGGCGCTTCAGGCGTGATACTGACGCAGATCATGTGCAAAGCGATGAACCGCTCGCTGACAAATGTACTTTTTGGCAAGATGGCTGGCGGTGGAGAAGTTGCCAATGCCGATGAGATCTATGCAAACGTTAGAAGCACCACTGCAGATGATATCGCCATGATCCTCGATGGCGCACAACGCGTAGTTTTCGTACCAGGCTATGGCATGGCGGTAGCCCAAGCCCAACACGCGGTTCGCGATCTGAGCAAATTGTTGGAGTCCAAGGGATGCAATGTCGAATACGCAATTCATCCTGTGGCGGGACGTATGCCCGGACATATGAACGTGTTGCTCGCGGAAGCCGACATTAGCTATGACAAGTTAAAGGAAATGGATGAGATCAATCCGACTTTGGATACCGTCGACGTAGCCATTGTGATCGGCGCCAACGATGTGGTGAACCCAGTTGCCAGAACCGATCCCAACAGCCCCATTGCCGGCAAGCCCATTATCGACGTAGACAAATGCCGGACTGTGATCGTTATCAAGCGCAGCCTCAGTCCGGGATTCGCTGGCATTCCCAATCCGCTGTTCGCTTTGCCAAACACGCTGATGTTTTATGCCGATGGTCAACAGGCGGTCTTGGATATCGTCAAAGCGGTCAAAGAGCTGTAAACGCATTGACTGTCGCCTACTTCGCCGCGGGTCCCCCACCGCCATGGGCTACGGCGGTTGAAAAGCGAACCTCGAATAGCGGGCAGACTATCTATGTTACGACCCTATGGTGACTGCCTTCCATAAACTTGACCCACTGGCCGTCGTCCGAAAGTATTTCGCTTCCGAATAGCCAGTTATCCGGATCGATGATGTCAATGGTGTCGCGATATTGGCCAATTCCGGAGCCATCGAACTTGGGGCCTTCGGAATATAAAGGTAGTCTGCGGCCTGTCTCATCCAGAACTCCGTGATAGGGCCAGATATTGGACATCATGGAACCGATAAATGTACCGACAAACTGCTTCTTCTCGATATCAAAACCAATCGTCATCAGGTTGGCCCAGGGGCCCGCATCTGCCGCCTCACCGCTGGATTCGGCGATCAGCCACATCCCGCCCAGCGAACGACACACCATAGAGCCTGTCGTTTTTGACTGCGTTCCATCCGGCATGGTACAACAATGCTGGATGTCCCAAGTACCAATGAGTTGCTCGAGCCATTGATGCTCCGATTGTGGTTTTGCGAACATACGATGTTGCTCTCGATTCAGCTAAAAGTTAACAGAAGTCAGAATTGTCACGACCAATAATAGTCGTTAGCGAGGACCCCAAATCGACCAGCCCGGGAGATTTTTCCTATAGAGCTCAAAAGGCATATTGAGCTTCGCATGCAGAAGGATCTACCGGCGCGGCGGTCGACAGGACTTAAATTGCGTAGGATCTCCATTTTAACGGAGGGCGGCTGCTAGGCTATTTGATATTTTCAGCATTTTGCCAATAGAACCGCATTCCGAACGAAATATCCGAAGCTGCCTCGCGTTTGGGGAATAGATCACCTAACTTCAATACGCGAGAAAAAAACGCAGTACGCCGCGCCCACTGAGGCCGGGAAACATGCCTGACTGACAACCACAGGTTGAAATAGGAATGGGAATCGAGAAAACACCATGAATCGATCCAAGCATCTCGTTTTGGAATTTGCGTTAGAAATCATTGCAGCAAGCTTCCGTCTCGTTTTTTGGATAATTGGTTCCGTATTCGTAATAATTTTTTTCTTGTCTCTCTTGCCGAGTTCGGACCAGACGGCTGGCGAAACCGAGCTGTCAGATTTACGACCGATGGAGCAAGAGGACTTTTTGCGAGATTTCCAGGGATTGTCGCAGGATAGCGTTGAAACTCGAACTCCTGCCAGGACCATGAGTGCGGACGAGATATTTAAGAACCTTTCGCAGGCAACGGAGGAGCAGCTACGCAATTTGTATGTCGAGCATTGGATCCACGGGGACACTCAACCGCAATTCGTGGCTGCGGACGATGCCAAACGCACATTGGGCTCGAAGCAAGTCATCGGCTTCGAACTTGATGGAGCGAAGTACGCCTTCGCGACTTCAGGAATGTTGAGGCCCTTCAATTCGCTTGTGACGTTTGAGCAGGGAAAAAACAAGATTACTGTGGCCTACTCTTGTCATTTCGATCAAGCGCGAGTGCTTGTGTCAGAGTCTTCGGAACAGTTGCAGGTGGGGCTAGCTGGTCTTTCGGATGTAGGCAATGTTCTCCTGACGGTCGATGGCAAGTGTTTCGACCTGGAAGAGAAATCATTGCCTATTCCAGACATCAATTTCACGAAGACAACACTAGAAAAGTGGTGTCTTATTCACCCAAACACTCGGCTTTATTTGGGTGGATTAGTTTCTTCGTAATCGATGGCGGCTCGGTTGTGCCCAATCGAAGTGCCCAATCGAAGTGCCCAATCGAAGTGCCCAATCGAAGTGCCCAATCGAAGTGCCCAATCGAAGTGCCCAATCGAAGTGCCCAATCGAAGTGCCCAATCGAAGTGCCCAATCGAAGTGCCC
>JBGSTP010000233.1:0-16626 GCA_041736515.1 Pirellulaceae bacterium
GTACCGATTCCTCAAGCAAATCAATTGCTCGGCCAAACCCTGCAAGATCATGGCAATACAGCAACCACATGTATCTATTTCGCCGCAGACCGCGCACCAGTGGTCGAGCCCATCCTGATGCTCAATGGAGATCAAGATGGGCCGATCAATCATGTGTTCGTGATGACGAACGCCTCTGCGGACCTGGCTCCCGCAGGGAAAGCATTAATCAGCGTAACGATGGTAGGCGACGCTAACTATGAGAGCGACGCTGTGCTAAGTCAGCTCAAGAATTGGTTTGGTAACTCGGTAACGAATTGGAGCGAGTTGGCCGTGTATCGGATTTTGAAGGCGTTGCCCGTGCAGCCGCCGGGTTTTTGGAACAGTTCCGCCATCACCGAAGTCGATCGCGTGGTGGTGTGTGGAGATTGTTATGCTTCCGCCTCATTGCAGGGTGCTTTGCAAAGCGGTCGGTTAGCTGCCGAACGAATCGCCGCGCGCCGTAGTGGTCTTCGCTTCCTTCATTCCTGATATTCGTCAAAAAGAGATAGTTGCTTCAACTCGCTTGGCCCGATTGCGGTGCTCCTATGCGCGTGCAGCGCGCCGAGCACGCGTCCGGCAAGCGACAGGCCACTCTTTAATGCTCCTTCAATACGCGGCCCCCCGCACCAATCGCCGCAAGCACCTAGCCAATTGTTGTCATCCCACAGAAAGGGCTCGGGCAGAGACTCATGGGGTCGAGAATAGAGCCATCGATGGGCATTGGCAAAGTAGGGTCTAGGCATGCCGCAACCTGTTACTCGCTCGGCTTCTTGCACTAAACAGGCCGCGACCTGCTCCTGGGACGCATTCCCATGTTCCTTTGCCCAGTCAACGGTCGAGTGCAATACCCAAGTATCCGATTCGAGCGAGCGGCCTGGCTTGCTGGAATCGCGAGCAATCCAACTTAGCTTCCCTTGATTGACAAAGGCTCCGTCGAACGGCACGTTCCAGCGACTATCCAACGCGATCAGGACAGCCCAGCAAGGCAGCATTTCGACCTGCGCAAGCCGCTCTCGCCAGTCACATTGCGACGGGAGCAGGTTTAACGTTTGAGCAGGCGGACAGTTCCAAAGGACGATATCATAGTGTCCCAGTTCACGAGCATCTTTGGCAAGCAAGCGGAATCCGCTATCTTGTCGAATAACGCAATCGACCTGTGTATTCAACTGGAGTTCGAGCTCCCCGGCGAGGTGCTGCGATAACGATTCCATCATCGGCTTCCCCACATAGCGTTGCAGTGGCGACACGTCGTTGAATCTTCCGGGTTCGTCGATCGACACCAACCTTCCATGCCATTGGGCAACGTGGCCGTCTAATATCCAAGAGTCGAGATACCGTTTCAGATTTGCATCGCGAATCGTAAAGTATTGAGCACCGTGATCGAAATGATGGCCATGCTCTGTTTTTCTTGATGTCGATCTGCCACCGGCTCGATGCGATTTATCAAAACAATGTACTGGCAATCCATGATCCTTGAGTATTCTGCTGCACATCAATCCGCCTAAGCCTGTCCCAATCATGGCGATGCGCGGTAATGGATTCGCAGTCGCTCGGTCAACTCGCCGTTGGTAGGCGGCCACATCCGTTCGGTGTGCATGCTGATCCATTGGACGTGGTCTGAGACGTCCAAAAATTGGTTGTTCTGGAAAGAAAGGCCGATCAAACTGCCCGAGGCACCACAGGATTCCACCGTAGGAAGCTGGATCGCGTCCATCGAGTGCATAGCGGTGATTCAAATCGACGAGCCGCTCGAGCGTTTGAAGATGATTGCTCGACCACGCCAACACGGCTTTTCCCCATGTCATCCGAACATTGTTGTGGAGCTCGCCGTGTTTAAGCAGGCTGCGTTGGGCTGCATCCCACAAACGCTCACCTGTACGAGCTCGTGCGAGAGTTTCCCAAGAAAGCACCCTGCGCGGGTCCGATTCATGTTCTTTCAGCGTTGCAATTGCCCAGGCTGGTAGACTACTTTCCGATTCTAGCTCGCGGCGATAGTAGCAGAACGCATAGGCCAACTCTCTCCAGATCAGCAATTCGTCCAAAAATTTTGTCGCTTTGTCAGCGGACGCTTCTCGGGCAAGCCGAAATGGCGAGACCATGCCGTAATGCAGGTAGGCCGACATACGACTAACACCAGCGAGTTCAATTTGATTTCGACGTTTTGCATAGCTGCGCAGTCCATCGCTTCGAAAGGCTTCCCAACGCGCGTAGCCCGCAGTCGCGCCGCCTCGAGTATCGGATACGGGTCCGATGGAATGATCGATCTCACATTCCGCGACGAGCTCCGGCAAACTCAATGTTGCAAGTTGCAGGGAAGCAAAGGGCTCCGTCGTATCCGATTGGACGTTTGGGGTTGCAGCTGGCCAACTTAAATCGACTCGACGGCGATAGTGTTCTGCGGTAGCCTCTCGGAATGCAAACGCCCGGTCGTAGGCTTTGCCCACCAGTTGCATGGGAACGACACAAGCCGTGTCGACAAGCACGACTGCTGGAACACGAGACGCCGCGAGGCGTTCTGTCCAGTGCTGGGTTGCTTCGATTGGAAAATCTTCGGTGACGACCACAGCAGACGAAAGTGCTAGGGCCGCAAGTCGCGGGAGCCTGGCAGTACGGCGGTCCAGATGGAAAGCAAAAGTAATTCCAAGCTTCGCGTAACTTTCTTGTAATTCCCTGGCTGCCTCAAGAATGAAAGTATGATGACGATCATTCGCGAAGCGATAGTCTTCGGAGAGACCTTGATAGACCAGCAATGGTAGCTGCAGTCGGTGAGCCAAGTGTTTGGCAACATCTAGAGCCGGGTTTTCGTCGCTGCGCAGGGCATGGTGCGTCCAATACAAAACGCGTTTACCGCGTTGGTTAGGATGGCCGCTAGTGCGAAGCCTCGACCGCTCGGCCAAGTGACTGGGCAATTCGTCTATCGCCAACTGCAGATCGGTCTGGCACTCACCCACGTTGCTTGGCCGCCTCGACGATATTGCGCAACATACCGCCAAATACAAAATGGTGAACGGGAGAAATAGCATACCAGTAGACGAGTCCGGCCAGTCCGACTGGATCGAAACTGGCCGTCTGGCGGATGGTGCTCTCGACTTCATTCCCCGTTACTTCGAACTCTAGCCAAGCCCGTCCAGGCAGCTTCATTTCTGCGCGCAATCGCAATAGTCGATCAGGTTCAAACGCTTCCACTCGCCAAAAATCTAAAGTGTCTCCCACGCGGATCAACGTTGGATGGGGGCGACCACGCCGTACTCCAACCCCGCCGACCAACAAGTCCAAAAAGCCTCGCAGCCGCCACATCCAGTTGCCGTAATACCAGCCCGTTTGCCCACCGATGCGCTGGATTGGAGCAAACGCAACAGCGGGAGCAACAGCGATCGTAGCCGTTCGCGAATCGACTAGCCGCGAACCAAAGCGAACTCCTCCCCATCTGGTTGGCTCGCTCGCAGATGATAGCGCGTCCGACCAGCGGGTCTGAGCAAATTCATGCTCTTCATTCACTAGTGCTCGGGAAATAGCCTCCGAGACAGATCTCGGTTTGACCTGAAAGGTCGTTTCGGCCAAATTGCTAGAAACAATCGTTGCATTCTTCATGCTGTCAATCATCTTTCGTCCAACCCGAGCATACAGCGGTGTCACTAATCCCAGCCATAAACTCGAGAGATACGGTGTGAGCAGCGGAACTGGAATCATCACTCGCCGCAGCTTACGCTGCCGAGCATACTCCTGCATGATCTGTCCATACGTAACTTGATCCGGACCACCAATTTCGAAAACACGCGATTCGTTGCCTGGCAGTTCGATTGACTCAAGCAGATAAGCGAGCATATCTTCGATAGCGATCGGCTGGGCGGAAACGCGGACCCACTTGGGACAAATCATGAAAGACAGACGTTCGGTCAGCGCACGAACCATCTCGAACGACAAGCTTCCCGAGCCAATGACAATCGATGCCCGCAATTCGATGACCGGAACACCCGAAGCGCGGAGAATATCGCCTGTTTCTTGACGGCTGCGCAAATGTTTGGATAGATTCTCATCCCGATTCCCCAACCCACCGAGATAGATGATGCGTTGAACACCAGCCAGTTTCGCTGCCGCGGAAAAATTCTCTGCCGCTCGGCGATCTGCTTTCTCGAAGTCGGCGGCTGCCCCCATGGAGTGGACAAAATAGAAAGCCGTATCGATCCCATCCATGGCTGCTGGGAGTGTAGTGGCGTCTAGCACATCTCCCTCGACAACTTCGCAACGCCCCACGCTGGCACTATCCAACGAACTCGCGCGGCGAGTCAAACAGCGAACGGGATACCCCTGCGCTTTCAATAAAGGCAGCAGTCTTCCGCCGATGTATCCGGTTGCGCCCGTTAATAAAATCCTCTGCTTTCCAACTGTCATTGGGCACCCATGCGATTTTGTGGTCATTCCGTTACCGATGAGCGCTTACCTGTTGCGGAGCGGTTCAGGCCAAGCCAAACCTGCTGGCCGCTGAATTGTACAGGAAATCCAATAAACGCGGAGTACCAGTCATGACGGCACTCTTCCCGTGTGCAAGAAACTTCGTGCCATTGGCAGAATTCGTGGACAAAACTAGTCCAACTTGGGAAGCCCTAGTGCAGAGGTCGTTTAAGATTTTCGCCACCCGCTACGCCGCAAGCATGTTGCTACAGCGAACAGAGCGATCCCCAGCAAGGCCCATTGCCAGGGACGGAGTTGATGTACGGAGTGGAAACGCAGATCGAGTATCAAAGGTGCGTTCTCGGAAACTTGAACGGCGCGACGGAAGCGGTAAACGGTGCCTTCCTCCGGCAGACTGATGACGATAGCTTGCGGAGCTGGCTCGGTCGTCCGCTGGTGCTGCACCAGGCGACTGGCGATACGCTGCAGCACACTATTGTCTTCGCGACTGTTGCCGGCCAAGAGCTGACTGAGTTCTTGCGGGCGAAAGTTCATTTGCTCTTGCTGAAGGACGGGATTGTTCGAAGCAGCCTCGCGAAGTTGGCCATCGTTGGGATCAGGCGTAGCACCTAGTTGGTTGTCTAGATATAAACGCTGCCGCCGCGTGTTGAGGCCAACGATGGCTTGTTGCGTTTGCAAATTCTCCAACTGGACGCGGGCATCTTCGTTGGAAGCGGCATCGAGCGCGTAACTGTTGGCAACGTTATTGAATGCCCATCCCGCCTTTTTCTGCTCACCCGCTTGCAACAACTGATTCGCTTGCTCGAGCAACTGAGTCGCTTGCTGAGCTTGCAACTGCCGCTTGTCTGTCGCCTTAGACAAGTACGATTTGCGATCGTAGTTGCCACGACTCTCTTCGCCAATCAGCTCGAGGTTACCCTCATTGTCGAGCAGTTCGAAACCTTCGGGAGCGAGCACATTCCACTGCACATTCTCTAGTGGGACGTTCAGTTGGGGACTAACCAAATTCAAATGCCTCAGTCCCTCACCCTTTAGCGAATAGACGAAACGCACTTGAGCAGTGCGATCGTCGATGCCGGGCAAGATATAGAACTGCCACGTGTGCGAGCTGTCCGTCTGCCGAATCGAGTGCACGCTTTCGCCGTTCACAAAAATGCTGAACAATTCGCCTCCTTTCGGCAGCTGAACGTGCAAACTGCTGCGTTGAATCACCTCCATCGTGACCTCAACCGACGTAAGTTGGTCGCCGGTGGGTGACAAAATGGTCGTCAGTGTGCCCGAATCGACGCGCAGCTTCAATGCATCCGCAAGTGAATGCCGAATAACGCGCAAAGGGTGTGGCGTCGTTGGTGACAAAGCACGGAGCACCAGGGCTGGCGCGTTCCGATTGCCTGCTTCGCGCAACGACTGGGGTACGGCGTTCCATTCGTTCACTTGCCAGCCTTGAGTCATACTGCCAGACTCTACTTCGAGCCGTCCGCCCACGCGCACTGCATAGTAGTAACCCAGTTGCCGTGCTTCTGGAAAAGCGATGGGACTGAGCATTTCGCCGTCGCCCACACGTTCGCCACGCCGTTCGAATTCAATTTGAAATTGAACGCGACCGATCACGCGGCGCTGGAAACGGATCGTCCAAGTATTTGCATCTGGAGCCGAGCGGACAAAGTCACTGACAATTTCCCCATTGGCGCGTAGCGTCTTAATTTCATTCTCGTTCGTAATCGGAAGCGACACCGCCAGCTCGCGAATCGATGCATTCTCTACATTGAAATCTGCATAAACCGTGGAGCGGGTTTGGCCTTCGCGCAGCATGACTTCGTGCAGCACGTGTCCAGTCAACCAGGCATCTAGTTTTTCGATCCCCAACGTCAAGCTCCACTCGCGTTGCAAGAGATTGAACGCGAGCGCACCCTGAGCTTGTCCTCCCATGATGCGCGGATCAGATTCGGCCACGTTCTGTCGACTAACGGTTCGCAAGCGAATACCCGTGATGGGTTGCACGATCAAGTCACCGGATTGTCGATTGGCCTCGTTCAGTTCAAATCGAGGCAAGACCCATTCGCTTGCATCCACTGGAGCGTTACCGGCCAAGGTCAGTGAAAAGTTGAAGTTGCCCATCGTTTTGCCGTTGAGATGCAGAACGATTTGTCGGCCACTTTCCTCGGTCAGTTCCGACCAATGGTGGAGCGCATCGCCTGACAGGGATTCCACTTCGTAGCCCTCGGGCAGTGGGAAACTCAATTGGAACAAACCCGCCCGAGTAATCGTGGCGGCAAAATTGATCGACAGCACCACCCGTTCATCTCCCAGCGAAAGCACTTGTCGACTAACCGAACGCACTTCAGGTGCAACCGGCGCGACCAGTACTCTCAATCCACCTTGTTCGACCCCGTAACGAAAAACACGATGTAAGGTGCTCTTCGAGTCGCTGAGCAGGCCCGCATCGAAATCGCCGAGGTTGACTTGCGACATCCCATCAGCTTCGACTTTTTCGGGCTGTGCTTCCGAGCCAAAGGCGACGGCCAGCAAGCCTACTTCGCCGCCGGCCGCTTCCACACGCAGCGGTGACAATTCAATTGCAGTGGGCAGCGGGTCCAGTCCGCGTTGCGTATCGATCGTCAGTACGAAGTTTGATTCCGCGGCTGCGTCCACTTCGACTTGCAGAATTCGATTGTCCGCATCGAATTGCCATGCAACGATTGGACCATTGACAGCACTGACGGTTAATCCTTCGGGCACTTTGATGCGTAGCTGCCGAACTCGGCCCTGCGATGTCCGCACGTTGAAGCGATGGCGGCCGTCGATCACACCAGGTCCCGGCGCATAGACTTGTGCGCCCTCGACGAAGAACTGCGTTTCCTCCATCGCCAAATCGCGACTCTTGGGCTGCAACACAATCCGCGCTGCGCCGGGGCCGAGCACAATTTTAGCGTTCGTTTCGGCCGCATTCTCTTCGTCGACCTCAATCAACGCAGCCGAACTACACAGGACTTCCCGACCGGGCTGGTCAAAGCGAAGCTCGATGTGGTGCATGGCAGCTTCTCCCGTGGGAACGTCCAGCCCCTGCATCGGCTGCGCAGCTTCTAGTCGATACTTGAAAGAGGCGCTGTACTCTCGCAATTCCCGATCTGTTTTGAGAGCCCCTACTTCCTGCCCAGCGTCGCCCTCGGTTTGTTGCGATCCGGCAAGCGGAATGGTCGCCACGTAGATCAACCCCTGCTCGGCGTGCTCAATCTTGCTCAGTCGTAGATCTGGACCGTCGAATTCCGTCAGCACGGCTGGCGCGCGAAGCACCACAAATTGATCGCCGGGTTTGCCATTGAACGTAATTTTGGCTTGTGCAACCAGTCTCGCGTCGTCGGTTGAGATCTGCCATTGCTGGGTGAGTGAGCTGGCCACGCGGAATGAAGTTGGTTCGCTCGCTGCTGCTTGATCAGTCTCCAAGAACAGACCGCTTAGCGTTAGGAAAACCAGTACCGTAGTAGCGATTCCGGATGCTGCGGCGTCGCCGTCCGATTCTCCGCTAGCTTCCGCACTCTGTTCAGTTCGCCGCTTCAACATTTTGATTGCATCTCGATAGGCGCGGACCACCGCTGGCACGAAAACTAGAGCAAAGATCCCGAGCGCCAAACTACCGAAGAACCAGATTGCGCCATTCAAATGCAACAATATGCCAACGGCCAGCAATCCTAGCGCAACCAAACGCACGAACGCCTTCGCAGCTCCGGTACGAATGGCCACACTGATCGCGAACAAAACGATTCCCCCGAGCCCTAGTCCAAGGCCCAACCAAGACATCGCCATCAGCCAGCTTGGCACATTGGCGACGGACAGCTCCACGGTTTCGCCTGCTGCCAACACCGGTAAACTCAATTGCACCGGCTCGGGTGAGCCCATCGACGCGTAAGCAGCCCAAGACGTTTGGAGCGCCACGAAAATTGCCGCCGCGGCGGCAATTAAACCGAAGAAGCGCTTCGGTCCAGCAGTAAAGACCATGGAGGCACTTAATAAAACTAATACAGCAATTACGGCCAAAGAGGATAATCCATGTCGCGCCAGCCATTCGAAACCCGTGGGCCAGGGTACTGGATTCGCGGGATTCGCGGTGCCACTTTTCGGGAGCAACACATGGTTCTCGTCGCCCAGCAAGTTCCACTGCGTCTTTAGCACAGGTGCATACACCGTAGGCAGCATCAAATCCACGTGTCGCTCGTCAATGGTGGGCTTACCTAATCGCAAACTCACTTCGACCGCGACGTTGGGATCCGCCCCGCCCGGCAATGGAATCAGCGTCTCCGTTCCTGCCTCGCGGGCAGTGACGGGTCGACCATTGACGGACACGCTCCATAGGCGGACTGGCTCGCCTGGCAACACCAAACGCAGCGCACGCTGGCCTCGCGATTTCACGTAATACACAACATCCGTCACTAGCTCACCGTCCGGAGAAACGCGACTATTCGCCTCCGAAAACTCAACCACTTGTCCAGCCGTCGTCCCTGGTTCGAACCAATTGACCTTCAGTTTCAAATCGAACGGACGCTCGGTGTATTGCCAAGTTCCTAACGCTGGTGCCGTGCTCAGCAATCGAAACTCGGCAGGCAGTTCGAGTGGATCAAGCACCAACAACTGAGTGGATACAAGCAGCGGCTCAATCTCAACTTGTACCGGACTCACCACTTCGATATAGCCGCGATCTCCCTGTACGGAAAGTGGCGCGATCACGCCGGCTTGGAACGAACCGTCAACTTCCGAGGGCTTCTCCTCAAACGTGATGAGCAATGTGTACGCGCCCATCACGGGCTGGTGAAGCGACACGGTCAGCGTGTCGCCTTCTCGCCGCCACGTGCGTACATCTTGTCCATCGATCGTGACGTTGCCCAAGTCAGCTGGGACTCTTAATTCGAGTTCTCCAGTAGGCGCACCCGTGATGAAATAATTGACCAGCGCACTTCCATACACTGAACCTTGACTTAACGAATACAAATGGAACACATCGGACTGAATGCTTCGTTCCAGCACTTCGATACGCATCGTCGCTGACCAACCCGGTTCACGAATACGATAAGCTTGCTGAAGATTGGGCACAGGCTTGGGGAAATACGATAGCGGCTTTTCAACAAGCAAATCCGTTTGGTTGACTGCGATACGGTAGCCCGGCGAGGCCACGATACCAATATCCCCGCGCACCGCCTTAGTGTCGGGAAACGCGAGCCTCGGCAGTGTCCAGTCTCCAGTGGCCGCGGCCTCACTCTTCTCCAACCGCAGGCTGACCAGCTGTCGTCCTTGAACGTCTTGGCCAAACAAAACCCTTACGTTTCGCAGTCCGCCGTCGGACTCCGAAGCCACAACATAATCCGCAACGCTAGCGCCGGTCAGTGAGACGATCGAGTAGTCTTCCGGCACGCTCAAATTCCACTCGCGAATCGCGGCTTCGCGAATATCCAATTCAATATCCGCTGAAATGACTCGATCTGTTTCGCTCAGCTCATACATAACCAGCTGCGAAACGCTGACCTCCGGCTGAATGCGATCGGCGACAATCGTGAATCCGTAATTCGCAGTAGGGAAGCGATAGACAAACAGCTGTCGAGCTGCAATAGCGTCACCCGGAAACTGTTCCGGAGCAAGTTGCGTTAGGCCGCTGAGAGCGGTGGGTTCGAGGCTGACCGAGCCGGAATTAGAAACACGCAGATAACCCGAGTGTCGGATCGAGGCTACGGGCTCGAGCGTAAGCCCCTCCACTCGCACCGGAAAGGCGGCGAGCGGAGTTTGACTGCGCACGCGAATCTGGCTACTGCCGCTGAGCGGTTGACTGAGCGTTACCTCCAGTCGCTGCTGAGTGCCGTCCTCAACCACTTTCCAGCCAACGATGCGTTCACCCTCCACATCGAGAATCTCTCCAGGACCGCGCACAATCAGGCTTAGCGATGGCAACTGTCCCTGTAATAACTGATAGTCGATTGTATGCTCTTGGCGTAGCAAGCCCGGCCCCACGGTTGCCTCGACTCGCGCACTCGTTGCAAAGAACAACTTGCTCTCAGTAGCACTGCTGGCGTTTTTCCACTCCAAGCGAACATGTCCGGATGCTGGCAGAAACCCCAACCAAGCGTCTTGGTCCCGCGATGGTACGACCATTTGCGGATCGCTGGCAAATTCAAGCTCTGCATCAAAACCCTCCAATCGAAACGGCACCACAGCGCTACTCGCTATCGTAAAATCCAACCCATGCCAACTCGCGCGCGGCGCCGTTATCGCTGCGACGAACCGCAGTTCGATCGGAAAATTTCCCGGCTTTGTGAACACCAATTCGTACATCGGTGTAGCCCCGTCGTGCCTCAATTCCAACCGATAGTCGTCGCTCTGCGGCAACTCGCTGAGTGCTAAACCTCCGGACATCATGGCCAGGCGGGCATTTGCTTCAGTAATCTTCGCCGTACTCGTCAGGGTGAATGTTGTAGACCTACCGTTCGGATGCAGGCGTCCCAGCAACTGGGTATCCTGCAATTCAACGGGCGGGGGCAGGGCACTTTGCCGATCGAGTCGCAAAGCCAGACGTCCACCAGTAGAAGTTTGAAGACGCTCGGTTTGTTCGTTCGACACCAAGGGCGCAAAGCCCTCGGCCGCAAGGAGCTTGCCCGACAACTCTCTTGCAAATTCGATCTGTAGCAAGGAGTTGAACCCCAGTGCATTACCCGGCGCAAGATGTAGCAGGTTGACTTCCGACGGCAGGCTACCGAGCTGGGTGCGTAGTTTCACCGTCGCTCGTCGATCCTGACCCGACTTCGCCAATTGCAGTTCCAGAAAGCGATCCTCGCCGGCCGTCCGTACCGACCAAGACAATACGCCGTCGCCGTTGACATCAACCACGTCGCCGTCCCCGCGCAGCCCCAAACTTACTTGACTGCTCTGGCCTTGGACGACGCGTATCGACAACTCGATCGTCTGTTCAATTGCATGAATTCCCGCGGTTACTTTGGCATCCGCGCTCGCTGCGTACAAAAAAACAGGCGGTTTCTCTTCTCCAGGCATCACGATGACCGTTCGGCTACCATCAGTATCCGTAGTCGCAGTATTCTCAGGAGACGCAGCAGACTCGTTTTCTTGCTTTGCGTCTTGGGCTAAGCATGGTGACGCAAGCAGCATTAGCAATAGCGCCAGCAGGTTGGAGTGGATGTGCCGATTCATAGTTTATTCCTCGATTGAGGTGCCGGATCTAAGTTGTGATTAGTTCGAAGACGCGAGCGATTTATTCCAAAACTCAAGTACGGATCAATGCGGGGCGGCGACCGAGGGGCTGGCGTTACTCTTCGCTGCCTCTAATTTGCCTTGCTTGTTCGACCATGCTTTGCAGCTGCCCGACGCGGGTCGTATTGCGATCCGCGGCTGGCAACCTGGCAAGCCAACTTGCCACAGCTTTCAAACTTACTGAGGCACCCAGCGGCTCGGCCTTCAGCTTGGCTGCCAGCAGAGCTGCGGCTGCTGCGATACGCAACGATGGATTCGCTTCCTCGATTCGCGGCGGATGGGATTCGTAAGGAATAGGCCAAGTGCGCTCGACCATCTGCCCGGAATTCAGATCGCGAAAGCGAACCGATGCGCTGCCGATATCCCCCACGCCATCCGGCCGAGCTTCGAACTGGTAGATCGCAACGCCAGCCTCGGCGGCCGTCATCTCAGCGGCATCCACTTGGTCATTGCGAAAGTCTTCTGTCTGCAAGCGATGCTTTTCAAACCCCAACAATTTGTACTGCCCAACCCGCTGTGGATTAAATTCAATTTGGACTTTGACATTCTTCGCCGAAGGTCGTAGCGCACCGGCAAGCTGGTTAGCAAATCCATCGCTTACCGCTTCGGCCGAATCCAGCAGGTAGTAACGACCGTCGCCTTGTCGCGTTAGCGCCTCGAGCACTTCGTCGTTCAGATCTTGAGCACTAATTCCGGCCGCATCGAATGCGACACCCGCGTCACGCATTTTCACAACCAATGCCGACAGTTTTTCAGGATTCGCATTTCCCAAATTCACCGCACCATCTGTTAGCAGGACAATGCGATGTTGAGCCGCGGGGTCGCGCTGTTCGTTGGCTTTTTCCATCGCTAACTGCAAAGCTGCTTCGATATTGGTGCCACCCTCACTTGGCAAAGTCTCAATAATTTGCAGCAATTGCGAAGCCTGGTCTCCCGGAACTCGATCAGCCAACAAGCGCGGTTGATTGGCGAAGCTGAGGAGTGTGATTGAATCGGCGGGCGTGAGTTGCTGGATCAACGCCTCGAAGGCGCGTCGCAACGTTTGCCGACGATCGTCGCGTTCCATCGATCCCGAATTGTCCAGCAGTAGAGTCAAACGCAACGGTGTGCCGCCCGAGCGACCTGTCGCCGCCGTTCGCATCGAAATGCGTAGTAGGTTCCGCTGCATTAGGAATGGATGAATCGCTTGTTCCATTCGGCACGCCACCATTTCAGCTGGAGTTGGCAAGGGATCGCGGTAGTCGAAGGCGTTGACGAATTCTTCGATGCGAATCTTTGATGCGTCCGGCCATTCACCTTGCGACAGGGCAGCCGCCGCGAGCTTGAAAGAGACGTCGCTAACATGCAACGAAAAAGTGGAAAAGGAGTTCTGAGTGGCGGACAATTCATCGAGTCCTTCAGGCTCAGCTCGTAGCAACCCACGACTGCGTTGAGCAAGCCTTGTCTCCTCTAGCTCCGCCAATCCCAGTTCGGATAGTCTCTGCGTCTTTTGCGGCGTATCTAACATCGCGGCTCCGTTGACGGATCGCCGGTCAAAATCCTCAGACGCGTCTGTTGGAGCGACAGAGGATTTGTCTTTAGTAGCAGCCACCACTTGCTCCAATCCCTCAGACTTATCTGGCTTGCCAAATCTCAGCCACACATCGTCGCCATACTCCTTCCCTGAACTATTTAGTGCGAGCCCCTCCGACTTGCTCTCGGGTGCAGCAGCGACTTGCCCACGAGTAGCCTCATCGAAGCGTCCGCGATTAGTAAATGGAATACCGAAGGAGAACTCGCGATCTTCGCTCGCCGGTTCCGGTGCACTGCTAAGTTCCATGTGCAACTCGATCGCTGGCTTGCCCTCAATCGACGGCACACTTTCGCCCCCCTCGTCTGCTTTTTCGTCAGTGACAATAATGCGTGGCAAAGCTACGCCACCGTTTCGGCTAAGCGTCTCGGATTCCTGCTGGCGCGCAGGCGTCCCAGGCTTCGGCACACCGAAATCTGCATGCCACGTGGTACTTGGCTGGTTGCTCGCAGCCAAATCGGACAGGTGCGCTGCGCCTCCACTCATTCCACTGTCGAGCATACCCATCCCGCCTCCACCCACGCTGCCACCCACATTTTCGGGTCCCGTGTGTGGAGCGCTCTGGGTAGTCGGGGACGGCGTCGGAAATGCCAATCCATCACTGCTACCGAAGGGCTGAGCGGGCATGTCAAAGGCTGCTATTGAATCAGCAATACTATCGGCTTTGCTCTCGCCACCGCTATAACCACCTAGGCCTCCCGCAGCTTCACCGTCGACGTAGCGAGACGCATCAATGGCTGTGCGACTGTCCATGCTCCTGTATGGCTCACTTAGCGCTGAAAGCTCACGGCCTGCAGCGTCTTTGCCAGAATACTGCACACCGTCATAAAGGTAGTAACTGTCCGGCTGTACAGCCTGCAATGTTTCCTGCGCCCGCCAGGCAAACTCACCCGACATCTCGGAGGTAGCTGTAGACGAGCCCGCTCGCAAAGCAGCCGATTCCGCCACGCGACTCGTAGCCTCTCTTGCCATCTGAACAGCTGGCAAGCTCAACCCCCAGACAAGACCGACGACCAGCAGCAGACTGGCAACGGCAATGAATGACTTGGATATCTGCAAAGTGGACCATTTGGATTGTTCTTTCGCAGCCACGAAGACTGGCGCGAAGACTGGCTGAGTTGCCTCACCCGCTGCATCTTCGCAACTGAGAACCGACAACAGCCGCTTGCGCTGTTCCGCAGGCAACCGCCACTCGTCTTCAGAGCCCTTCAACTCGCCGGTACCGACTTCCACCAGACAATTGTGCAGTTCACGCAAACGGTCATAGGTTGCGGCAACGTCCTTGCGCTGCTGAATCAGTAGCTCCAGTTGATCGCGTTCGAAATCCGCAGCTTCGCCAGCCAGCATCGTCAGCAAGCGGACTTCCAAATTCAGATCCGGCTGGTTCGGTATATCCTGGTATTCTTCGTTCATGATTCACCCGTTTCGGATTCATCTTCCCTATTGTGCGATTGCATTTGCGACGCAAGTTGCTGCAGGACTCGATGGAGCCGAAAACCTACGTTGCTCACGGTCAGTCCGATACTCGAACTGATTTCGCGATACTTCAGCCCCTGGAAATACCGCAGCTCGATCAATCGCTGGTCGCCCTCGGGCAACTCTTCAACCAGTCGCCGCATTTGGGCTACGATTTCGAGTTTTTCCAGCGCCGCGCCTGGCGTTTCGTCAGCACCTTCTGCAGCCGACGGGGCATCTTTGTCGGCCAACCAAAACTCGCGCCGCGTCTTACGTAGATGGTTCAGCGCCCGATTGCGGACACAACGCATGAGCCACGCCTGCGGCTCGTCGACTTGGTCCCGATGCACATGCAGTAGCAGAAAAACGTCCTGCACGATTTCCTCCGCCACCGCCCGACGCCCCACGAACGAGAACGCAAAACGCAGCAACTTCGACTCCTGTTCCTCGAACAACGCGCGTAGATCCAAACGACAGGACTTGGCCTGTTCGGCCGAAACCTCGCTGGGAGCTTCCGTCGGATTAACCTCTGGAGTCGATTTCAACATGGAATTTCAATGCTGCCGTTCGAGTTTCCCGCCAGAAATCCCTGGCACTTCCTACTCATGAGGACCCCATGTCCCCGGATTTATTAGACGATTTGCTAGAATTTGACAAAAATCTAGTTGGACAAGGCAGCTCACAAAACAGATAGGCTGGCTGGCTTGTCGAGCGTGGAGGTTAAACGCGCCTGGATTGAAATTAGTTCCCAAAGCCGTACGTGAAGTACCTTACGACACTAGCCGTAGCCCAGGCTTCCCAGCCTGCTGTAGCCTAGGCTTCCCAGCCTGGGACCAGCCTGGGAGCCTTGGGTGCGATTATTGGACTATCGCTCCGGGTAAAGTAGTGGGGGCAATTGACTCGGCCATCTCACGGCATGTGTCCACGAATCCTTCGAATAACACAAATTACTCTACGCTTGCCGAGAAACCTCCGACCCACTAAATGAAAAAATCCCTGAGAATTTGACTGCTCGGGGCAGTTAATTCCCAGGGATTCGTGTTTCAGTACCCCCGCAAGGACTCGAACCTTGGACCCGCTGATTAAGAGTCAGCTGCTCTAACCAACTGAGCTACGGAGGCGTTTGATGAAGTTGGTCGACTGCCCCAGGATGGTAAACAAACCAACGGAACTCGCAACCCCCGTTTGCGACCCTTTCTCGCTTGGAGCCGGCTTTCCCTTTCCGTTTGGTGCGAATAGACGGATCTGGTAGGATAGAAAGTCCTTCCCGTCCATTTAAAACTAACGAAACCAACTAGCTTCGTTGGGGTTTCTAGATTGCCAACTAAAATTTGATCGTCCCACGTTCGGTGTAACCCCCAAGAGACATGAGCATGCGTACAGTACTAAGCTGTCTGGTCATTATTGCTGTGCTACAAGCAGACTTGTTTGCTCAACCTCCAGGCGGTGGCGATCGAGCTAGTCGAGGCGGCCGAGGTGGTGAAGGCGGGTTTCCGGGAGGGGGCTTCCCCGGCGGCGGATTTCCTGGTGGCAGTCGAGGTGGACCGGGTGCGAGCGGTGGTTTTCCCGGCGGTGGTTTCCCCGGAGGTATGCGGGGCGGCCCAAGTGGCGGTGCTCCCAGCGGTGGCGATCGCGCTAGTCGCGGTGGTGGCAGTCCCGGCGGAGGGTTCAACCCAGCTGATATGCTGAAGCGGTTCGACCGCAACAGTAATAATATGATCGACCCCGACGAAGCCGAAGGTCCAGCTCAGTTTTTCCTGCAACGATTGGCTCAAAGCAATCCAAAGATTGACCTGAAAAAACCAGTACCCATCGATCAGCTGACCGCCGAAATGGACCGCATGCGCGGTGGGTCCGGGGGCGAAGGTCCAACCGCATCCGCCTCGACCGAACCCGAGTTACTCGTTCCAGACTTTACGCTC
>JBGSTP010000147.1:0-9886 GCA_041736515.1 Pirellulaceae bacterium
CCCATTTCTCCATCATCGTTGGACCATCCTGGTCTAAATTTTTCCTGAATCTGCATTGCCAGCAAAAGCCAAACCTTGACTTAGCCGATCGCGAACTGCGAGACTAGAGCATTATATATTTGTGTGTAACAACAAACCGCCTGCCCGCTGCGTTTGTGATGGCGGTATTTGGGAACGGAATTCGTGAGCTTCGGCATGGAGCAACCCTTTCAAAAATGCCAAAACGGTATGTACCGTTTTGAGTATCTGAAAACGGGCTGCACTGCCGACCATCGGCAGGTAACTTAAGTCTAAGTTTCAGCAGTGTTTACAAAAAATCGGGGTGATCCGATTTGAACGGACGGCCTCTACGTCCCGAACGTAGCGCTCTAGCCAAGCTGAGCTACATCCCGTGCTGGTACCGACAAGGTACCGATGATTTCTACCGAAAATTTTAGCGAAGCCTGTGGTTGAGTCAAACGCGGTATCAACGGAAGTGTGGCACCATGGTGAACAGAAGCTGAGCATGTCGCCCTGTCCGCGGAGAGTCCTACGGCAGATGTTCGCCGAAAGCTACCATTCACATTGGACGAATACAGCTCTTCGGCGAAACCTGGTGGGTGGTAGACCTGACACTGCGACGCTGGCAGCGCTTGCGAGGTCCGGGATTTAACGCGTCGACGCGGGAGAACCTATTCCTCTACTCCAACATTAAATTGTGTTATGGCACTACGTCAATTTATGCAGGCCGCGGTCAAGGCGCGCGGCATTGATTTGTGTTAGCGCTTGCGGCCACTGTTTCAGCAGTTTGACTAACTGCGAAGCCGCTACGTCGAAGAACGCCGCACATTCCGGTACGGAATACTCAGCCAGCAGCAAACGATCCATCGCTTCCGCCAACAGCGCCGGAAAATCTTCATGCTCCGCAGCGACACTGATTCGTCGCTGCTTAGCCCGCGACCTCCATAAGACCGATGCTTGCAGCCCGCTATCAGCTGTTCGATGGCGCACCGCCAACGCCAAACGTAGTCGCCACAAAGCAACTCGGCGATTGTCAAGCTGGCTGCGACGCTCGTTTGCCTCCGCCAAAATTCCGGTCGGACGGTGCACTATAATAATTGCCGTTTCCACCTTATTTCGGTGCTGACCACCAGGTCCACTTCGTCGATCGCTGCGAACCTGACAGTCCCTCAGCAACTCGTCGACCGCTAAACAACTTGGATGCATTTACTTCCGCTACTTCCACCAAGCGTCGAGTTTCATAGAAAGCTGCTTCACCTCCGCTGGAAATTCCGCTGCCAAATTGCGTTCTTCCCATGGATCCTGCGATAGATCGTAGAGCTCCGCCATTTCGCCGGGGACTCGCTCGTTATTGGGAACAATCACCTTGCGGGAACCCTCGATAATCCAACGATAGATCAGACTACTGCGCGGATTATCCATCTCTTGGATGTCATGCTCCAGGATCTCACCCATTATTGCTTTTCGAGCTGCCACTGTCCCCGCATCTGTGAGATTGATTCCGGGGAGATTACTATCCGACTTGGCTCCAACTAGAGCTAGTACGCTGGGCACCAGGTCGATACTACTGGCTAGGTGTGTGTCATCGCGTTTTGCAGCGATGTGCCCAGGCCAGTGAAAAAAGATCGGCGTGCGAATGCCACCATCGTACTGACTTCGTTTGCTTTTGGGTGCGTATGCGCTTTTGTCTTTTAAATTAATCCAGCCGTTGTCGCATACATACACGATCAGTGTATTGTCCGGTCTTCCATGACGACTAACGATCTCGCGAAGTTGCCCCACGGTCTGATCAAAAAACTCACACATGGCCCAGTACTTGGCGACCGGCTCGCTGTCGGTCACTTTCTGGTACTTGGCCAACAAATCATCCGGAGGAGTGTGTGGCGTGTGGGGCAGCATGGGAGCGTACCAAAGGAAATAGGGTTTGCCAGCTTGATGCGATTCCGAAACGAACTTCTCGATCGGCGCCATGCCTTTGCGACCAATATCTAGGCCAACATCGCCATGGCGTGCTCCACGATTGTGGTCACCATGAGTCATGCCACCGTCGAAACCACCACGCGTCGGATTGCCCTCCCACCATTTTCCCGTTTGAAAGCTAACATAACCTAGCGGTTTCAGTCGGTCGGGCAGGGTCTCGATTTGATCGATATGCAGTTTCAAGTACTGTTCGATATCCTTTTGGTAGTCAGCGTTGCGATAGTTTCCGCCACGCACTCCAGTCTTTCCAGATAATGAAGGTGGATCATTTCCCACAATACCATGCTGATGTGGATAGAGCCCGCTAATCATTGTCGCCAACGACGGGCGGCACAAGCTATCTGGAACGTAGCCACGAGTGAACAATAGACTCTCTTTCGCCAAACGATCAATATTGGGCGTTTGAATATGCTCATGTCCCATGAACGAATAGTCGCTCCAGGCTTGATCATCGGAAATAAGATATATGATGTCCGGCAGCGAACTATTCGCTCCAGCCGCACTGGCCGTGTCCTGCGCCTGTAATACAGGCATGCTGAGCGCAAAAACAACAATCCACAGACTAAAGTGGTTGTAGATTGCACAGGCCATACGGTACGATTGGTGCAATTGTTTAGACTTCGTAGTGTTGTTTTTTCGACAGCGCATGGATTAGTTCTTCAGGTTGGCAGGAAATGATCAAAGTATCGGTGAACGGGGCAGCAGGAACCATTATTCTAGACCGCCCGGCACGTTGCAACGCCTTAAGTCGCGAGCTGATCGAACAATTGTCGCAAAGTTTTGGTGATTTGCGACAAGAAAAAAAAGTACGAGGAGTCGTGTTGACGGGTGCGGGTTCGCATTTTTGCGCGGGTCTGGATTTGGTCGAATTGCAAGCGACGGCAGCTGAAAAAGAACCCATGCAGCAGTGGAGCGACGACGCTCAGGCCCTGCAATCTCTGCTTGAGCAAATGCTGCAATTCCCTAAGCCCATCGTTGCAGCTGTAGATGGCGCGGCAATCGCTACAGGCTTTGCGCTGGTACTGGCTTGCGACTTGGTAGTCGCTAGCCAGCGAACGACGTTCAGCATACCCGCACCTCGTCTGGGACTCGTATCCGGCCTAGTCGCACCACTGCTCAACTTCCGTGCGGGTGGAGCCATAGCTAGCCGCATGCTGATTGGTGGCGATGAACTCTCCGCCGCTGAAGCCAAATCGTTGGGCTTGGTACATCACCTCGTTGGCTCAGACCAAGTCTGGGTCCGCGCCAGCAATTGGATTGAGGAAATCGCTGAGGGTGCGGCGGAGTCGCTGCAGCTGACTAAAAGAGTTCTGAATGAAATGGTGGGAGAGCAATTGAGTACGATGCTTTCTAGTGGAGCTGCCGCCATGGCGACGTCCTTTACGACGGAAGCGGCGCTGGAGGGGCTCAACGCGTTTGCTCAAAAACGACTCCCGAAGTTCCCAAAATAACGATGGCAAAAACGCGACCGGGCGTGCGCAGCGCCAGCCTACGATCGATTCCATATTACGTTTGCTGACTAACACTAGACTTTTACCGATTAACTCTAGGCATGCTAACCATGTTCTCTCAGAATCGATTGTTAATTTGTTTTTTTGCGGCGACCCTGCACTGGTCGCTGTTTGACTGTTCGTCTCTGGCAAGTGAACGTCCCAATGTATTGATCATCATGGCCGATGATTGCACCTACAGCGATCTTGCCGTTTATGGCGGCCAAAATGCGAAGACTCCCAATCTCGATGCGTTCGCCCAGCAAGGCCTGGTGTTCAACCGCGCTTACTTATGCTCAGCCATGTGCCAACCTTGCCGAGCCGAACTTTACAGCGGGCAGTACCCTATGCGAAACGGATGTGCCTGGAATCATGCAGCGAGCCGAGCCAGCACAACTAGCTTGCCTCATTATCTTGGCCAACTTAATTATCGAGTAGGATTGGCGGGAAAAGTTCATGTTTTGCCCGACAAGGCTTTTCCGTTTGAGTCTGTCGGCGGCTACGACAAGAGCTGTGTGCGCAACCCAACTCAAACGCACGACATTGCCAAGGTCCATGAATTCATCACGCGCGATCCTAAGCAACCATTTTGTTTAGTTGTCGCCCTCGTCGAGCCGCACGTACCGTGGGTCATGGGCGATGCGAGTCGGTACCCAACCGCAGGAATTAAACTGCCTCCCAGTATTGCAGATAACGAAAGAACCCGCCGAGACTTTGCCAATTACCTGGCAGAGATTACCTATATGGACGGACAAGTGGGTGAGCTACTGCAAGTGCTGGATCGTGCCGGACGTGCTAGCGATACGCTTGTTTTGTTCACTTCCGAGCAAGGTGCACAATTTCCTGGCGGAAAATGGACCAACTGGGACGCGGGAGTTCATACGGCCCTCATCGCCCGCTGGCCCGGGACAATTCAACCCGGTACCCGCACCGACGCTCTGGTGCAGTATGCGGACGTAGCCCCAACACTGTTGGATGCTTGCGGAGGCTCTCCCAGTGAATGGCAGTTTGACGGTACGAGCTTCCTCGGCGTACTCCGAGGTTCCGAGACAACGCATCGCCAGTATGCATTTGGTATGCACAACAACTACCCCGAGGGACCTGCGTTTCCTATCCGATCGATAACCAACGGTGAATATCACTACATCAGAAATTTATCGCCAAATGAAATTTATATCGAGAAACATGTAATGGGAGTGTCGGGAGATGGTGCCCTGAATAATCAGTATTGGGCCACCTGGGTTTGGGATGCCTCGACAAATTCTCGCACCTATGACTTGGTCCGACGTTACATGCATCGTCCTGCAGAGGAGCTCTACAAATATTCCAATGATCGCTTTGAAATGAAGAATCTCGCCCATCAACCCGAGTTCGCGGATCTCAAAGCTGCGCTCGCGAAAGAGCTGGAGCAGTGGATGCAGTCGCAGGGCGATCCGGGAGTCGAGCAAGACACCGTCGAGTCCCACACTTCGGCCAAACTCGGCAACCACCGTTTTGTGCCGCCCAATTAGTATCCATTTAGAGCGCCGGACAAAACTGTCGCAACGGTTCACGAGGCTAATAGTGATAATGCGTTAGCATCGCTGGACTTGGTGCTGTCCTGCCCATGGACAGACCAGATGAAATAAACGAAGAGTTGAGAGATTGGCCCCAATCGCTTTCGAATTCTAAACTCTCTGGATCGATTCCCGCAATTTCAGAGCCAACATTTCGACCTTCAGCCTATTTCGCTAACTGCGGCAATGTTACTACCTGCGGCAATGTTACGTGGTGTGCGGGGCGAAAAACGATTGAGGACAATCGCGAGCGTTTAGATCAATCAATGAACTGCTACAAACTGTCGCAACTACAAAACTGTGACTGGTATGCAGTTGGGCCGGTGCGTGTACGCATGATCTGTCTCCGCAAGCGATAAACCCCATCAATCTGGACCAGTTTGCCTAGGCAGCTATGCTTATTTAGGCAGCGTTATTGACTCTTCACCCTGGCAAGTTGCCGCTCCTAGCGAGTTTTGCTGGCAATCACCGGTGCCGCAACTCGATAGCTCACAATGTAAGTTCCCGTACGTCGCTGGATGCTCTCACGTGCAACCAGAACACTCAAAACTGCTCCAAACTCGGTTTTGAACTTGTTTTGACCAACGGTGACTTTCGTGTCGCATCTCTGATCCGTGTGGAGAAAACCAATGCTAAAAGAATCTGTTGCTGCTTTGATACTGTGTTTCTGTGGGATGTTTGCGACTCCGCCGTCGCAAACACTTCATGCGCAGGAGCCAACTGCTGCAAATCCAATTGCATTACCGTTGTCAAGTCCGTCTAGCGCGTCCTACAATCAAGAAGCAAGCGGTTGGAGCATCATCCACCAGCGCGCAATGTTTGAGGCCGAGCAGCGCATGCTGAGAACCGAGTACAACAAATGGATTGGCTACAATCCAGCTCGCCCCAACATGAATGCCAGTTACTTGTCGAATGGTCGACAGCTGTATTACATTCCTTCGCGTGCGCAATTCGTCAATGCGGGTGCCACCAGGTCTTGGTATTGGTGACCCTTCCTCTGAGTCGAATCGCCAAACCGACTACAGCGAACGCTTCGGTTATCGTACGATAGCCGCTTGTCCATTCTTCTTTTGATCTGCAACTTGAATGGTGAAAATTACGAACTGCGAAAGTCAGCACAGAATCCTAGGCCTGTGCTGATTTGGGTTTGGCAGAGTAATTTCGCGAACACAAACATCCACATGCACAGTCGCGGCTGGGCATCCAGGCAGGCTTTGAGTTCGCTGCGAACTCGGTCGATATCTGCACGTTCTCGCAACACGTTTTGCTCGCGGTAGACGACTGGCCAAATACAGCTCCAACAGCGTGCGACCCAGGTTGAAAACGTACCCGCATTCCGAAGCAGCATCTCGTGCAGCGGTTTTAGGCTTTCGACACAGTCGAACCAAGGCTCCAGGGCTGGTCGGAATTCATAGCGAGTGTTCTTCTTGGCGACTAAATTGTCGCTGGCTGCCGCGATGATCCAAGTCAATCGTTCCTCCATTTGAGCAAAACTGGGGCGGCTCACGTAGGGCAAATCCGCATACTGTACTTTAACCCAACTTACATCATCGAACCTGACAGTCCAGCACTTTGTGTCCCAGCTGGCCGTGCAAGGCAATCGCAAGGTGGTCGCTTGTGGTACAGCCGACATATTGAAAGACTGTTGCAAACGAACTGCTTCGCTGCGAACGAGACTCGACCAATCGCCGCTGAACACTTCTGCCGTTAATGCGACCTCAATCGGCTCCAGGCCAATCGCACTGCGCCATGCATCGAAAGACAACGCGCAATCAACTGCTTGCGGATCTTTGTTGCGGCGTTGATAATTGAAAACATCGTCGATGTCGAAGACCCAATTCGATTCAAAAATTGGCAAGAAACACAGCAGATCCTTAAGTCCCTCGCTCTCGGCAAACTCCCATAAGGACTCTGCCGCGCGCTTGCGATCGATGTCCGACTGAGTTCGACTCAGCGCGTTGATCATTTCAAGCTTCGGTTTAATCGTCCGCGCTACTGGATTGTCCGCCGCAGACGCCAAAGCCTGGATCCAGCTCATGCTAAATGGATGGTAGATTTGTCCCGGTGGCAGGCTGCCGCTCGGGTCGGAAGCTTTGATTGACATTTCAACGTCCCTGGTTTTTTTGAAGTTGCGTGCAAAAGATCCTTGGCGCGGCGTCTTGGACGTATTGGGCCAAACACGGTCTGGTTCGTATCGCCGACATCCGGCTCCATCGAATTCGCGCTAAATCTTGATACTGTCTTAAATTGGATTCTTCGGTTCGGTGCGCGGAAAGTGAGCTAGCAGACTTTCCTTAAAATCGAGGTATCCAGCAGCGCTCCATCTGCGGAATAAAGTTGAATTGACGCTAAAACGGATCACTTTTGGAGTGAGCCCACTTGCTAAAAGCGCAGGACCTCACTTACAAGTATTCTCTGCGAATCTGGCTAGCTTGGTCACCGAAGAAGGTAACCGGCTTCCTCTGCGACAGCAACCCATACACCGACTAGAATGTAGCATGCACAGGGACTCAATCTAAATGGACGCATTGGTCAAGCTGTGTATCCCAGTCCACTTCACCGGCCGATCGAACTAATTCCACTCCGCGAGTTTATCAGCGGCCTTTTCACCGCCAATCGCCTTTCGTTGTTCCTGACTCTCGCAAGTTGTCGGGTAGCTATTCTTTTGCGGAGGTTACTTGCTCATCGCGTGTGCGGAAAAGAAAAGCATCGGAAGTCAGTAGCGATGTCAGCACAGCATTCATGCTGCCGCCACTTTCTTTATAGGCTTGATGCGCTGCTTGCAGCACCGGCGCGTCGTTGAGTGTTTCGTTGCGGCCCATCCAAAAGCGAAACGCATGGCGGACGAAGACCTGCTCGGCTCGCTCGCTCTCGGCCAGTCTTGGTATCAACTCGATGGCGTTGGCAACCTTACCGTCCAGAGTCGAATCGCCCGAATCGATGATCTCGCCGGTCGTGTCGGCCGGTTTGTCAAGCTCCTGTTCGCGATACACGCCCGCGTGGTTGTACATCTCAAATGGAAGTCCAAGTGGATCCATCTTCCTGTGGCAGGTCCAGCAGTACTCTTCGCGAGTGACTCGCATCCGCTCGCGGAGAGTGTTGTGAGGTTCGTCAGGTAACATGGCATCGACAGTGATGGGCACATCGGGAATGCCGCCACCGAGTAAGCGTTCTCGAATCCACCGGCCGCGACGTATAGCATGGTTGTCCATTGCATCCGAGTGCGAAACGAGCCAACTCGGGTGTGTCAGAATTCCCAAGCGTTGACCTTCGGGAGCCGTGGCAAGAATTCGCTCCGGCTCCATCGATCCGTTGCCAAAACTGCGTCGACTGACGCGGGCGTAAATCTTTTCACCACTCAATTCTGCTGGCGCGATGCTGGCAGTCTTTTCATCGCTGCGTTTCGGTTTCTCAGCCGCTTTCAACCGATTTCTCGCTGTCGTTACGGCTTTCTGCTTGTTTGCAAGTTCCTTTTCTTTCGCCTGAACTTCGTCTGGATTGCGCTCGAGCAGTTCCTCTAGCTTCGCCAACGCAGCCAAAGCAGCCTCCAGCTCAAGCTCTCGTCGTTCGACTAATTCAATATCAATCTCCGCGTCCTCGGGCTCGGCGGCAGTTCGCTCCGCCTTCGTTCGCAATCTACCGAAGTAGGTATTATCATTCTTGGTAGCTACAACCCGCGTGGTCGTCAGCAATTGCTTCAGCACGTCCCGATCTTCGGCTAGAATCAGCTCGATCAATCGATCGGTACTCGCTGTTGCATCGAACATGGCGCTATAGTGCGCAACCCCCTTGTTGCTAACGCCGGTTTCTGCCAACGCTTTCGTATCCTTACAGATGTAACCGCCGAGGTCGTAGTCAAAATAGTCCCGAAAAAATTGCAGCACGCGAGGCTTACGGATACTCTCGTCGGACAGCATACGCTCGACTTCGCGACGAACATCATCCCGCGTCCGCATCCGGCCTGCAAGGATCGCTTGCTTCAATGGTTGGTCGGGTTTAAGGTACCGTAGCGCATGATTGACGGCCAATCCAAGTTCCCAATCCTGCAGCATTACGCGGCCATGCTGGTCAGGTTTTCCGGCCAGTGCCAATTCCGGCCGGAACAGTGCGTCGCGATCAAGAAAGATGGCAGACAGTCCCAGTACGGCTCCCTCTTCTTGGCCCAGTTTGTCGATCGATTGTTTAGCAATCTCCATGTATTGGTTCGACTCTTCCTTAGTGGGCGGGCGAAAGGTCAACGACTCAAACAGGAAATCGACGGCTGCCCGCAATCTTTCGTCTGTAACACTTGCCTGGCTCATCAGCTCGATCACGGGCGTAACCGGCCGAAGCATTTTTGTGCTGTAGACAATGCTCGTCGGAAGGCCGCGAAGATCGCCCTTCATTTTGTCGGCTATCGATTCCGGATCGTCGGTGATCTGATATGGCTGGGCGATGCTCAGCGGCCCTTTGGCCATATAGCGAATAATGTCGTTGGCCACACTCATGATTTGGGTGGCTTCGGCACTGTTAACGGTGTATAGGTCCGGAAAGTTCTCTAACCCATGGGAACGCGTGGACGCCAATACAGCCGGCAGGCTCTTGACCGCAGTCGCATAGGCAACCGTGCCGCCCTGCCACTTGAGGATATTGTCGGTCCCAAAGTAGAGCTTGAGTTCACCACCATGGTTGGTAGGAACTGCATCTCCGCGGGTACGCAATCCAGGCTTTTTCGGATCGAACTCAGGCTCGGTATTGATCAGTTCATTGAGTCGCGTGATATGCTCCTGGGGAGTTACGCGCCAAAGTCGGGCCGGCGAGGACGTGGGCGCGAGTTCGACCCCTTCAGGCAACGGACCGAAAAGCAATTGGTGATCGACA
>JBGSTP010000237.1:0-2598 GCA_041736515.1 Pirellulaceae bacterium
GCGCCCACTATTGCACAACGAGAACCGATTTGTTCAGTCCAATTTTCCCGAGATGCGCCTGCATCCCTATTCTGAACTGATGTCCTATGAATGCTGTCTAAACTGCCAATTCCACGTACCAAAACAAAATAAACCTGAATGACCGTATCACTGGGCTTTGTATCTGTTCGACGTCACGCGGAGCACGGCTACTTCGGTGGCTACCTGATCACCAATCAAACCGCGCGGCCACTGGAGTTTCACTGCACCATGCCAGTCAAGCCGAGTCGAGCTCAAGAGTTGCTCTACGGTCCCACCATGGATGCATTCGTGTGTGGAGAGCAGATTGCTAAAGCACTGACGACCAAAGCGAAAATCAAGCCCGACGTATTGCTCACGGATTGCGAAGCCGTCTTAGCCATTTCCTCGGTAAGCGAGCTAGATGCAGCACTGCTGCAGTGTGCTCAAAGCCAACCAGAGGGCTTTCGACCTCCCTCTGGACCTGCTGGAGACTTAAAAGAACTGAGTGTTGGCAAGTGGCATCTTTTTATGCTAGCAGCCCAAACCAGCAGCGAAGCTAGGCTAGTCGCCGCCCTGAATAATCTCACCTCAAACTTCGATTTGACTGAGCCATTCCAGCGTATTAGTGAAGCCCTTTTGGAAGCACATCCCATCGCCCGGGCAGCTTAGTGACCTAGGGTAACTTGCATCGCGAAAACAGGTTATCGCTCATAGGGAACGAAATTATGAACGACGAGACGTTCTGGGGGGGAGTCGAGTTCTGCGATACGGTTGCTTTGCCGACGCAGCAAATTAGTAATCATGCGACTGGTTGGACGAGTCAGCTCGGACGCAACTTCGAATTTGACATTCAATCGGCAGCACTCGACGAGCTGACGGTCGGGGTGCTGCCCATCCGGTTGACTTCCAAATTGCCGCAGACGGTAGGATTCACGTTCCCAGAAGCGGCAGACTTCTTTTCGTTCTCTTCGAAGAGCGACTCGATCTCCAATAAGCCACTGTCCGAAGAGGCCACACCGGGCAGAGACAACATTCGTCGTACAAGAATTAAGCCGCCCGCCGATCTGGTGAAGCTCGAAGATCGACTTTACTTTGTATTGCAGCCACCGCTGGAAACGATGGTTGCTTCAGCGGAATTGCGGTTTCCCTTTCAGCCCTTCCCCTACCAGATGGAAGGAATTGCATTTCTATTTCCGCGCGAAACAGCAATACTTGCGGATGAAATGGGTTTGGGGAAAACGATGCAAGCCATAACTACAGTGCGCATGCTACTGCTGGCTGGGCAACTAAGGAGCGTGCTACTGGTCTGCCCCAAACCATTGGTCAGCAATTGGGTCCGCGAGTTTCGTCAGTGGGCCCCCGAAGTTCCGGTAGCCGTAATCGAAGGCGATTCGATCAAACGCAATTGGATATGGAAACAACACAGTGCACCTGTGCGCATTGCTAACTACGAATTGCTGATGCGGGATAAAGCCTTCTTGGATGATCCAGAGACCCACTTTGATCTAGTGGTCCTTGATGAAGCGCAACGTATCAAAAACCGCAACAGCACAACCGCTCAGATTGTCCGCTCACTTCCACGCGGTCGATCGTGGGCGTTAACGGGAACGCCGATCGAGAACTCTGTTGAGGATTTGATAAATATTTTTGAGTTCCTTTCGCCTGGATATCTGCGTAGCGAGATGAACTTGAAAAGCATCAGTCTAGCGACGCGAGACCATATTTTGCGACGTACGAAAGACAAAGTGTTAACGGAAATGCCGCCGAAAATGTTTCGCGACGAAGAACTGGAACTCACCTCAGCTCAGTACGATAGCTATCGTACTGCAGAAGACGAAGGAGTCGTTCAGCTCGCAGGGATGGGCGAAACATTGACAATTCAGCACGTTTTTGAATTGGTGTTGCGGTTAAAGCAAATCTGCAATTTCGACCCTGCCACCGGCTCGAGTTGTAAACTTGAGCGGCTGGAAGCCGACATGGAGGAGATCGCCGCCAGCGGCCAAAAGGCCATCGTGTTTAGCCAGTGGGTGGATACCCTAGAAAAAATCGCTGAGCCTCTGCAGCGATTTGGCCCGGTGCAGTACCACGGCCGAGTTCCATCGAAAAAGCGGGAAAGTGTCATTGCTCAGTTTAAAGAAGATCCCACAAAACACTTGATCTTGATGAGCTACGGCGCCGGCAGTGTCGGGCTCAATTTGCAGTTTTGTCATTACGTATTTCTGTTTGACCGCTGGTGGAATCCAGCGGTGGAGGACCAGGCAGTCAACCGAGCGCACCGCATAGGCGTTACAGCGCCCGTGACGGTTACTCGCATGATGGCGGCCGATACGATCGAACAGCGGATTCACGAAGTGTTGGAGCAGAAACGAGAACTATTCAATCAACTGTTCGCTGAAGCAGGTACTCCGCAGTCGACCGGGCTCAGTCAAGAGGAAATCTTCGGGCTATTCAAGCTCTCAATTCCCAAAGCCATAAAGCATGCGGCCTGAGCGTGGAAGAGCAGTAGGCCGAAAACATGAAAAGCTTCGACTAAAGGAGAAACTGCACCATCGTGGTGACTGTCCTTTAGAAACGTGGTAGACCTTGGAATATTGAAAA
>JBGSTP010000203.1:0-32872 GCA_041736515.1 Pirellulaceae bacterium
GCTTATGGCAACGAAAACTGGGAGTTCGATGACAACGGATTGATGCGTCGCCGAGAAGCGAGCATCAACGATGTGGCCATCGCGGAAAACGAACGCAAGTTCTTCTGGGATGCGCCAGGGCCTCGCCCTTTAGACCACGTCGGCATCGTCGACGTGAAGTAAACGAAAAGAATTCACTACAAATCCAAATCGAAAAGGCAACGATCATGAAATTCAACATTCGTCTGAACCTATTTGTCGCAGCATTAGCAGCGATCTCCTCGAGCTTCGTAGCCAGCGGAGCGGTGCTTGCGCAGACGCCAAGCACGATTGCACAGCATTCAGCGGTAACGACTGTGGCTTATAAGACCGTCACCATTGATGGACTTGATGTCTTCTATCGCGAAGCGGGTCCCAAGACGGCTCCCACACTGCTGTTGTTGCACGGCTTCCCGACTTCGTCGCACATGTTCCGAGATCTGATACCGGCCCTAGCGGACAAGTATCACGTCGTTGCTCCCGACTATCCTGGATTCGGAAACAGCTCGATGCCGAAAGTCAATGAGTTCGATTACAGCTTCGACAACCTGGCTAGCGTAGTCGAGAAATTCACCGAGAAAGTAGGATTGACCAAGTATTCCCTTTACCTGATGGACTACGGAGCTCCCATTGGTTTTCGCATTGCGGCAAAGCATCCTGATCGCATCGAAACGTTGATCATTCAAAATGGAAACGCATACAACGAAGGGATCGACAATATCTTCTGGGAGCCTATCAAGGAGTATTGGAAGGATCGCGGCGCAGTGAATAAGGGCCTCGACAACGCGTTTTGGAAAAACGTCAAAATCGCGTACAACAACCCGAACTTACCCAACGAAGACGCGCTGCGATTTGTCGTCACGCTCGCAGCGACGAAATGGCAATACACCAATGGAGTTCGCAACTTGGAAGCAATCAGTCCTGACACATGGGGGCACGTACAGCCTCTGCTTGATCGCGAGGGCAATCAGGAAATTCAGTTGAAGTTATTCCATAGCTACGGAACTAATCCACCACTGTATCCTCAGTGGCAAGAGTATTTCCGCAAGCATCAACCACCGACATTGATTGTCTGGGGCAAGAATGATGCGATTTTTCCTGCCGCAGGCGCAGAGCCCTACAAGCGAGACCTAAAGAACCTTGAGTTTCACTTGTTCGACACAGGTCACTTTGCTCTGGAAGAAGATGGCCAAGAAATCGCGAAACTGATTCGTGGGTTTCTCAATAGGACCACAAGAAAGGCAAATGCCAAATCGACGCCAAAGGTCGGAAGTGTTGAATCGAAATCAACATCCTGCATGGCTCACAAGTAGACCGACGTTATGAACCCGCTCGCTGACATCGTCCTTGCTTGCCTCGCCAATTGTGGCGTCAGCGAGCAAGTCGATGTTGCGATTCCTGTGGCGTAAGCTTCCAGCTTGCGGAGTACCCATCATCAGACCTGCTCGTCCCATCCGATCTCGATCGACCCTGGGCACTCTGATTGGCAACCTGCGATCGATGTTCGCAAGCCATATGACGACGCAATCAACTGAGTCCATTCCACTCTTTCAAATACTCTACAATTCATCCCGGGACACCGAACATGTCAACACCATCCAGCGATATTGCATTTACTCCTGTTGTCAAAGCCATTCAGGCACAGAAAGGATCGCGTGCGAGCTATGCTCGAATGGAGTCGCACGGTGGTTGGCAGACGAAGGTCTCAGCCGAATTGGCCGGTTTTCTCGCGGAATTGGACATGTTCTATTTGGGCACAGTGAACGGTGACGGGCAGCCCTACATCCAGTACCGGGGCGGACCTCCAGGATTCCTCAAAGTCATTGACGACCAAACGCTTGGCTTTGCCGATTTCGGTGGCAATCGGCAGTACATCACACTTGGCAATTTAGCAGAGAACCCCAAAGCCTTCATCTTCTTGATGGATTACGTGAACCGCCAGCGAATCAAAGTCTGGGGCCGCGGTGAAGTCATCGAGGATAACGACGAACTCAATGAGCGTCTTCGCGACCCCAACTACGACGGCAGAGTGGAGCGTTCCATTTTATTCCACGTTGAAGCCTGGGACGCAAACTGTCCTCAGCACATTCACAAACGCTATCCCCAAAGCCAAATCGCCCCGATTATTGAGGGCCTGCAAGCCCGTGTCGCTGAGCTGGAAGCAAAACTTGCGCGGGTTGAAACATAGAGCCCTTCGGTAGCGTCTGACTCGCAGACCCGTTCAATCCAGGGAAAGTCGAGTTCGCCAGCTGGTTGGGATGCTTGGGTAATGGCCGTAGAATCGCTTGATGAAATGCCTTCCCTGCCACTGTAGACAATGTGCCTGCCATCCCCATCTTTCCATCAAGCGATCGGAAATCCGTGCGTTGGTCACGTGCGCTACGATGGCATTGGCTTGCTTCAGTCGCGCGATTTCATCCAAGACTAGCGTCGCAGCGTAAAAAGTATTGAGCGATGTTCCGGCACCAGAACGCACGTAGTCCAACGTCATAAAACCGTTGACGGATTTTGGACAATGGTAGTACAACTCGCAACGATCGCGCTGCATCCCGCGAAACGCTGTGTCCCAACGAACATGCAGCAAGTCTCCGCTATAGGGCCACCACCTTCCGTAGACGGCAGTCAGCTGCCCAACGTCAATCACGATCCGGCCCGCTCTCCGACAGCGCAGTACATCGCGGGCTGAAACAATGCACGTGATGGGCTGTAGCCCCCAGCCCGCCAGCCCAGCGGCTAACGACCAGCGATGCCCCGCGTCTCTTTGATCAACCGCCAGATCCATAACATGGCTCCCATCAGCACAATGCACGTAGCTATCGCACCTACTATGAATGTGTTTCCCAATAAGTCGAAACGCTCCACCGCCCACTGAGTCCAAATGGAGTCCCAGTACACCAGAATCAAGACCGTTGCGGCACACAAGTATGGTCCGTAGGGCGTGGCATTCGACCCCGTGACGATCCAGCGCACGAGTACAAAAACCAGCGAGACGATCGGTGCTACAAAAAACACCAGCAGACTGGGTTGCCAGCCGATGTACGTACCGATCATCGCCATCAGCGTCACATCGCCAAAACCCAACGCCTCAACTCGCATGGCCCACGACGCGGCCAGCCGCGCTGCCCAGGTCACGCCGCCCGCAAAAGCCAATCCCATCAAGCTGCTCAACAAATACTTCCAGCGCCCCGTATTCGAATTCATTGTCGACGAGGACCACCCCAAATAAATTGCCAGCGCCAGACCGGCTGTCACAACGGCAACTATTTTCCACAGCCAAGGGTGGCGAAATATTCTAGCCCAAAAAAATCGAACGCCTTGAATGAAACCACGCCGGCCAATCCAGCGACGATCGAGCAAGGCAAATCCCCACACTCCAATAATCAGCCACGCAACAATCAGCCCCCAGCGTCCGTCCAGCGAAATTGGCCAGCCACCCGGCATGCCAGCGTGGAGTTCTTCCCAGGCCAGCGGAGCCTGGTGAAACGGCAGCCACATCGGTGCAAAGGCTGCGCCAAGCAAACCCAGGATAGTTCCTGGAATCGTAACAAGATCGGGTATGGTCTGCTCGTCAAAATCAATGAACGTCCCAATCATCATCAACACGAACAAAATAAAGTGCCCCAAGAATTGCCAATGCAATTCGGGTGCAAGCCCCTTGGCTGCCTGCCCCAATCCCAAGGCTCCGCCCGAAATGCAAAAGTGATAGTACCAGGCGATAGCCAGGGGAAAAAGTAACTCGATCAACATGGGACGCAGCCAATACAATCGCCCATGCACGTTGGATTCGCGTCGCAGTCGCACCCAACCTAGCAGGGGCAAGTGATCGCGCCATGAGTGAGCTGGACTACCTTGCGGCGCTGCAGCCCAGGGCCCAAGCGGTTGAGCGAAATACGCCCAATTAACGATGGCCCAATTGATAAAACGAGCAGCCACCAATCCTAGGAGGATTACAAGTGCCTGGCGCACCCAGGGTTCCAATGCTATGAATCCAGCTAGCAACGCAGTTCCTTTGTTGCGCAACATTCACTAGGTCTGTTGCTGCGTGGCGAACTCGCTAGCGTTTGAGCTATACGAGCCGATCGCTTAGTAAGATTCCATTCGCCCGATACTCAGTCCATTCGACTTGTTCATCAAGTCGTACGCAATTCACTCGGCAAACACTTGCTGACCAAAAGAATTTACCCAGTCAGCAATCTCTGCCACTAGGTCATCGGGTGATCGTAGGTCGGTAAGAACAGTCTTTTCAGCCAGCTTGCGATAAATCGGTTCTCGCTTGGCCAGAATGTCGACAACTTCGTCACAACCGCTCAGATTTGTGAGTTGCGGTCGGCGCTGCGCGGTAGCGAGATCCGACTCGATTCTAGCGAACAGGGCCTCGGGCGAGCCGTGTAGCCACACTACCCGTCCGCTAGACTGAATGATACTCTGATTCGCTTCACGCAATATGGCGCCGCCGCCCAGCGAGACGACGCTGTTGGCTGTTTCTGCCGCTACGCTGGCCAGGGCATGTTGCTCGCGATTGCGGAACCCTGGCTCCCCTTCTTCAGCGAAGATTTCGCGAATTGTTTTTCCTGCAGCGCTTTCAATGACTTGATCCGTATCCACAAATGGCAGCTGCAGCCGCGCGGCCAGCAGCCTGCCAACGGTCGTTTTTCCCGAGCCGCGATAGCCCATCAAGTAGATATGCATGCAGACTCCAAAGTCGTTGCGTGGTTGCACGAGCAACTACTTTTTGTGCGCCACCTTCAGTTCATCCAACAGCTTTGCAAGATCCTCTCCATGCGTTTCCGTCTTAACCTTATCTTCAACAGCCAATACTTTGCCATCAGCGCCAATCACAAATGTAACTCGACTAGCCGTAGTCTTTCCGTCAGCCAAGACACCGAACATTTTGGCGTTTTGGCCTTGTGGATCGCAAAGAATTGGATAATCCAACTCAAGGCTCTTCGCAAAATCGGCATTCTTGTCCACTGTATCAGTGCTAGCAGTGAAGTAGGCGACATCGAATTTTTTCAACAGTGCGCCAGACTCCTTCATCGACTTGCATTCTTTGGTGCAGCCGCCCGTGAATGCCTTGGGGAACCAAGCGATAATGACGGCTTGCTTGCCTGCAAAATCCTTCGCTGAATACTCTTTGCCGTCGCTACCTTTCATTTTGAAATCGGGCGCTTTATCGCCAACTTTGGGCAAGTCTGCGGCCAGAGTCAACGAAGCGTTACAAAATACGAAAGCCGCGAGCGTGAACATGCGCAACATAATCAGTTCCTAAGCTGTGGGTGGAGCGGATCTTAATTAGACCGAGAATATTCTAGCAGCTACCCACCATGAAAGTAGTGGCTGCGCACAGCCTCGCTCGCACCTGCTCGACGTTTCCTAGCTCGCGTTGCTCGACGTTGCCGGAGGCTCAATCCGGCTCTTCTATCAGGTCTCGCGGCTTCCAGAACTCGGCGAGCTCGCGCTCCGCCGCTGAAAACGATTCGAGCCAAGAAGGGCTAGCGAACTTAAATACAGCCATGGCAGCGGTGGGCATATCAATATCAGCCTGCGCCAACCAACTGGCGAGCGCGGATAAACCGGGGTTGTGCGCCACGACCAAAGCGTGTACCCAATCGTCGTGCAAGGCTTGGACATCGGACACAATCTGTTCCGGAGTAGCCAAGTATAAGGATTTATTGGTGAGCAACTCTGCGTCGGCAGCCCACTCTTGGCGCAATAGCTCAACGGTCTGCTGGACTCGTACCGCACTGCTAGCCAAAATCACGTCGACCTCTAGTCCGGCCTCGCGCGCGTGTCGCCCCATCGCGGGAGCAGCGCGCAATCCGCGTGCATTCAGTGGTCGGTCGTGATCCGCCAAGCCGGGTTGCTTCCAGTCGCTTTTCGCATGCCGCATTAAAATGAGGGTCTTCATCGCAAACCGCCTTAGTATAGTCAGGCGTCTTCGGATTTCACGCCGCGCAGGGTGTTCAGCAACTGCTGCATCGTTTGAATTCGAGCCTGCGGATTCGACTGGATGCAGAGCATGATGGCATCGCCCAGAGTTTTATCGAGCTCGGGGCGGTAATCGTAGATGCTCTTGGGATTGGAGGTATCGTGATTAAGAGCTGCCAGAGCGCTAGCATCGCCCACTGGCCAAGGCAATTCAAAGGTCAATAACTGATATAGCGATACACCAAACGAGAAGATGTCCAAGCGTTGATCGGTCGCACGCCGGCGAACGATTTCTGGAGCCATGTACAGCGGCGTCCCGGTGCGATTCCCGGGCCTCATGAACGCTTCGGTGGCAGGTACTGTCAGACCAAAGTCGATAAGCTTGATGGTGTTGACATCCGCTGTACATATAAAATTGCGAGGGCAAATATCGCGATGAATGTAGCCCTTGGCATGTACATAGCACAATGCTTCGGCCATTTGAATCATCAGCGAAATTCGCTTGCCATGCAGCCGCTCTTCGTCGCGAGACTGAATCAATACGTTCAATCCTGGGCCGTCGATAAACTCCATCACCAAATACGGTTCGTTCTTGTTGGACAGCCCGTATTCAAGCGTCTTGATGATATGGGGGTGGATCATCATTGCCGAGATTTCACCCTCGGTCGGCTTTTGCAATCCCTTAAAGCGAGCTTCGAAAAAAGCGAACTTTTCTAGGTCGCACAATTTGAGTCCGACGACTTGATCGGACTCGCGGTCGCGTGCCGCGTAGAACTTGCTCATGGTACCGCTGACGGCCGTCCGCAGACGCTCGAAACGCTGATCGATATCGACTCGCTTCTTGGACTTCACCGACTTGATCGGCTCGTCGCCCCGTGAATCCTTGGACTTGGAACCGAAGCCTAGTTTTTCGAAAAATCCCATAGAAGATTCTACTTCCCGCAGTAATCGATGGCCCGGGCAATCTCGTTCTTGAGGCGACTCCGCTCGACAATACGATCAATATAGCCGTGCTCGAGCAAGAACTCGCTCGATTGAAAGCCTTCAGGCAGCTCGATCTTGATGGTGGCTTTAATCGTTCGTGGACCAGCAAAACCGATGAGCGCTTTGGGTTCGGCAAACACGAGATCCCCCAGGGATGCAAAACTTGCTGCAACGCCACCCATCGTTGGATTGGTAAGCACAGAGATATAGAGACCACCCAGCGAGTGGTAGCGGGCCAGCGCTGCCGAGACCTTGGCCATCTGCATGAGCGACAGGATGCCTTCATGCATCCGAGCGCCACCGCCAGAACCGCTGATGATAATCAAAGGCAACGATTGAGCTGTTGCTCGTTCAGCTAATCGGGTCAGTCGCTCGCCAACAACCGAACCCATACTGCCCATGATAAACGCGGAATCTGTGACACCAATTGCGACGCGTCGCGCGCGAATCATCCCGCAGCCTGTAAGCGCTGCGTCCTTCAGCCCCGTCCGCGCCTGCTCCTCGACAAGACGATCTGCGTAGCGCTTCTTGTCGCTGAATCGCAAGGGATCCGTGGGAAGCAAATCCCCATCCCATTCTTCAAAAGTCCCTTCGTCGAGTACCTGTCCGATGCGTTCGATGGCCGACACATAAAAATGGTATTGGCAACGAGGGCACACGTTTTGAAGCCGTTCGGCTTCCTTGCGATAGATGGTCGCCGAGCATCCCGGACACCTAACCCACACTCCATCCGGTACGGGCCGCTTCTGTGAGGTTAGGATAACTTCGATCGCCGTTTCTATTGTTGCCATTTTATTCGCTGTCAAGGTTCGGCAGACGCTCGCAGCCGCTGTCTGCCTATCATTCCGACCGCCAACGATTCGATAACCCCGATGCCTCGGCGACACTGCGACAGCCTCTAAGCTGGCACCTCGGCCTCACAGCTGGCACCTTGGCAAGCTGTTTTTTATACGGTCGCCATTATGGATGCCGGTACTGACTGAGCCTTAGACTCAACGTTCAAGGCTTCGAAAGTACCGAAATCTAGCTCCGACTTCCATAGGTCGCCGATACTGCCACCCACCAGGGCGAATTTGACTATCGAAGCCATGGGCTGCGGCACCAATAAGCCTATTCTACCACCTTCATGCTTCTTGCGAAGTTTGTTCAACATGGATTGAATGCGATCAAACGCATTCTGAACCGTTTCGCCACCTGGAGGACACACGTCGGTTGGATGCTCTTGAAACTGGCGATAAACCTTAGGCTGCAAACGACGGACCTCGGACAGCAGCTTGCCCTGCCACAAGCCGTGGTCCAGATTTCGCAAACAATCCAGCGTCTTTTGCTTACAGAAATTCCGCTCGCCAATCCGCTCTGCAGACTTCAACGCCGACTCGCAGGGAGCTACGTAAAGACAGTCCAATTTGACTTGCGCCAGATTCTGGGACAATTCTTCAGCTTGCGCCTCACCCTGGGGGCTGAGCGGAATGTCCAGCGAACCTTTGATTCGGCCTTCTTGGTCAAAGGTCGTCGAACCAGGTCTAATTAACAATACCTCAATCATGCAAACTCTTTAAATAAGAGAATCTAATCACCGTCCAATGGCTTCGGAAAGCTGCTCTACAGCTTTCCGATAATCGTCCTGACCAAAAATGGCTGAACCAACAACAAATAAACTCGCTCCAGCCTGCTTGCAACTGGCAATCGTTTTCAGATTCACGCCACCGTCAACTTCGAGAAGTAGATTCGGATAAGTTGCTTTTACGCTTTCCAGCTTCTGCAACGCAACAGGATTGAATGCCTGGCCGCCAAAGCCAGCATTGACACTCATAATTAGCAACAGGTCGCACAGTGGCAAGACCTGCTCCACGCGTTCTAACCCGGTTTCTGGGTTCACCGCGATGCCAACGCCGATTCCTTGAGCACGGATGAGTTCTAGCGTGTGGCCAATATCTTCATTAACTTCTGCGTGAATCGTTAGACAGTCCGCACCGGCCTCAACGAATTGCCGCACATACTTGCTAGGCTCTGCAATCATCAGGTGCACATCGATGGGCAATGGAGTCAGCTTGCGCACAGCAGCAACAATTGGCATGCCGTAAGTTAGATTGGGTACGAAATGGCCATCCATGACGTCCAGGTGCAAGGCCCTCACGCCAGCCTCTTCAAGTCTTTCGATTTCGCGTCGCAGATCGCCAAAATCGCAAAGCAGCAGGCTTGGTAAAATTACTGATTTCTCGTCCCGCAGTTTTTGCATGGCGGACGCAAGTCTAGTTTCCATTTCGCCAATCTTGATCTCGACCGCAAGAAACGCAAGAGCCCAAAGAAAAGAATCCTGCCGAGTACCTCCTAGAGGGATGCCAAGAATTCCTCTAGCACCGGTCAGATAGACTTTGCCTGCTGATTATGGCAAAAAAAGCGACTTCCCGCTAAACAACAGTCACTTAGAGGGGATCGGTAAACTCAGGGTACAAAACAACCCACAAGAGGTACTTATGTTTGTGTCGCCGAAGAACGGCTGTCCAAAAGACTCGCCATCGTCAAAAACAGAGCTGAATCGATCGGCTAGCTGTTGGCGAGTCCGCGAATAGTCGATAGATTTGGCCATCGTTTGACATCGACCGCTAGCCCACGCAGTTCGGAGGAAAGAATGAGCGATAAAAACCATAGTAAGTATCAACAAAAAGTGATTAAACGATACTACGACAATATGGACTCGATCGGCTTGCAGCGCGCTCAGGAACTCGTCACCGAACTTTATTTGGCCGAAGGCAAGAAGCGCGAACGAGTGTGGGAATCGCTGGCAAAAAACTTGGAGAAAGCTGGCGTTCCCGCATCGCAAATCGCCCACCTTCGCGAACAAGACAACCCCGAACTCGTGGCTAAGTTACTCACAGAAAAGATCTAATTGGACCCTAGCAAGCAAAAATCGTAGCCAGACGGTGGAGGCGATCCGTAGCCACCCGTCGCCAGACGACGGTGGACGCGTTTGCGAAGAACTCCGACCGCTTGGCAGCGGTGGCTACGTAGCCACTGTCGCCAGACGGTGGAAGTTCCCGCTGCCCCCGACCGCTTGGCAGCGTTGTCCACCGGGGACAATTGGATATTGACATCCTATTTCGAGCAGGTAGGCTGAGCCTGTTCGTTTGCCACATCGGCGAACTCTGCCCCGGCCCGTCCGACCACTTCCTGAGGAGTACCTGTCTTGCGTCTCACCGTCAAATACATTGCTCTTTCGTCCCTGCTGAGTATCGTCTGCGTTGACAGCTATTTCTTGCTCGCTCAGGACGATGAGAAGAAACCGAATCCTCGCGCCGTCGCCCGCACTCGCGACACAGTGAAGATGCTCGACGACATATACAAAACGGCGGTGGTATTCATCACCGACAAGTACGTTCACAGCGAAGAAGATTTTCCCGCAGGTTCGGCAGCGGTGGCTCTGTTTTCAGCCATTGACAAGAAAGGCTGGCATAAGGCCGAATTGCTGGATGTTACCGGCAAGCCCTACGATGACAAGAATGTCGCCAACGATGATTTCGAAAAGAAGGCTGTCGAAAAAATCAAACAGGGCGAAGCGTTCGTCGAAGCCGTCGAACGCCGCGACGATGGAGTGTTTGTATTACGTGCTATGACGCCAGTACCAGTCGTGCTGGAAAAATGCGTCATGTGCCACGCACACTACAAAGCGGTACCAGCTGGAAAAGCAATTGGTGCGATCAGTTATTCGGTACCCATCAAATAGGGCGACCCGCAGCGGCGGTTTGGGCAAGCAGCGCACTTGCCCAAGCGTCAAAATGGATGCTAACTGGCATGCGAGCGGGCTGTTGATTTCATCACAGCCCGCGAGCACCTGGCGTTGAACCACGCAAGCGTCTATTCGTCGAGTTGGAGACGGACTAAAGGCTCGTAAACGCCTTGAGCGCATCGAGAGCTTGGAGCACGCTTGCTTGCGACACCTCCGACCAGGAATCAGCGCGATGCCGGATGATCGCCAGTTTGAATTGCTCGAGCGCCTCTGCGAGATCAACGGGCAGACTTGGGAGTCGCGCAAACGGTGACTCGCTGGGAGCATCGCTTGCCAGTTCATCCCATGGCAAGTCATCCTCTCCATCAATGTCGGTTTCATTGGCGGGTCCCGAGCCATAGGAATCGTCGCCAAAGTCTGGGCCCTCGGCGAGTGGTCCCTCGGCGACCGCCCGCGGGCCATCCTGCGCGGCTGCCTGCGAGTCTACTTCGGCTAAAGGTGTAAAATCTTCATCGAAGCTACCTGCGATGAAGCCATCCGCGCTAATCTCGCTCTCATCCGGTTCGTGGCCAGGCTGGCCCCCCATCGATTCCCATCGCGTGCGGCGAAGCTCAGACACACTCCAGTTGCTTTGCGAAGCTCCTTCTAGCCACATTTCTGCATCGTCCCAATCGACGGCAGCCAAGAAGTGGCTCCAGTACAATCCGTTGTAGCTCCTATAGCTCGCTCCGAATCGTTCGAACACACGACGCAATCTTCCCACATGCTGCGGCGAAACACCTCCAACGCGGCGGCTCCAGGCTTCGTCGCTATATGCGGCTGATGGCGACTGCGAACCCATCAGGGCGTCCCGCCACTCTGCGATTATCCGGCCTTTTTCCCAATTGGTGGTGCTAATCAGTTTTGACCAGCGTCCAACAAATTCGGCCGACAGCTCGAGGCTCTTAGGATCATCGAGTTGGGCGTCCATCGCACCCTGTTCCAGTTGACCGCCGGTGGCAGAATCCTGCGACTCGCCGATCGATTCCATATCACTCGATGCTGCCGAAAAATTGCTTGACTGATTGTCCAAGGGGACGCTCCATTGCGGGTAACGATTGCAGACTGAACCAACATGCCAGCGTTGTTGCCAGACGATCGCCAGAAAATAACCGTGGCAACCGGCAGCGGCAGGCATTGCTCAAAAAGAGGTTAACGACTCGCCGCTGGAAAGACAGAGGCCAGCAGTCGCCATAGTTGCGAATCGCAAAATCAGCTCCCTTGAACAGGAGCAACTTTAGGGCTAGTAAAACTTTAGGGCGTACATCACGCGAGGTGCGAAGCAGACGCAGGGTCAGGGCGCGGCGGGCAGCGAGGCAACGCATCTGTGGAATAAGTGTCAGTGGGCGAGCTCAAAGGGAGTGGGGGCGACGAACTTCAAAACGATATCGAGCATCTTGCCACCGAAACTGTCGAGCAAGTCGCGTTCTCGCGCGCGCATCTGGTTAAAACCCTCCACCGCTTGCTTGAGCTCGTCCGATTGCGGCAGATGGCGTGAGCCGTTTACGGCCATGTTGATCGCAATGAAATCCTCGCTGCCGAGCAACTCTTCTACGCTCAGCCCCGCTTGGTATTGGTCCGTTAACAAGGCGATGGTCCGAAACCGGTCTACGGCCAATTGGAATCGCTCTCCAAACTCCATTTTTGTTTGACGACTGTCGACACCTTGAGCGACGATTTTCTCGGCGGATCGATAACGCAATGCGAGTTGCTCGGTTAGATCCCGCCAGGCGATGGCCGACGCTTTGCGCGCAACATCCAAGCGGCTGTAGGTCCACAGCGTGTAGCTGATACCAGCACCAATTACAGCCAAGCCAAGCAAGACGAAAAATGTAACGCGTTTACCGGAGAGACCTGGAACAGCCGCCGCTGGGGGAGTCTGCGTGTGCGAGGTCATGACGCTGCTTTGCTCTGGATGGTGTTTGATTGACAATGGCTGGGTATCCACAATGGTAACAACAGAGCCATCGCTGAGTTAGACGTCAGGCGGGATGGCCTTAGGCCGTCTCGAGCAGTGCTAGTGCTCCCAGACCGTAAAACGTGTATTCAATGTCATCCGCTGGGTCGAATTCAAAACCGCGAAAACCGCCTGACTCTTGCTGCATGCCGCGTACGTAATCACGGGCTTTTCCAAGCGAAATCAAGCTTAGTTGGTCAATATCCGCCAGCGAAACACAGGCCGTGAATGTGCTGAGTAGGTCCGGCAGTGGGATCCGCGTGTTGGCCTGAAAGCCACCCTCGTCCGACTGCAGATCGGCGAAAAAATCGGCGGCCCCTTGAGCAACCTCGGGCTCCAGTCCCCGCAGCACTCGCAAGGCACCAATCGCTGCGGCGGTTGGATTTGTTCCCGACCGTTTGCCTACGCGAATTTCCAAAAAGCCACCATCGGCTTGGCGCTGCTTCAAAAGGAATGCAATCGCAGCTTGCGGCTCCGGACAGGGCTGCTGGATCAGTTCGAGGCACAGTGCGATTAGAAATGTCTGATAAGTACTACCCACCTGGCCTTCCAGACTCTTACTGAACCCGCCGTCCTCGCGGCGCAGTTGACCGAGCAGGCTTGCGAGGCTCGCCGCCCAATCGCTCTTGGCGCTTTCGAACGCATCGAGGCCACAGGCTACTTCAATTAACTTGGCCGAGTAAACCAACGACAGCAGATCCACGATCGTTTCGTGAGAGCGCATCCGCGACTGCAAAAAGGATGCGCAGCGCTCCGCCATGGCGCCCTCGAGCAACCCCAGGATGGCCAACAAGCGCAAGGCAAAACTGGTGTAGTAAATATCGCTCTGGCCCTCGCGGCCGGCCCAGCCTCCATCGGCAAGCTGACGTGAGATCACATAGTCCGCATGCCGCTGCTGGATGTCGCGGGGAAGCTGCGCTGCGCCAATGGTCAGACGCAGCATGAGCCGTCCTAAATAGCCGAGTTTCTCGAGTTCGTCGTCCATCAATCTTTTCTAATCAGTCGAGTCGCTGTGCAGATAGGACTCGAGTTGGCTGCGTAGGCTAGATGGGATCTCTGTTGATTCCAATGGCTGCCCGGGGTGAACCTTGCAACACACAGCGACTACCTTTCCAACCGCGATTCTCTTCTGTGCCAGGGTAAAAGAGAAGCTGTAGGTAACGCTCTTACTGCCGATTTTGACTAAGCGCACCTCAACCCGAAGCACATCCTCGAAGCGCGCCGTCCCTGAGTAGTCGCATTCCACGTGAACACGCGGCCAACTCAGATGCCAACCACCACCGATGTCCTGAGCCACCGACGTCCCCAAGTGCCGCAGGAACGCATGCTCCGCCTGCTCCATGTAACAAAAGAAAGCCGAAAAATGCGCAATGCCAGCCGCATCGGTTTCGCAAAATTCAACGCGGCGATCCACCGAAAAAAATTCGGGCATAGTTTCTGCTTCATTTTAGTGTCGCGAAGCGTTAGCTCGCTCCCGCAGGGTGCGTCCGCGCAATGGCCTTTGGAGAGATGCTTTCGCAGCACGACCGAAGAAGGAGCCGATCGAAAAAGCGGTCGCCGATCTTCGGCTGCTCAACCGGATCGGCGCAGCAAAAACGTCTCGCGATATTTTCGCAAGACGTCGGCAAAGCTTCACGAAATCATCGCGTTCCGAACTACTCGCCCACGTAGGGCAGTAGTGCCATAAAGCGAGCTCGCTTGATCGCTTCAGTCACCGCATGTTGGCTTACGGCCGAACAGCCTGTCTTACGCCGACCAACAATGCGACCATGACGATTAACGAGCTTCTTCAGCGTTTCGATATCCTTGTAGTCGACGAACATTGGCCTTGGACGCTTGCCATCGACGAATAGCGGATCCTTCCGTTTGGCTCGCGAGCGAATCCGCGATCGTTTCCGTGCGCGACTCTTAGCCGTTGGCGCTCGACGCAAAGTTGACATAGAAATTCAAACCCTCTTAAAAACTTGAACCAGTTGGAACATCACGCGGAACCAACAGGCTGCTGGTCGGTTATGTTTTTGCCGTTCAGGAATTGTCCCGTTGGTAACGGCGCCGTCCGAAAGGCATCACCTCAGTTGTAAGAATGCCGCGAATCCAGAAATCTATCAGCAAGTCCGCGAACGGGCAAGGGCTGAAATGCCCGACCATCGATCACCTATCGACGCCGAACCAACCGAACTCGTTGTGTTCCACTCACCTTCGACGCCGATTCGGCGCTGCGGTCAATGGTAATCCTCATTACAGCACCGGGGTGTCGGGCTTCTGCGGCTCTGGCAGTTGACCGTAGGGGGTATTTTGCACAGGCATTCCCATATCGGCAGAAAATGGGATTTGGTTCGGTCCGCTGCTGAACATGGGGCGAGTTGGTAACGGATGAAATCTCGGGTAAGCAGACGGTTCGGGCAATTCGCGCTGAGCTTTCCAGCGTGCCAAACAGCCCGGTGTGAAGTGAGACATGGTTGGTAAGGGAGGAAAAATACCGGGCGGGCAAGTCTCCGCATCTGCCAAGCACTCGATGCCACTACCTGCCAAATGACTACCTGTACCGTTTTCCGCGCGATAACTGGGAATTCCAAGTACTTGGCAACCACTGCCGCTGGTCACAATGCCAAAAACAAGCAGAATGAGTGTGGAGTCAGTTCGGATGCTCATCGGCGTGGAATTCGTGCAGGCATGGTTGCTTCAACGACTCGGAAAAAGACACGGGCAGCTTCGCGACTCGTTGCTGCTTCCCGACTTGTACGAGTGAAAGCTATGGTTTGTGCAGGAAGGATCGACTCTTTCGCCTTCGCGACTTGAGGTAAATGTGACGCCTATGCAAAATAAGTCGACTTTGACGGCAGATTCCGCCATCGAGAAAGTGCCCAAACTGCCCGTATTGAGAATTGGCGCGCTGGAAATTGGTTTTCCAGTGGTCCAAGCTGCGTTGAGCGGTTACAGCGACTGGCCCATGCGCATGCTGGCTCGCGAGCATGGAGCGAGCTACTCATTGTGCGAAGTAATGCTGGATGAGTTTCTTGTTACCTTTCGTGATCGCAGTAAAAACAAGCATTTCTTGTACAATTCGGCAGAAGAACAGCCGGTCGCAGGGCAGCTTATGGGAGCCGAGCCCGAACAGTTTTCGCTGGGAGCAAAGCGGCTCGCCGAAGCCGGCTTCGCGGTAATCGACATTAACTTTGGCTGTCCGGTCAAGAAGGTTTTGGGCCGTTGCAGAGGCGGATTTCACCTGAGCCAGCCCCAAACAGCGCTGGAAATCATCCGCCGCACGCGAGAAGTCGTGCCCGCAAATATTCCCGTAACCGTTAAAATGCGTCGCGGTATCGATGACTCGAATGAAAGTCGCGACCAATTCTATGAGATACTTTCTGGCGGTTTTGCAGCGGGCTTGCAAGCCGCCACTGTGCATGGACGTACCGTTATGCAGCGCTATAACGGCCCCAGTCGCTGGGAGTTCCTGGCTGAGGTCAAACGCGAGTTCTCCAATCAGACCATTCTCGGAAGTGGGGATTTATTTACGGCGAGTGACTGCCTGCGAATGATGGCTGAAACCGGAATTGACGGAGTGACGGTTGCGCGAGGAGCCATCGGAAATCCATGGATCTTCGCGCAGGCTCGGGCGCTAGCGGCTGGTTTACCACTGCCGGCTCCGCCTTCAGTTTTACAACAGCGGCAGGTGCTCCAGCGGCATTGGGAACTGGCAGAAGAAATTTACGGGCCCAATAAGACTGGGGTACTTTTGAGAAAGTTTGGCATCAAGTATTCGGCCAGCCACCCACTAAGTCTAGACGTGAGATCGGCCTTCTCGCGGGTACGAGACCGCCAGGACTGGTGGGCAGCGCTCGATCGCTGGTATGCCGAGGACCTACCGGGAATCTACCCCTCACCTGAGAATCATCGCGTGCAAGGATCGGGCTGCGGCGACAGCTGCAATTAGTTGTACAGACTGGTCCGCCGCTCTCTGAGCAAACACTGCCAATTTCGCTACTTTTTCAGGAAAAAGTTGACATTTGGGGCTGGCTTCGGATAGCTTAGTAGGAGTGTAGATTCTCGGGAATTGCTTATCTTGCGGCGGCTAGTCGCGCTGGCTCTCGTCCACACGCGTGTATTCCAAACATGGGAGATGAATTGGAATGAAGTCCAAAAACAATTGCTTAACAGCATGCCTGGCCTGCTGGCTGCTGCTCGGCACAAGTCAATTCATCCTGGCGCAGCAGCCAGCCGCACCAGCCGCACCCACGGGACCAACGCGCGAACAAGAAAAGACGGCACGCGAATTCGCGCGCGGCCGCGGAACAGCCACCAACGAAGCTAAGCAAGCGTTGGCCGCCGTCATGAAGTCTCAATTGGATCGCCTTAAGGCGGGAGATGCCAAGGCATTTGCCGATGCGCAGGCTATGGGAAAATTTGCCGATACGCGGGCGAATATCGACATGACTTGGATCACGGGCTCCAAAAACCCCGAGGCTAGAAAGATCGCTGTCCAAGCCGTTGCGTTTTACGGTAAGCAAATGCTAACTGACCCGCTGTCGCCGCAAACCAAAATCAACTGCATGGCGATGCTCGCCGACCTGGATGAAGCACCAGCCACAGGCACTGGGCCACCCACACCCTCTGCAGCCGCCTTTCCCATTCTGTTTGGATATGCGGGCGACGAGAAGGCCCCCGCCTATCTCCGTGCCATCGCTTTGGCTGGCGTGAATCGCCACGTGGGGCGTTGGTGGGATACCGCGCAGTGGAACGACGTTGGTAAGAAAACGATCCTCGACACACTTACCAAAATAGTGGCTTCAAAGCCCAATAGCGAACTCGACCTGCGTTCGCATGCGTGGATTGTGGGTCGCGCCTACGATTGCTTGGCTTCAACCGCCTCTCCCTTGGGGGCTGGTCAAGCGCTCGACTGCTTGGCCGATTCCAAGACGCTTCCAAGCCTGCGCCTTTCGGCGCTCAAATACTTGACACGGCTCGATGTAAGCGGCTGGCCGGAAGACAAGAAGATGCTTTATTTTATTGGCCTCTCGCACTTTACACGCGGTCAGCTAGTCGATTGGTACGAACGAGAAGACGATATTCTGAATGCAAAGTCTGGCGCTTCGGCAGGAATGGCTGGCGGCATGATGGGTGGCGGTGGTGAAGGAGGCTACGGCGGCGGAGCTGGATATGGTGGCGGAGCTGGATACGGTGGCGGCGATGGCGGCGGCATGATGGCTGGAGGTATGGCTGGAGCTATGGCTGGTGGCTATGGCGGCGGTGAAGGGGGCTATGGTGGAGGTGCCATGGGGGGCATGGGCAGGCCTAAGCCCATCGATACCCAGACCTGGCAAGTCCGTTTGGCGCGACGGCTGATTAATCAAGTCTCGCAAGCCTCGCACATCGCGCTCGATGGTATCCCGCTGCTCGAATTACCGGCAGTCGTAGGAGCCAAACCACTGAAGGATGCAGGGCTACCCGAAGCATCGCAAGCCATTTTGCTGAAGTTGATCGAAGGTATCGACGTGCTGCAAACGGCGGTGAACGATCCGCTATTGGTAAACGACATGAATTCGCTACTCCGCCAGGCAGAAACAAACATCGAAGAAATCATGCACCTGGTTAAGGATATCCCTGGCTTCCTCGATCGATATCCAGAGCTGATTGACGAGGACGAGCTGGAGACAGCTGAGGAAGCTCAGACCCCTGCGCCCGCGCCCCCGACTGAACCAGGGGAGGGCAATCCCAACGGCGACCCAAGCGATCCAGCCGCCGGCAATCCAGCAGATCCGAACCAACCGCCAGCCGCCGCGCCGGCCGGTGAAGCAACGGCTGCAAATAATTAACGGCATGGAAAGCGTGAAGCAGACTTATCGCGTAGCCGGAATTTCGTTCGAACACATGCACATGGGTGACAATCTGCGGATGTCTGCAGAGCACCCTGACTGCCGAGTGGTCGGCTGCTGCGACTTGGATCTCACCCGCATGTGCGACGTCCAAGCGTCTCTGGGTCTTGACGATCGTCAACTCTATACCGACTGGCAGCATTGCATCGAGGACTCGCGTCCTGATTTTTTAGTGCTATGTCCTGCGACCGGTGATCACGCACTCTGGGTGGAGCGACTGGCGCCCTTTGGCCTGCCGATTTTGATCGAAAAACCCATGGCGGCTTCGCTAGGTGATGCTGATCGTATGATCGCCGCTTGCAAACAACATGATGTGGTATTGGCAATAAATTGGCCGATCGTGTGGGTGCCGGCGTATCGCACCGCCAAACGCCTGATCGACGAAGGACGCATCGGCAAACTGATCGAGGTGCATCACTATGGTGGCAACCGTGGACCGCTGTGGCATACCGCGGGCAAGCGGGAGATTTCAGCAGAGGAAGTGCTGCGTGAAAAGCCGCAGAGTTGGTTTTACAAACAAGCCAAGGGCGGTGGCTCCATGCTGGATTATCTTGGTTATGGTGCCACCATCGGCACGTGGTTTCTCAATGGCGCTAGACCAATTGAAGTAACATCTGTGGTCGACTCGTCGCCGCATTTAGAGGTCGACGAGCATTCGATAACTGTTGCCCGTTATGAGTTCGGACTGAGTAAGTTCGAGACGCGTTGGGGAACCTTCACCGATCCATGGACGCACCAGCCGCAACCCAAGTGCGGTTTTGTTTTCGTGGGCGAAAGCGGGACCATCAGCGCTTACGACTATGAAACTAGCATTCGCCTTCAAGACGCCTCGCATCCGCAAGGCCAATTCGTCGCTGTTGATCCGCTCGCTGCCCCCACGCAAAACCCTATACAGTATTTCGTGGATTGCTTGTCCAATGCGAAACCGATCGAAGGGCCGCTATCGATCGAAATCAGTCGAATTGGACAGCAAATCGTCGATACTGCGTATGCCAGCGCACAGCAAAAGCGAACACTGCCTTTGCTGTCCTAGGTTCTTGTCCACGTAGCCACCGCTGCCAAGCGGTTGAGGCACTGCGCTGCGGCGTCCACCGTCTGGCGACGGTGGCTACGGTTCTTGCTCCACCGTCCGGGGACAGTGGCTACGTCAGTCCGTAGCCACCGCTGCCAAGCGGTCGGGGCTCTTTTGCGGCGTCCACCGTCTGGCGACAGTGGCTACAGTTCTTGCTCCACCGTCTGGCGACGGTGGCTACGGTTTGTTGTGTTAGCGATCACCGGCCAGCGTGATGACGCGTAGCCGATCGGCGATATCGAGCGTCAAATCCTGCCCTCGAAAGCGCCAGAGCCAATTGCCGTCGGCCTTGCCGGGAATATTCATTCGCGCGCGATCATCCAATCCCAAGATGTCCTGCAAGGGAACGATCGCCAGCTCCGATCGCGACCGCAGTATCATCGATATGAGCTGCCAGTGGATGGGCATGCCGCTCTGTGCCGGATCTTGCAAATAGCGGTCGAGGATATCCTCCGACTTTGATTTTTTCCGGTCCAAGTACCATCCCATTATCGTGCTGTTGTCATGAGTGCCCGTGTATGCCGCGCTATGCAGTGGGAAGGATTCAGGGCGATGGAACGTATCGTTCTCTGCATCGAAACCGAATTGCAGCACGCGCATTCCAGGAAACTCCAAATCATCGCGCAGTTCGTGAACGGCGTCGGTGATCATGCCCAAATCTTCTGCCACGATCGGCAGTTCGCCTAACACGCGCTCGGCAGCCCGAAAAGGTGCAGCGCCGGGCCCTGGAGCCCATCTACCAGTAATGGCCGTCTTGGCAGTTGCGGGAATCTCCCAATACGCTTCAAACCCTCGAAAGTGATCGATGCGAAGGATGTCGTAGAGTTCGAAAGCATTTCTAAAGCGCTGTGTCCACCACTGGTAATTCGTGGCCGCCAAGGCATCCCAGTTGTAGAGCGGGTTCCCCCACAGTTGCCCCGTTTCGCTGAAATAATCTGGTGGAACACCAGCGACTAGTTTTGATTTCCCATTGGCCTCTAACCAAAACAGCTGTTGATTGGCCCAAACATCCGAACTTCCATGCGCGACGAAAATAGGCATGTCTCCAAAAAGCTTGATACCCTTTGCGGCGGCATAGTTTTTTAAGCCATTCCATTGCTGACGGAACACGAACTGCACAAACTGTTCGTACTCGATTTGCTTTGCCAGTTTTTCTCGCCAAACCGCCAGCGTAGCCCTGTCGCGTAGAACGAGCGCTGGCTCCCAGCGGCACCATTCGTCGGTCTGAAAGTGCTTCATCAGTGCACTGAACAGGGCGAAATCGTCAAGCCACCATTTCTGCTGTGTACAGAAGGACTCAAACTCATCGAATTGTTCGCACTTCGTGCAGCTCAGAAAGTTTTGAAATGCTCGCTCCAGCAACTGCGACTTGCAGCGACGCGCCGCACCATAGTCGGCCAATTGCGCAGCAGCTTGGCTACCAACGAAGGGAGCGAGCTCCGATTCGGAGAGTAGTCCTTGGCGGACCAGCAAGCGTGGACAAATCAGCAGCGGGTTGCCAGCAAAAGCGGAGTAACAACTGTAGGGAGAATCCCCCAGCGTAGTCGGTCCAAGCGGTAGGATTTGCCAAATCCGCTGCCCGGAGGCCTGCAGAAAGTCCACAAAACTTAAGGCGTTTTGCCCCAAGTCGCCGACGCCGAAATCGCTTGGCAAACTAGTAATATGAAGCAAGACGCCCGCAGCACGTTCAAAACGACTCAACGCAAACTTCCTTGGCGGTTATGTTTTCGCTGATCGCACTCTTGGCAAACCGCCTGAGCTATGGCCCGTCCGATAAAAATGCAACAGCTGCACACTGCACTGTAACCCGACACGTGAGCGCGGGTCTACGTTTGCAAGAGTTTTAGTGCAACCATTCTCCCACGCTTCGGGTTGCGTCGTTGTTGCAAGATTTTCCAAACGTGCCATGGTCCTGTGTTGTTAGAGAGCAACCGTTGATGGATTTATAAATGTGCCGCAATTCTACTTGGAACTCACCGCACTAACATTCCAGATCTCTTCAGCGTACTGATTGATCGTTCTGTCGCTTGAAAACCATCCGCTGGTAGCGGTGTTGACGATGCTCTTTCGATTCCAACTGACTTGATCTTTGTAAGCATCGTTTACGGCTTGTTGAGCGTCGATGTAGCTGCGGAAATCGGCAATCGACAGCCACTGATCGTGCGGATTTCGCAACCCAGTTATAAGCACGTCGAATATGCCTGGCTCGTGAGTATTGAATCGCCCACTCTCCAACAGTTCCATGACTCGCCGGATATCTTTGTCCTCGGCAATTATTTGGCTGGGATTATAGTTTTGTCTGGCCAGTTGCACCTCGTCGGCATTGAGACCAAACAGGAAGAAGTTCTCGCTGCCAGCTTTTTCGCGGATTTCAATATTGGCACCATCCAGCGTGCCAATGGTCAGCGCACCGTTCATCATAAACTTCATATTGCCAGTGCCTGAGGCCTCCTTGCCAGCCGTCGAGATTTGTTCGGACAGTTCGGTGCCTGGACAAATGACCTCCATCGCAGAAACCCGGTAGTTCGGTAGAAATACCAAACGCAGCAAGTCCTTTGTTCGTTCGTCGTTATTTACTACCGCGGCGACATTGTTAATTAACTTTACAATAAGCTTGGCTACAAAATAGCCTGGGGCTGCTTTGCCACCGATCAGTACGCAGCGAGGTCCGAGGCCCTGCGTTTCCTCACGACATATTCGATCGTAGAGGTGGATAACATGCAAGACGTTGAGCAGCTGCCGCTTGTATTCATGGATTCGTTTTACCTGCACATCAAAGATGGCATTCTCCGGAAACAACACGCCTGTGTTCTTCTGAACGTAATCGATCAAGCGCTGTTTGTTTTGCAACTTGATGGCTTGCCATTTCGTGCGAAAGCTCGAGTCGTCCGCCAACGGAAGCAGCTTTTCAATGACACTCAAATCGGCTTCCCACGAATCGCCAATGGCCTCGTTGATTAAATCGCGGAGGCCTGGATTGCAGTGCGCCAACCAGCGTCGTTGCGTTACCCCGTTCGTTTTGTTATTGAACTTCTTGGGCCACAACGTGTAAAAGTCGGAGAACAAGCCGCTCTTCAGCAGGTCGGTGTGCAGTTGGGCAACACCATTGACGGAAAAGCTACCCACGATTGCCAAGTAGGCCATGCGAAAATGCGGGTGATCGCCCTCTTCGACAATGGACAATCGCCGCCGCATGTCCTCATAACCGGGCCACTTGGCATCCACCAATTTCAGAAAGCGGCGATTTATTTCGAAGATGATCTCCGTTAATCGTGGCAGTAGACGGCTAAACAGGGCAACAGACCACCGCTCCAGCGCTTCGGGCAGGAGCGTATGATTGGTGTATGCCATACAACGCGTAGTCACGCTCCATGCCTCATCCCAGCTCATCCCATGCTCATCCATCAGCACACGCATCAATTCAGGAACCGCACAGGCGGGATGTGTATCGTTTAGCTGGAAACAATTCGATTCACCGAATTTGGAGAAATCATTCCCATTGCGTGCAATCCAATCCGCGATAACATCCTGTAGGCTGGCCGAAACTAAAAAGTATTGCTGCTTTAGCCGCAATTCCTTACCGTTTTCGCTGCTGTCGTTGGGGTACAAAACCATGGTGATTTGCTCAGCCATGTTTTTCGCAGCAACCGATTCGGAATATCCGCCCGCATTGAATTCATCCAGGTCAAACGCATCGGTGGCCGTCGCTTTCCAGAGCCTGAGCGTATTGACCGTTTCATTGTGATAGCCCGGAATGGGCATGTCGAAGGGAATGGCAATGACATCGTGAGTGTCGACCCAACGACTGTGGTGCACGCCCCGTTCATCGTAATAAAGTTCGGAGCGACCATAAAAACGAACACGTCGCGCATCTTCCGATCGCTCAATCTCCCACGGATTTCCGTTGCGCAGCCAGTGGTCGGGATCTTCAACCTGTCGACCATTCTCGATACGTTGATGGAACATCCCGTATTCGTAACGAATTCCGTAGCCTACGACGGGCAGTTCTAAATTCGCGCAACTATCAAGGAAGCAAGCCGCTAGTCGTCCCAGGCCACCGTTGCCCAGTCCGGCGTCGAGTTCCTGCTCTGCGATCTCTTCCAGAGAGACTCCATATTCGTGCAATGCTTTCTTTGCATCTTCGTCCAAATCCAGGTTATACACGGCGTTCGAAAGCGACCGACCAATGAGAAACTCGAGCGAAAGATAAAAGACACGCTTCGGTGCGTTGGCTCGCAATCTCTTTTCAGTGGAACGCCATTGATCCACTAATCGATCCCGCACAGCGATCGCTAGTGCTCGGTATAAATAGCGAGGCGTCGCCCCTTCATCATAATGTGCTAGCGTAAAATTAATGTGGCGTCGAATCTCGCAGTCAAGCGATGCGAGACAATTGTCGGAAACGTCTTGGCGAATTGCGAGTGAAGAGTTCATGACGTCCTACTGGTTAAGGTCTAAAATTCCACGCTTGATTTCAACTGGTATCGGTCGCATAGCGATCAGTTCAATTGAAAACGGCAAAAATTTAAGGTTTCTTACTGAGAACCGCCTGAGAGTGATCGTAAGGATTTTCGACTATTCCACAAGATAGCTCACTTGCTAGCATCGGCATAAGCTGATGCATCCGCTAAAAATGGCGGAATGAATGCTATTGGCGGCATGCAAGGCGGTGAAGTCGGGCAAACTGCCAAATTGCTTTTTTTAACTTGGGAACTCTTTATTTGGAGCGAAAACGATGGATGCACGCGATGCGATCAAAGGCAATTTGGAGATGGCGGAAATGGTGGGCATGGCGTATCTAGGGGATCTCACCGATCTTGAATTAATGCAGCGCCCTCATGCGCAATGCAATCATCTCAATTGGCAAATAGGTCATTTGGTCTGCTCGGAAAATCAGTTGATGAATACCGTCGCGCCGGGCGACATGCCCGCGCTACCAGCTGGATTTGCCGAAAAGTATGGGCGTGAACAGGCGGGCTCCGATAACCCCGGGGATTTCGCCAGCAAAGACAAACTGCTGGAGGTCTACAAGACGCAGCGGGCTGGTACGCTGGCTGTGCTCGATAAAATGTCCGCCGAGCAACTCGACGCGCCCTCCGGTGTCGATTACGCCCCAACCAAAGGCGCATTGATTCGAATGCAAGCCGAGCATTGGTTAATGCACTGTGGCCAATGGGTAATCGTTCGCCGCAACAATGGGAAGCCGGTGGTAATCTAACTCCCACCCTGCTTACTCGTAAAATACTCCGATGACGTTGACTTTTCAGCCGACTGCCGGGTCAAGCGGCTGCTAGTTTTGCTCTTCTAATGCTTGACTTGGCAACAATGCCGAGGTTAAACTCACAGTTGTCAGACGGGGATTTGCGGCCGCTTGCAGCCTAAACTGCTAAAGAGCCAGAAAAAAGATTCAGTGCAGATAGCGTTTGTTCGCCAACACTACGAATCAACAAAGCAACAGCCAAGCCGCATTCCGTGACAACTTTTTGTTCGGACGTGCGGCTTTTTTTATGCGCTGCCGCAACGATTCGATTCGTTGGCAGCAAACCATTATTAATCGGAACGGCATCGCCGATGAGCAATCCAGCCACGATGAAACCAACCCCAAATCAAGATTCCAATCCATGTGTTCCCAGCAAAGCCGCTTTTTTCGGCACGTCCACGTTGAGTGTTCATAGCGGCGAATCTCGCCATAAACCATCCGATGCCATTACGGATTCAATTGTTTGCTCATCCACGTTTACCTTCGACGACACGCAATCGATCATTGACTTCATTGAAAACAAATTGCCTCGTGAAGAGTATGGGCGCTACGGGAATCCAAACGAGAAGGTTGTCGAAGGCAAACTCGCGGCTCTGGATGGAGGCGAAGAGGCCGTCGTATACTCCAGCGGAATGGCAGCCATCGTCGGCTTGCTGATGGCAAAATTGAATGCAGGTGATGAGATTGTATTCTTTGACCAGTGTTACCATCGAAGTCGCGAGTTTTGCTTCAAGCACTTGGCGCGTTTCGGTGTGACCACACATCAGGTCCCCACCGGCGACTTTGCAGCTATGGAAGCGGCTATCAACGATCGCACTAAAATGCTCGTCAGCGAATCCCCGACAAATCCTCATTTGACGTGTATCGACCTCGAACAATTCGTTGCACTGGCCAAAGCCCATGAGGTGGAGACTTTGATTGACGCCACGCTCGCTACCCCGTGCAACATTAGACCACTCGAGTTTGGCGTCGACTACGTGCTTCATTCGGCTACAAAGTATTTAGGTGGGCACAACGATTTGCTGGCCGGAGCCATCATCGGTTCTAAGGAAAAACTGGAAGACGTCCGCGATTTGCGCGGAATCATGGGCGGCATCAACTCTCCCCACAATCTCTACCTGTTGCAACGCGGTCTGAAAACATTTGAACTGCGAATGCAACGGCACAACGAGAACGGCCAGGCCATTGCCGAATTCCTTCAGGAACATCCGCGAATTGAACGCGTCTACTATCCAGGCTTGCCGAGCCACCCATCCCACGAAGTTGCCAAACGCACCATGCGCGGCTTTGGCGGTTTGGTCACATTCCTGGTCAAGGACGCCGATTGGCGCCAGACAGCGAATGTAATCGACCGAGTGAGAATTCCACGCATCGGCCCCAGTCTAGGAGGTGTCGAATCGCTGATTGAACAGCCTTTGGTCATGAGCTACTTCAGCCAGACGCCTGAAAACCGCGCAAAATACGGCATTCCCGACAACATGATTCGCATGGCCTGCGGTATCGAAAACACGCAAGATTTAATTGACGACCTCCAGCAGGCTCTCGATCGTGAATAGTGAAGAATACAAGTTTCGCACCCGCGCAATTCACGTCGGCAATTCGCCCGATCCGCGTACCGGTGCACTCATTCCCCCCATCCACACTTCCAGCACGTTTGTCCAACCGGGGGCGGGCGAATGGGGCGAGTACGATTACTCTCGAAGCGGCAACCCGACTCGCTCCGCCGTGCAACAGACCCTCGCTTCGCTCGAAGGCGGCTGCGGCGCCTTGGCATTTTCCTCGGGAATGGCCGCAACCCATTGTGGCAGCATGTTGCTCGGATCCGGCGACCACTTAATTGCCGGCATGGACATTTATGGTGGCAGCTATCGACTATTCCATCGAGTTTCTACGACGGCTGGAGTCGACGTAACGCTCGTCGACCTGCGCGACACGAGGGCATTGTCTGCTGCAATTCGGCCAGAAACTAAAATGTTGTGGCTGGAGGGAATTGGCAATCCACTTTTATCGATACCCGATCTGCCCAAGCTGGTAGAAATTGCCCACCAGCACGGACTATTGGTAGCCGTCGACAATACCTTCGCCACGCCTGTGCTCATGCGCCCACTGGAGCTCGGTGCAGACATCGTGATGCACTCTGCGACAAAGTATCTGGGCGGACACAGCGATTGCTTGGCGGGGGTGCTGGCAGTCAATTCTCCCGAACTGTTGCAGCGACTGTACTTTATTCAGAACGCGACCGGTGCTGTCTTGTCGCCATTTGAATCATTTTTGCTGGCTCGTGGCCTGAAGACTCTGGAACTGCGAGTCAAAGAGCAGAGCAGATCGGCTTTCAAGATCGCCAAGTTTTTGGAAGAGCATCCCTGCGTCCGGTCAGTACTTTACCCTGGACTCGAGTCGCATCCGGACGCCGCCCGTGCCCAACAACTGCTTGAAGGCGGCTTTGGTGCCATGATTACATTCGAAGCAGATTGCGACCTGGAGGCAACCAAGCATGTCGTCAAGTCCACCAAACTGTTTCGATTGGCGGTCAGTTTAGGTGCGGTTGAATCGCTCATCGAGCATCCTGCGACGATGTCGCACGCCAGCTACGATGCTGCAGCGCGCGAGCGGGCGGGCATTACAGATAGCCTTATTCGGCTTTCGATAGGCTTGGAAGATTCCGATGATCTGATCGGCGATCTCGATTCCGTATTGCGTGTGATCACGTGAAGCGATCACCTAAAGTACCAAGAATTAGAAATCGTACGCGAAAAGATTCGCAGGCGGAGTCACGACAACGATAAAATCCACATCCAGTTCCTTGGCTCGTTCGCCGAAACCAGTTGTGCAATGAGGACAATGACTGATATGTGCTCGCACTAAATCCCGCGTATTGTCATCCAATTGCCCCAATAAATATTTGTCTCTAAATTCCAACGTATCGTCACAACTCATTCGCGTTGCGACGGCAGGCCGGGTACCACTCTTTCCCCAGGGGCTAGTCGAAACAGACGCTACCTGCAAGTAATTGACGAGCAACAACACACTGGCAGCTGTAATTGCCGTGGCGCCAGCGAAGGTCAGCACCGTTTGCCGTTGCGCTCGGCGCTTGGCGGATGCGGAAAGCGCAGTCAATTCCCCGGGCTTGCAGGCCGTCCAGGTATCGCGGTTGTTCGGAATAGTCATTGTCTACCCACGCTGATGCTTATTTAAGTTGCTCTGTTGCCAATCATCGATGGCATTATCTCACGATTCACAGTGTTTTTCTCAAACCGAGGCGTGAGCAAGGGAACAATTTCAACTCTCGCAAAAACGAGTCATCGTTCCTATGCTGACGCTTTTTTTGGTTGCACTCTTAAGTTTCCAAGGCACGGCAGGCACTTGCCTGGGAGGCACAATCCCGTCGTCGCCTACGCGACTAAAGATATCGCAACTACAAAACGCAGCTTCGGATTGTAATGTTATAGGTAACGCTGCAAAATGACAGAGAGAGTCCAGGCAATTGATTCCTGAGATTATCGGCTGCGCAACATCGTACTTCCGTTAGCCAATTCACAATTTGGTTAAAACTACCGGAATATTCGGCCGCGGAGCAGTTGCCTGCAGATCCTGCGGAACTAGACAGCGTCACTTTCATGCGCGGCGCGACGCTCATTATTCAGGTAGGCCCTGCAGTTTCTAGTGCTGTCACCAGAAAGTGACATGTCCCCCCTAACTATTAAATGTCCGCAATAATTTCCGCCCACGATAGATGGCGAGCAAAATCTCCGGAGTTAGCCCTGTTGGACTTTCGCAAACCGGACTGCAAATCAGCTCGATACCATCGGTAATTGCACAGTGCGGCTTTCCGCTTTTTTCGGCCAGGGCCAGCACCGCCACTTCACCCAGGAAGAACGTCAGTGCAATAGCCTCGGTTACATTCAGTGCCTGAGCAGCCAGTGTCTCCAGCAAGCGATCGGCTTCACGGCGCTGCGCACTATTGAGCAGGGGCATTGGGACTTCAAAAATGTCCTCATGCTCAGCCTGCCACCCCGCGAATGCAGCGTAGATATCGTCTGGCGGCAAACTGGTTAGATCGGCGTAGAACGCATGAGTCGCCGGTCCCGCGATACCAATATTGCTAAGTTGCCCTCCAGGAAGCTCGTAGGTGTAACGAAACAAGAAGCAATCGCGAGGTTCTTCAAAGCTAGGCCAGTATTGAGTTCGCGCATCGATCAATTGCAGACTGTTGGGTGGGAAGCCAAATTGCTCTGCACTCGCTAACCAGGCAGCCAATTCCGATTCCGCCAGCGATACAGGCAAGCAAAGAGTCTCGTCTATCTCGTCGTTGAACCCAAACTCTTCCGCGTAGGCTACCGCTCTCAAGCGCGCGACAGGATCGCGAGCCAGTTCGATCAAACGCTGTTTGCCCGATACGTTCCCCAGGCGAATCAATGCCCCAGCAGCCTCGGCTTGAATGCGACGATGGGAGAGATTCATCGCCCGCAGGAGACTCGACTCGGAATCGCTTTGGCCAATTAGGCCAAGCGCATCGCATAGCGAAACTGTCAGCGAAACGCTCTCAGCCAGAATTCGCTGAACCTCGCTAACTTCCGAACCAAACTTTGATGGCTCGCGTTCCAATACAGTCAATCTGGCTGTGACGTTTTCGAGCAAGGAACTCAGTTCGTTATGCCGCTCGTGCCAAGGATGCTGGAGAAGCGTCCCGTTTCGCAGAGAAAAGCCGGCCAAGTCCAACAAGACAGAGAGCGTCGACGGATGCAGATAGCCCTCGTACAGCCGATCGTAGAAAAAACAAAGTTGCTCTGAGGCAGCATTCCATAGTGGACTCAAAGCCAGCGCGACGTTCTTCCAGTCCTGCGGAGGCGAATCCACCAAGATTCCAGCGAGCAGGTCAATCGACTCCTCGTCGGCTTGCCCAGCCAAGATCTGCAAGGCATGTGCCGAAGCAGTGGCATCGAGACTTTCCAGCCGATCTACCATGCGGGCAAGAGTTGTTGGAGTAATACCTGGATCGTCGCTCGCACCGTGCGATTGCTGAGCTGGGCTGCGCCTCAGCTCAAGACTGCGAGCCGCAATAGCTTGCATGAGCATGCGAAATCGCTGCGGGCTACTCGAAATCTCATCGAATACCTCCACGACCACATTCAGCAACTCATCCAATTCTGCCATGCTGGCACTTGCGATGGCGGTCCTGACAGTATCCGCCTGTGTCTCGGAGGTCGCGAGTCTCAGCCATGAGCAGGTAGACTCGATCCAAGCCAAATTTCCAGTTTCCATTCGAAATTCCTACGATTTCTCAAACTTTGTTGTCGCCGGGCGATGAAGCCGTACAACCCCGAGATACTCATCTTTATTGCACAACTGAAGCTGGAATCAGGCAATAGGGAGTGACACGGCCCCTGTTTAGAGGCTACTATAAACGTTAGTGGACGAGTACGGGACCTAGTCAAATCTTAGGTTTCGAGCAATTGCTCTCAGTATTTCCTCCGCCAGGAAGTTTTCCTGAACTTGAAAGTACCCCAGTGCGTGAACATTTTTAAGTGAGCGAACAGAGCCCGCAGTGCGTTTTTACAGCAACGCAGTCTGACTCTGTGCGCCTGATTGGAAACGTTCGAACGCGACCTTCCGTTCATTCACCACAGGTTGAATCTCGGCAGCCCGAATTGTGCCGAAGTGGAAGTGTTGCAGCCTCTGAGGGGCAACTTTCGTCTGAATTGTGTTTTTCCGAGCTGAGTAGCAGACGTGCAACTAGCCCGAAGCGCGGGCACGGTGCGATTGTCACCTTGCCCGCGCGTCGGGCTAGTGCGATGACTAACAACCTCCATGGTGAGGCGCATGCTGATCGGCTCTTTATTGGTTTAAGTAGAAAGCCTTCATAAGTCACCGCATGCAACCATCTAGTTCTAAAATGACACCCGCGCAGCCCGCGCAGCCCGCGCAGCCCGCGCACACCCCACACCAATCGCAAAATTTAAAAACGCCAGCTCCCATCGGTCCGGTTGCCGCCAAACCCGTGGCCCCAGAAATTTCCTCCTTTAGCCAGTTGGATTTGTCCCCGATTATGCAGCGCGCTCTGGCGCGACTGAAGTACGAAGTCCCCTCGCCGATTCAGGCTCAGGTGATTCCTCCGGCCCTGGACGGACGAGATGTCTTGGGGCAAGCGCGCACCGGCACCGGAAAAACGGCCGCCTTCGCCATTCCGATCTTAGAGATGCTTGACCCGCTGAGCGAATGTCGCAACCCGCAAGCGTTGATACTGGTTCCGACTAGAGAATTGGCCGAGCAGGTCTATCTGGAGATTGGTCGATTGGCCCATGGATGCAAGACCGCAATTACAGCCATGGCTGGTGGTAAACACATGCGCCGTCAAATGCAGGAATTGCAAGATGGAACACAGATTGTCGTCGGCACGCCCGGCCGGGTCATGGACCACATTCATCGTCGGACTTTCAAAACCGACGATCTTTGGTGCGTAGTCCTCGACGAAGCCGATCGGATGCTGGACATTGGTTTCCGACCCGCCATCGAGAAAATTCTGCGAGCTTGCCCGAAGGATCGTCAAACGATGCTCTTGAGCGCAACCATGGCCCCAGATGTCGAGCGACTTAGTAAACGCTACATGGAAGACCCCGTTCACATCAATTGCTCTAGCACGCAAATCTCTGTCGAGACAATTGAGCAACGCTACTTTACTGTTCGCCAAAACGAAAAACAAAGTTTGTTAGTTCGCTTGCTCGAGCGAGAACAGCCGAAACAAGCCATCATCTTTTGCCGGACCAAGCGTGGTACCGATCGTCTGCATCGCGAACTGCAAAGCGAGCTGTCAAGAATCAAGTCGTTAGCACACTCCAAGCTGGCTTGTATCCATGGAGATATGAATCAACGCGATCGCGATCGCGTCTTCAATGACCTACGCAGCGGTACAGTTGGAATTCTCGTGGCGACGGATGTCGTTGGCCGTGGTATTGATGTATCGACTGTTTCCCACATCATCAATTACGACATGCCGCTCGACTGCGATGATTACGTGCATCGAGTAGGCCGCACCGGCCGCATGGGACGCGAAGGAATCGCGTTCACGTTTGTCACGGCCGACGAAGGACAGCAGCTAACCTCGATCGAACTCAACATCAACCGCTTGTTGGTTCGCGATTCGCTCGATGGGGATCTCCCCGCGACTCCAACTCCTGTCAAAACAGAAGCACTCGAGTCCGAGCCAGAATCCGACTTGCCGCGCAAAAAGCGGCTGTTTCCAATGAAACGAAAGACGAATGCCCGCTTATCGCGTCTCGGGGCAAAACGTTAAACGGTCGACTGCGGTTTTTCAAGCTATCGGTGCCTGAGTTTGCTAACGACTTTTTGGCACAACTCTGCCTAAGTGGCGCTACTGCCGATGCACTTCGAATTGATGATGAGGCTTTTGCGATTTCGTTATCGCGAACGACCGACGTTCCGCAAAGTCGTCAGCAACTCGCCGCGCCTTCTGGGCATCGTAGACACCCCGATGCGCATATAAAAGGTAGCGCAGCATCAACGGAGCTTCCTGGGTTATCTGCGTGCCCTCATCCAAATTGAACGAGGCTCCCATCCATCCGTCCTCACGAACATGCCACTTGGTCGGGTAGCGAGGATTGCTGGGATGGTCGAAGTAAGTGATGCCCTCCTGCACGACCTTGCGTTCGACACCCTGCCCAACCACAACAGAGCCGCTCATATCCACCCATTGCGCGGCCTGGCCAAAGAGCTGCTGCTCTCCGATTCCACCTTCGCTGTTCGAAAGCCGCCCGGTGCCAAAATGCGTCGAAAGCCCCTGGGCAACTCGAACCGCCAGGAAGCCGAAATTGGTTTTGCTGAGCGTTGCCTGCGATGCCTTGTCCCCTGATCGAAAACTAAGTTGCAACTCGAGCGTGTATTCGCCTTGACCAATAGCGTCCATCGGTCGGATGGCGGCGACAACCTCCTGATGCATGACTTCCTTGCCGTCAGGCCCCAACCACCCCAGCTCAACGGCCATAATCGCTTCGTCAGG
>JBGSTP010000205.1:0-6278 GCA_041736515.1 Pirellulaceae bacterium
CTGGAAGGAGTTGCACGGGATGTGGAAGGCACAATTCTCAGAATCATGGAGGAAGCGGCGAGATAGCTGGAATCGATGAAGTGTCGGTCCATGAAATCGTAGGGGAACGTCAAAATCGCGTTTATTTCCCCCCGGCTAGCTTATAGCCCATCTGTCTCAGCCGATACGGACAAGCGACTTGCCTATGTTATCGCCATTGAACAAGCCGATGAAGGCTGCGGGAGCATTCTCAAGCCCATCGGTGATGGTCTCGCCCCAGACAATGGCACCAGATTTTATCCAGCCGGACATGTCCCTTAGAAATGCGTCGCGCTGATCGAGAAAGTCAAAGACCAGCATGCCTTCCATACGAATTCGTTTGCCGATTATCTTGAATAAGTTGCGCGGTGCTGAAGTAGGCTCGGTCGCGTTATAGGTGGAGATCATGCCGCACGAGACGACGACACCATGGAGGCTCATATGATCGAGTGCGGATTCGAGGTGTTCACCGCCGACGTTGTCAAAGTAAACATCGATTCCGTCGGGAGCCAGCGAGCCAAGTGCTGCCGACAAATCTTCAGTTTTCTTGTAGTTGAATACATCGTCGACGTGCGCTTTCTCAAGGAGCCAGGCAATTTTCTCCTCCTTACCAGCGCTTCCGATCACTCGACAGTCCATCGACTTGGCGATCTGGCAAACGATTGAGCCCACGGCACCGGAGGCAGCTGAAACGAACACAGTTCTCTTGGGCTTGAGTCGCGCCACTCGTGTCAGACCTGCCCATGCCGTCATGCCAGTCATGCCAAGCACACTCAGAAACGTTTGTACGGGAAATAAATTAGGGTCCACTACGGAAACACCTTCGCCAGACGATTTCCACTTTTCACGCCAACCGAGATTGCCGAGTACGTAGTCGCCAACGGCGAAATCATCGTTGCGAGATTCGATAACCTTGCCAACACAACCGCCCTCTAAGGGCTTGCCAATCTGAAATGGCGGCACATAGCTGGCCGAGTCGTTCATTCGTCCACGCATGTAAGGATCGACCGACATCCATTCATTTTGAACCAGAAACTCGCCTTTGACGATGGGAGACAAAGTCTGTTCGCCAAGTTGAAAGTTTGCTTCTGTCGGGATGCCATTGGGCCGCGACTTTAGTTCGATCTGCCGAGTTTTGATCTGACTTTCAGTTTCAGAGGACATTTCTTTGTTTCCTGATTGGACGATATCGTCGGCGGGCTTGCGATTGTTCGGGCCCAGCGAAGGAAGAATCTAGCCTCCAGTTACCCAGAATGAAGACAGAGAAGTACTCGTGTCGGGAGGTATCACACGGTCGCTGCGGGTGCTGATTTAGGGAAATCAGCGCCACGCGATACTTCTTCCCAGGCTGAAAACTCATGCCGCAGTTCATCGAGTTTGGACATCGCGCCATTGTACGCATCGTTGCCTAGCAGCAGTCTGTGAGGCGGATTGGAGGACTCGACGGCTAGCACGATGGCTTCGGCAGCTCGGATTGGATCGCCATCTTGATTGCCTGAGAGCGCCCGCAGATGCCGTATATTCTGGTCGGCTGTGTCGGCATAGTCGGCGATTTGATGTTCCATTTCGTTGGCTGACCTTCCCGCCCAATCGGTGCGAAAGCCGCTGGGTTCAACTAGCATGACTTGAATGCCCAATGGCTCAACTTCCTGCCAAAGTGCCTCAGACAAACCTTCGACCGCGAATTTAGTCGAGTTGTAATACCCGAGAGCGGGAAATGATCTCAATCCGGCGATCGAGGAAAGATTGACAATGAAACCCGTGCGGCGTTTCCGCATTCTCGGCAGAACAATATGTATCATGCGGCTGAGTCCAAAGAAATTCACGTCGAACATCCTCCGGACCTCCTTTTCGTCGCTTTCCTCAACGGCGGCGAAGTAGCCGATACCCGCGTTGTTAACCAACACGTCGATGCAACCGAAATGATCTTCCGCAGCCTTTACTGCCGCTTCAGCCTGCGGTCGGTCCGTCACATCTAACTCGAGAACTAACGCATTCCCTAGCTTGGCAAGGTCTTGCACATCATCTTTGTCGCGCGAAGTGACGACCACACGATACCCGAGTTCAAGAACGTGTTTTGCGATCTGCCTTCCAAATCCCGTTGAGCATCCGGTAGTGAACCAAACAGGCTTCTCGTGTTGCTGGGCGTCTTCTGTTGTTAGTATCATCTCAATTCCTTACCTGTTTGTATTGTGAATCATTGAATACTCAGCATGGCAGCCGTTATTGGACTCACGGCTGTGGGGGCCCCCGCTACCGGATCTCAATGTCGGGCGATCCGGTACCCTGAGAAAGTTTGCTGATAAGACGCTGGATTTTTAGTAGATGCCCTGATAATACGTTAGCTCGTAGCTGTGGGAATAAATCTCAAAGATCAGACCAAATGGATCCTCTACATAGACCATCTTGAATGGCTTATCGCTCGGATAGTATTCCCGGATCGGCATCCGCTTCTTACCACCGTTGGCTACGATCTTTTCCACTAAGGCCTCGATGTTGGGGTCCTGAATACAGAAATGCAATGGACCGGTTTTCCAAAATTCAAACTCTTTCGGTTTCTCGTTGTTTCGAAACTCGAACAGCTCGATCCCAATTCTGTCACCAGTGGACAAGTGAGAAATCTTGAAGGAGCCCCAACTTTCTCCAAACGCATCAATGCACATTTTGCCAATGGCGGTTTCGGACTCCTCGTAGATCACTGTCGGCTTCATGATCGTGTACCAGCCCATGACGTTTTCGTAGAATGTTACCGCCTCTTCCAGTTTTGGGACTGAAATTCCGATATGAGAAAATGTTTTCGGGTAAGGCAGCATTCTATTTGCTTGTGTTGAGGTCAATCATTGGCACCACACAGAAGGCATCTTAGTCTGGTGAGACAGGCTTCACTTGGCTGCTTGCGAATGAGCTTCGACGAACCACAGCATTTTGTCGATCCCGCGCGATATTTCGGTGAACAAGTCAGCGGTGCCAGCGTCCTCTAACTCGTTTGCCTCAAAAACCATATTGCGGACTTCGCTACCGAATGTGGATAGTGCGCGCGCGACCGCTTCGACATGTGCCAGACCATCGGAGATAGCTGCTGGGTAGTCCGCCAATTCCGTAGACGCAGCGCTGCTACGTACTGTACCATGAGCTATACCACCGAACTGGACAATTCGTTCGGCGATCATATCGACGTAGCCCTCAACCAGTTCATATGCTTTGTCAAACAACTCGTGCAAAGCAATGAAGCTCGGACCTTTAACGTTCCAATGCGCCTGTTTCATCTGCATCTGCAGGTCAATGGCTGTCGCCAGTCTCTGGTTCATCAGCCGATTCAAATTCGTTCGATGATCTAGCGAAACACCGTTCTCCGTCGTGAACATTTCTGTTGTTTCATCAATGATCGCTTCAGTTGTTCTCATCGCTATTTCCTTTTTTAGATTTCTTGTATCGGGAACGCAAAAGCTCTCCCCGCGTTAGTAGTTTCCGATCTTCGGGTGACTTGAGCTATCGAGAGCACAACTATTTCACCCTGGCGGCGTCCGCCATTACATTGCCGGATTGTCGTCGATTATTTGTCCCAGGCAACGGTAGGTTCTTTGCAAGTGTTTATCGTGAACACGGTTCCAGATTTCAAGTGATTTGAATCCTAGCGTGTGTCCGATCGAAGTCGCCCGTTTCACGAGACTGGAGAATGGGCCACGACTTGAATTAACTATGCGTAAATCGAGATGGAACTACCTCTGGACTCACTGGATCGGGACTTAACACGCGTCTTAGAATCAGGCTGAAAATGGCATTGCCAGGAATTCACGGGCAAGCCAGTAGCACACTACGGCGATCGAGTCGTGTGCACCCTCGCCATTAGCCCTTTTGTGCTCGCAAGAAAAGCCGCGAAGTGAGAAAGAGGTTCTGTCAGCACTGTGTAGTTGGGATTGCATGCACTCTTTCCGAAATGACCCAGTTATGGAAATTAATCGGAAACTCATGTGGAATTCGAGCCGCTACCCAGTCAAGTTCAGCGGTTGAGTTTTCTAACGTGAACGCGTTGGGAAAGCTGCCGATTCCGACTAACCGAGAATTTGAGTATGTCAGCCAAATTGTGGGCTCGTACGCCGCCGGTATTCGAAGCGACTGCGGTATGCGCTGTACGTAATCCGTAGTGCGGGGCTGGATGATCGACAAGCAAATGCGGTATCTATCGAAGCGATGCAGGTGGTGTGCGGGAGGTAGGGCAAAGAGCCTGTAACATCACGCCAGCATCCACGCTAAGGCATATAGTCAATTTTGACAGTGTCACACCCTCAAACGGCAATGCCGCAGGCGAATTTATCATGAACAGCCGCATCAATCTCTTCGGAAAACGGCAATCTTTTCAAGTACAGCAATGCCCTCGTCGCTTAGCCCTGGAGAACATGGAACGCCGCGAGCTGATGACCGCCAACCTCGGCCTGGGCAACTTCAATAGCCAGCCGTACGAACTGGCTCCTGACAGTTCAGTCGGAACTATCGTCTACAACAGTGCCAATGGTGCCGTGACTGTGACAGGCAGCGATACCCATCTCGACCGTGTAACGATTGCGCGGGACGGCAAGGGAACCCTGTCAGTTGTCGACGACTCACTAAAAATCTACCTCGACAACATCGGCACACCAATGACAGCGGAATTCAAGTACACCGATGTAAAGCGAGTGTTCGTAAACACTCTTGGCGGCAACGATACCATCGACAATCAATCCGCGATGCCGATGACTGCTAACGCTGGCCGCGGAGTAGACATCCTATTGGGAGGCTTGGGAGCCGACTCACTATTGGGCGGGGACGACGACGACTTTCTAGACGGCCGCGGCGGCAGCGACTCGCTCTACGGTGAAAACGGTATCGACGCGTTGTTTGGTGATGATGGTATCGACTTATTGTTTGGAGGCGCAGGCGAGGATCTGCTATTCGGGGGAAACGGCGACGATACGCTATATGGTGAGATTGGAAGCGACAAGCTATTTGGCGGTGCCGGCTTGGACAAGATCAGCGACTCCTCGGGAACGAACCTCTGGTACACCGACTATGGCCCAGACCAATCAGTGTCGAATATTGGCCTCGCGTCGTTTGATTGGTTTGATCGAAACCTACAGGATCCCGAAGTACGTTCGCTGGCGCGGCTGCGATATCGCGACGGACTATTGAATCGCGCAGACATGCTTGACGTCTATTCGCTCATAGCCGGCAATGGATCGGTATCGCAAAACGAAATCAATGATTTGCGAGATCTAGTAAGCACGAAGATTAACGTCCAGCAGGACACCCGCTGGTTCTCCACGCAGATTGCAATGGGCAATGCCGCCAACGCAAGCTATCAGGGGACCACGCTTGGCAATCTGGTCGCTGGCTCAGCGGATCGTCTCAACAAGTTGGTAGACGAGTGGTTCAAAGGAGGCGATTTGCCAGCGATCTCAGCCAATGCCACTTATGGTTGGGTGGCCGGGCAATTGTTCCAGAACGGAGTTTCGTACACTGATGTCATGCAAGGCTCGGTGGGCGATTGCTACCTGCTCGCTGTGTTGGGCGAAACAGCCCAGCATCAGCCGGCTTTCATTCAAAGTATGTTTGGAGACAACGGCGATGGCACCTACACAGTGCGCTTCATGCGCGGAAATACTCCCAACTACGTCACGGTTAACCGCATGTTGCCCATCAACAACGTCAACAACAGTGCCGAGTACGCTGGCTGGGGTGCCGACATGCAATCGCAAGGAGCCAATCCACATGGATGGTGGGCACCTAGCAACGAACTCTGGGTGCCGCTCCTGGAAAAGGCCTATGCTCAACTTAACGAGCAGGGTTGGACCGGACAGGATGGCACGAATAGTTACGCTGGAATCGCAGGTGGATGGCCTGCCGATGTGTTCGGACATATAACCGGAAAATCGGGCATTAATCACGAGTTCGGAGCAGAGAGCGACTTTCTAGCATTGCTTAACTTAGGCAAGGCCATCGTTATCGCGACGAATGTAACGCCAACGGACGCCGACTTTGTTGGCACGCATGCCTACATGGTGATCGGCTATGACCCCAATACCAAACTCTACACGCTCTTCAACCCTTGGGGTTTCACCAGCAGTACCGGAAACGCACCTACAACCCTGCAGGTTGCTTGGGATGATCTAGACAACAACTGTGCGACATGGACCTCTGCTTGGGTTTAACTGTAGTAGCCAGTACTTGATCTGACAGCTTTTACCCAGATTACGCACTGGGCTGTAAGAGCTGGTCGAGCATTT
>JBGSTP010000207.1:0-9488 GCA_041736515.1 Pirellulaceae bacterium
CTCTTCTACTGTCACTCTTCTACTGTCACTCTTCTACTGTCACTCTTCTACTGTCACTCTTCTACTGTCACTCTTCTACGTCCGCACCTTCGTCGGCCAAGCCGCGGCGGGCATTGACAATTCTCTTTGCCAAGTCATCCGGCCGGTGCGATTTATTCAACGCGTCCTCAATGGTCACTAAGCCGTCGCGCCACAGCTCGAACAGCTTGTCGTCCAGCAAATTCATGCCGTACTTGGCTCCCGTTTGAATCGCCGAGTTAATACGGAAGGTCTTGTTTTCCCGAATCAAGTTGGCGATACCAGGCGTCACAATCAACACTTCATAGGCGGCAACGCGCCCACCGCCAATTTTTGGCAACAGCGTCTGAGCGACCACACCGATCAGCGAAGTACTCAATTGGGTGCGAATTTGGTCCTGCAGGTTTCCGGGAAACGCATCGATGATTCGATTGACAGTACCCTGCGCACTGTTCGTGTGCAGTGTGCCAAACACCACGTGCCCAGTTTCTGCAGCGCTAATCGCGGCACCAATTGTCTCCAAGTCGCGCAACTCACCGACCAGAATTACGTCTGGATCCTGCCGCAAAGCTCGGCGAATCGCTTCGGCGAAACTCGGCACATCCACCCCAACCTCGCGCTGATTGATCGTCGATTTCTTATGCTCGTGGTAAAACTCGATCGGGTCTTCGATCGTGATAATGTGGTGATCGTGCGTTTCGTTTAGGAAGTTAATCAAGCTGGCCAAAGTCGTGCTCTTACCCGACCCTGTCGGGCCGGTCACTAGCACCAATCCGCGCGGCCGCTGAACCATTTCTACTACCGAATCGGCCAACCCAAGCTGCTCGGGAGTCAGCTTGTCGTTGGGTATTTGACGCAACACCATCGAGATGTTGCCGCGCTGTTTGAAAATGGACACGCGGAAACGAGCCAATTCACCGAACGCAAATCCAAAGTCAGAACTGCCGGCTTCCTGCAGTTCGCGCTGACAGCGATCCGGAGCAATACTTTTCATCAACGCCATCGTGTCATCGGGTTCCAGCACCTTCGTTTCTAGCTTGCGCATGCGACCATGCAAACGAAAAACTGGTGGCTGCCCAACCACAATGTGAATATCACTTGCGCCTTGCTTGACTGCTGCCTGCAGAAGCTTGTCGATTAACACCGTTGCCATGGACGGTCCGTTCCAGGTAGTTCTGAGGTATTGTCGCGACCCAAAACCTCGGTTTCATTATGTCGAATCCGCGCGACGTATCTGTTCATTGCTCTTTGCCGAACTGAACAAAAATCGGGAACACCCTCTGTTCAGTACGTCTATCCAATAAATGTGTGTTTAGGAGACTGACGAATTTACCAGGAGCAAAATGGCGTCCGACGGATGACTCTAGTATGAATGGAGATGCGAAAAGTAAATCAATGAATAGGGAAAATCAGTACCATTAGCCCGATTTCGCGGCGTTCTGCTAGCGATTGTATTCCTATTGCGGCACTCGTGTCCAATTTATGAGCCCACCCAACCAAGCCGAGACAGCCCTTCTGGCTATCTCGTCGGTTGCGCGTTTGCATTCTCGACAGATTGCTTAGCACCTAAGTGGCTTGGGCGTGCTTGTCGAGGAACTCCTTGAAGACGACCGGCAGGGCGATTTGGTCCTGCTCGGTAGTCTTGGCGACGCGAAAGACCTCTTCCATCGTCGTATGGCCTGTCAACACTTTGCGAATGCCATCACAGTACAGCGTGGTCATACCTTCTTTGATCGCCTGCTCAGCGATCTCAATCGTCGATTTTCCCTGGAACATCATTTCTCGAATCCGGCTAGAGACCACCATCAGTTCGTAAATCCCCATCCGCCCACGGTAGCCTTTCTTTTGGCAGTAACCACAGCCCTTGCCCTTTGCAAAGGTCGCCACGGCAGCAACTTCGGGGGGGATTCCTGCCTCCTGCAGCGCAGCCTCGCTCAGCTTTATCTGTGTCTTGCAACGCTTGCAAATCGTCCGCACCAAACGCTGCCCGAGCACTGCCACCACGGAGCTTGCCACCAGATAGCCGGGTACGCCCATGTCGACCATACGAGTAACGGCGCTGGGCGCATCGTTCGTGTGTAGTGTACTAAAAACTAAGTGTCCAGTCAAAGATGCTTGGATTCCCATCGACGCCGTCTCGGTATCGCGCATCTCGCCCACCAGGATGATATTGGGGGCCTGTCGCAGCATCGAGCGGATGATGCGCGCAAAGTCGAGTCCGATATTATGCTTGACTTCGACCTGGTTAATCCCAGGCAGGTAGTATTCGACGGGGTCTTCGGCGGTAATGATCTTGCGGTCCGGGCGATTCATGGCGTTGAGCGCCGCGTAGAGTGTTGTTGTTTTTCCGGAACCCGTGGGACCGGTCACGAGCATGATGCCGTTGGGGCGTTTAATAGTATTGGTAAAGATCTTGAAGTCGCGTTCACCAAGTCCGAGCTGGCGGATGCCCACCTTAATATTGTCTTTGTCGAGCAGTCGCATGACCGCCGACTGGCCGTGGTTGGTAGGGATGATACTCACGCGCAGGTCGAGTTCCTTTTCGCCGACTGTAACTTTGATTCGTCCGTCTTGGGGTCGCCGCCGCTCTGCGATGTCCATCTTGGCTAGGATTTTGATGCGAGAAAGAATCGCTCCCAGTAGCCGTCGTGGGGGGCTATCTCGCTCGACCAGGATGCCGTCGATGCGGTAGCGAATGCGAACCCGGTCTTCGAAGGGCTCGACATGGATGTCCGAGGCACGCAATTGCACGGCTTCCTGGATCATCATGCCTACCAGCCGCACGACGGGGGCGCTCGATTCGTCCACCCCCTCATGAGAGTCACCATCCCCCTCCTCAGCCGTTTCAGTAAAGTCGATTTGCGTGTCGGTAAATTCTTGCAGGATTGAGTCAGCTGATTCGCCTTCCACCTGTCCGTAGTAGCGATTGATGGCCTCTTGGATCGAACTGCGGGGGGCAAGTGCCGTTTCGACTTTGCGATTGAGGATAAACCGCAGCTTTTCGATAGTTTCCAGGTCGAACGGGTCGCTCACCAGCACGTGCAGCGCGTCGTCTTCGTCTTTGAAGGGGATGATACTGTTTTCGCGCGCTACGGATTCGGGGACGAGTTGGATGACTTCGTCCGGGATGCGTTCGGAGGACAGGTCTACATAATCGAGTTTGTGGAACTCAGCCAGGGCGCGATAGACCGCATCGGGCTCGGCGTAACCCAACTGGATCAGCGCATCGCCGATTGCCATATCGGAGTCCCGGGCTAGCGTGGTGGCCTCAGAGAGCTGGTCCAGACTGACCACGCCTCGGCGAAGTAGTAGATCCGTAAAGTCGCGCATCGGCTGGTTCATTTTAGCAATCTCCCTCGGAAAAGATGTTCCGCAGAATATTTGTCGGTAGCGAAAATTTGCAGTGGATCATCGCCAGGCAATTTACTTTTACCGCGAACAGATTTGCCGTCGCGCTTGCCTTGCGGCATCGACGAACCGATCGCTCGGCAACCGGATAGCTGCCGTGGGTTGACGAAGAGACGAGGATTCTACACCAACATCTTGACTGCTGTCGCCCGGTTCTGTCAACGATTTTGGGAGCTATTCGAGAATCGGCGGCATGAATCCCGTTAGCGGGTCGCACGCGTGTCCTTCGCAGGGCGTGCCGAGGGGGAACACACGACGAAAGGAGGGGTGCTGGATCCGCATTGGCAAAATTCGTGCCTGATTGGGGGTCTCGGTAGTAAAAAAACTGTGAAACTTGGCAAAATTCTCGTAAACCATAGCAGCAACCGGGTTTGCCAGTTGGGGAAATGTCGGATATATTGTCGGTTTGCATGTCGGCCAGCTCGCTTTCAACCTCAGCCAATTATCTTTCTCCGGCGCAGAATGTGTCAGGATGTGGACCTTTAACTGCGCAGTATGTGAAGTTTCTGCGTAGAACCTTCGCGCGGATTTTTGAGGGTCGAGCCCCCTTTCTACATCACGGATCCTTCAGGAGTACGTTTCGTCAATGGCCACTTCTTCGCAACGACGACTACAGCCAACCAGTGTTCGAAAATTTGGTTCTGGTCTCGATACGCTCGAGATCCCAGGATTAACCGAGCTGCAGACCAAGAGCTATGAGCTTTTCCTGCAGGAGGATATTCCTTCGGAGAAGCGAAAGGACATCGGACTCGAGTCGGTGTTCCGCGAGATATTTCCAGTGGAGAGTTACGACAAGACTGTTTCGCTTGAGTTCTTGCGCTACGAACTCGGCAAGCCGCGTTACACGCCCGACGAATGTCGACAATTGAGGCTGACCTACGGCAAGCCCATGAAGGTTTGGTTGCGTCTCAATCGCGAACAGCCCATCGAGGAAGAGGTCTATCTGGGCGATATTCCCATTATGCTCGGAGGTGGTGAGTTCATTATCAATGGTGCTGAGCGTGTGGTGGTCAGTCAATTGCACCGCAGTCCTGGCGTGGATTTCGTAGAGGAAATCGAGACTACCACGGATCGCAAGCTGCCGAGTTGCCGCGTAATTCCCGAGCGTGGGAGTTGGATTGAGATCAATGTCACCAAGAAGGACAGTTTGAGCGTTCGTATCGATCAGAGTGGTAAGTTTTCAGTGATGACTTTGCTGCGGGCTATGAGTGCGGACATGGGGTCCGATAGTCAGTTGCTGCAGGCGTTCTACGAGACGCGGGTTGAGAAGATTGTCGATGGACGCAGCGTGGGTAAGATCGAGGGTAAGGTGGCCGTCGATGACATCGTTTATCCGAGCGATTCGGAGCGTGCCGGTGAAATCATTATCGAGGCTGGCCAGAAGATCACCAAGAATATCGCTGAGACCATCTGCACCTGCGGGTTGGCCAAAGTGGAGACGATGGATGCTCCGCGCTCGCCGTTTATTCTGAATGCATTGGCTGAGGATAATACCAGCAGCCATGAAGAGGCGTTATTGCGAATCTACCAGCGGCTGCGACCGGGCAATCCACCGCAGTTGGAGAAGGCTCGGACTCTATTCTTCGAAAAGTTCTTTGATGTAAATCGCTATCGACTCGGGCGCGTAGGGCGATTCCGTTTGAATCGCAAGCTCAATTTGGATGTGTCCGAAGATGTAATGACTTTGCGAGCCGAGGACTTAATTGCATCGATCAAGTATATGATCGATTTGCATGATCCCGAGTCGCCAGCGCAGTTCGATGACATCGATCACTTGGGTAATCGCCGCTTGCGGACGATTGATGAATTGGCCAGCGAGGAGCTGCGCAAGGGGTTTCTCAAGCTGCGTCGTACGGTGCAAGAGCGCATGAGCTTGAAGGAGGTCGATGAGATGTCGCCGCGGAGCCTGGTAAATCCCAAGAGTATCAGCGCGGCTATCGAGTATTTCTTCGGCCGCGGCGAGCTTTCGCAAGTGGTTGACCAGACCAACCCGTTGAGTCAGTTGACGCACGAGCGTCGATTGTCGGCGCTAGGGCCAGGAGGTTTGAACCGAAAGCGTGCGGGCTTTGAAGTCCGCGACGTGCATATTTCGCACTACGGTCGAATTTGCCCGATTGAAACGCCGGAAGGCACGAACATTGGTTTGATCAGTTCGCTAGCGATCTATGCCGGAATCGACGAATACGGTTTCTTGGTGACGCCCTACCGCACCATCAAGAACGGCAAGCTTTCCGACGAGGTGCTGTGGCTGCGTGCGGATCAGGAAGCGGACGCTTATATTTGCCCGGCCGATACGGAGGTCAAGGATGGCGAGTTGGTGGCTGGCCCCAATCTGATCGCTCGCTACCGCGCTGACTTCCAAATTGTACTGCCGACCGAAGTGCAGTACATGGACATCGCCCCAAGTCAAATGGTGGGAGTTTCGGCTGGTTTGATTCCGTTCTTGGAGCATGATGACGCGAACCGCGCCTTGATGGGCTCGAACATGCAGCGGCAAGCGGTGCCACTGTTGGTAGCCGAGCCACCGATTGTGGGTACCGGGATGGAACGCGAAGTCGCCGCCAATAGCGCGATGGTGATCCGCGCCAAACGGGCTGGAAAGGTGACCGCGGTCGACTGTACCAAGATCGAAGTTGGTCCCGACATCTACCCGTTGCAGAAGTACCGTGGCTTGAACGAGCGCACCTGCTTGAATCAAAAGCCCATCGTCAACCTGGGCGACAAAGTCGAGAAGGGTCAGATTATTGCCGACGGTGCGGCCACGTATCTAGGGGAATTGGCTTTAGGTCGCAATGTGCTAGTCGGCTTTATGTCGTTCGATGGATACAACTACGAAGACGCGATCATCATTAGCGAGGAGCTGGTCCGCGCCGACACATATACTTCCATACACATCGAAGATTTCGATGTGGAAATTCGCGAAACCAAGCTTGGTCGCGAGGAGTTCACTCGCGATATTCCCAACGTGTCCGAGAAGGCTTTGCGCAATCTAGACGAGAATGGAATTGTGCAAGTCGGAACATTCGTACGGCCCGGCGACATTCTAGTCGGCAAGGTGTCGCCCAAGAGCAAGACGGAATTGACGCCAGAAGAGAAACTCTTGCATGCCATTTTCGGTCGCGCCGGCGAAGACGTAAAGAACGATTCGCTGGAGGTGCCCTCGGGCATTGAAGGTATCGTCATCGATACGCAAAAATTCAGTCGTCGGATGAGTCTCTCGGACGACGAGCGAAAGATTTTCGAGAAGGACTTGAAGGAGATCGAGAGCGCGGGGAATGCTGAAATTTCTTCGGTGTTTACCACGTTTGTCGAGCAGATTGAAGCGGTCATCGGCACGAAACTGACGGACGATGATGGTACGCCCTTGGGTGGCGCGCAAGATCCCAAGTTTGTGGCTGAGAACGCGCAAACATTCAACTTGTCGCGTCTGCTCAATAAACTGGACGAAAAGCATCACGCCGAGCTCAGAAAAGTTTTCAAGGCTTACTGGCCGAACGTGGAAGAAGCCATCGACAGTCGCGATCGCAAGCTCAACAGCATGAAGCGTGGCGACGAGCTGCGGAGCGGCGTGTTGCAGATGGTCAAGGTATACATTGCCACCAAGCGCACGATCAGCGTGGGTGACAAGATGGCTGGTCGGCACGGGAACAAGGGGGTTATTTCCAAGGTCTTGCCGATCGCCGACATGCCTCACTTGCCCGATGGCACTCCCTTGCAAATCCTGCTTAATCCGCTGGGGGTTCCTAGTCGTATGAACGTGGGTCAGATCTTGGAAACACACTTGGGTTGGGCTGGTGCCAAGCTTGGGTTCCAAGCGATTACCCCGGTCTTCGATGGAGCTTCGGAAGGCGATATCAACAACTGCCTGGAGGAAGCTGGCCTGCCACGCCACGGAAAGATTCGTTTGATCGATGGCCGCACCGGGCAACCCATGGCTCAGGAAACTACCGTGGGCTACATCTATATGCTCAAGCTCCACCACTTGGTCGATGACAAAGTTCATGCGCGCAGCACTGGTCCGTACTCGCTCATCACGCAGCAACCGCTCGGTGGCAAAGCCCGCTTCGGTGGTCAGCGATTCGGAGAAATGGAAGTGTGGGCCTTGGAAGCCTACGGTGCTGCTTACATCCTGCAGGAACTACTCACGGTCAAGAGCGACGATGTCGAAGGCCGCACGAAGATCTATGAGTCGATGGTTAAGGGCGAGAATACGTTGGAAGCTGGTACGCCAGCGAGCTTCGACGTTTTGACCAACGAGATTCGAGGTCTTGGGCTCAATATGCGTTTGGAGAAACGCAAACTGTAGTGCTGCGTCGCAACAACAGCCGCATCTGGGCTCTGGCAGAGTCTAGGACCTGGATGCCGGTTGGAACTGAGGGAATTTGGGAGCCGCCTCAGACCTCCCGCGAAGCGTTGCATTGGCTCCCGCTGACACCCGACAACAACTTGCAAAATAACTCTACCGAACGGCTGAGTTGTTTAGACAATTTTTATACTGAATCAAAACATTCCGGTTGGGAAATTCGCCACGCTTGCTTAGCCAAGCTAACGATTCCCGAGATCCTAAGGAGCCGCGGACTATGTCGACAGCCGAAACCAGTTACGATCGCGTTAATGACTTTACTAGCGTCAAGATCAGTTTGGCGCGTCCTCAGGACATTCGCAGTTGGTCGTTTGGCGAAGTGAAAAAGCCGGAGACAATCAATTACCGTACCTACCGCCCCGAAAAGGACGGACTTTTCTGCGAGCGAATTTTCGGACCAGAGAAGGACTGGGAGTGCGCGTGCGGTAAGTATCGCGGCATGAAATACAAGGGCATGATCTGCGACCGTTGCGGTGTGAAGGTGACTCACTCGCGCGTACGCCGTAAGCGCATGGGACATATCGAGCTAGCCGCTCCGATTGTTCACATTTGGTTTTTCAAGGCGATGCCCAGTCGATTGGGTGCGCTATTGGGCATGAAAACGTCTAGCCTGGAAAAAGTGATTTATTTCCAAGACTATGTGGTGATCGATCCCAAGGACACTCAATTGCAGTCGCTGCAGTTGCTGAGCGAAGCCGAGTACCGCGACGCACGTACGCAGTATGGAGAAGGCGCTTTTGAAGCTGGCATGGGAGCGGAGGCGATTCGCACGTTGCTCACCAGTCTCGATTTATCCACTCTCGGCGAAGAACTCCGCAAGGAATTGTCGGAGACGAACAGCAAGCAAAAGAAGAAGGATTTGAGCACGCGGTTGAAGCTGGTCGAGTCCATTCGCGATAGCGATAACCGTCCCGAATGGATGGTACTGGATGTGATTCCCGTCATTCCGCCAGACTTGCGTCCACTCGTCTTGCTCGATAGCGGCAATTTTGCAACCAGCGATTTGAACGATCTCTATCGCCGTATCATCAATAGAAACAATCGCCTGCGCAAGCTGGTCGATCTAAATGCGCCTGAGGTCATCATTCGCAATGAGAAGCGAATGCTACAGCAATCGGTCGACGCACTATTCGATAACAATCGATGCAAGCGTCCAGTTTTGGGTAGCAGCAATCGCCCGCTCAAGTCTTTGACCGACATGATCAAAGGCAAACAGGGGCGTTTTCGTGAAAACTTGCTCGGTAAACGCGTGGATTATTCGGCGCGGAGCGTGATTGTGGTTGGGCCGCGCCTGCGCCTGCACCAATGCGGACTTCCCAAGAAAATTGCGCTGGAATTGTATCAACCGTTTATTATTCGCAAGCTCAAGGACCTTGGGCACGCCGATACGATTAAGTCCGCCAAAAAAATGCTCGAACGCAAAGATGAAGAGGTGTGGGATATCCTCGAGCAAGTGATTCGCAATCACCCAGTATTGCTCAACCGTGCACCCACGCTGCACCGCATGGGCATCCAGGCGTTTGAACCGATTCTAGTTGAGGGAAATGCGATCCACTTGCATCCTCTGGTCTGCAAAGGGTTCAACGCGGACTTTGATGGTGACCAGATGGCCGTCCACTTGCCATTGTCGATCGAGGCTCAAGTAGAGGCTCATACATTGATGATGAGCACGCACAACATCTTTGCTCCGAGCAATGGT
>JBGSTP010000270.1:0-8622 GCA_041736515.1 Pirellulaceae bacterium
GTTGCGGTCGTCAACGCGGGATTGATCGATGCGGTAAATGGAACGTCGAGCTGAAGGGAATTGCCCTCGATCGACAAAATCTTGCGTTCCCAAGTTTGCGTGATTGTCCCCGGTTTCCAATCTAGCCAGGAACCACGGCCATCGTCCGATGGAAAAGAGTTCATGCCTAACGCCGCGATCCACTCCGCAGTAGCTGCATACCGGATGAGTACTCGCTGGCCTTCCCGCAACCCTGTAGCTCGATCTACAGACAAAGTGCGCGAGCCGACCGGTACGTGAGCGACAATCTTGCAAAAATCCAGAGCCTCATCGGCCGCGTTCGATTGATTTTTCTCGTTGGCGATCGCTCTAGCTTGACCAAGCTGAACTAACGTCCGTCGCGATTTACCAGTTGCGAGAATAGTAGTCGCATCGATACCGGCACCACGCAGTACGATACCTGAGCCAGAAATTTTGATCGATCCGGCAACCTGAAACTGTCCAGAACGAAGCTCGACGGCTCCTCGCCAACCATTTTCGTCGGCGCTCAAACTAGCGACATAATCGATGGCCGCTTGTATCTGCCCAGTATCATCTGCACCGCTTGGGTCCAAGTGGACTCGGCCTGCGACATCAGGCAGTTTCTCGGCGCCCTGACCATAGCCACAATAGGAAAAGTCTGGAAGCCGATCGCCATTTTCGGACTCGTAATAACTGAGCCGATCGCCAGTGACGGAAACAACTGAGTGCGGCGTTTCGGCACTGCGGGCTGTGTCAAACCCAAGAAAAACAATCAGGACGATTAGCCCGAGTTGCAACATAGCTAGAAATCGACCTCTGGAATAGAAACGCCATCGCATTCCCTAAGTTTACTGAGATCTCAGAGTGTTTGCAACTCGTATTCGGGCAATATTGCTGTTTAAGGGCAGCTAATTCGGCTGAACAGTGCGAGCCCGTTGTAGACTTGCTCCAGCTTGGGAGCGATTGCACCCAGAAAATCGCAATCGCTTAACGGCATTTACTTGGTTTTACTCCGCGCTTTGCAGAGAATATCGTGACCCACGCGGATATGGGCCTCCATTAGCTCACCTGCCCGCAGCCCATCGCCCGACTTGACCGCTTCAACGATTTCGCGGTGTTCTTTCAAGCTCTGTTGGGCTCGATCGGGCAAGGCAGAGAAGACTCCATTAATGACCATCTTGTTCTTCACTGACAATTGCTCCATCGTTTGAAGAATCTGAGTATTCCCCAGAAATTTTAGCGGCAAGGTATGAAACTCCTCGTCGAGCTTTACTACTTGTTGGCGATTCGATTCCGCCTGACTTGCGATAGCCTCCATTGCTGCCAACGTCTCTCCCCACTGCTGTACTTGCGGTTCGGTAATGCGGCTAGCAATTGTTTTTACGACATATACTTCTAACGCTATACGGATTTCGTAGATATCAGCAATCTCTTTGTCAGCCAGTTCGCGGACAACGATTCCCGATTGTGGTGAAACTGTGATGAAGCCCTCCATCTCCAGCCGCTCAAGCGCCGCCTTAACTGGAGTTTTGCTCATCCCTAGCTCGGCAGCCAATTGTCGCTCAGATAAAAAGGTGCCAGGCACATACTGGCAGGCCGAAAATCGCGACCGTAGTTCCTCGTAAGCTCGGTTCTTGAATAGTTCGCGGGCCACGGGGGCTTTGGGATTCGGAACGCTGTCAGGAACAGATGAAGACATCTATTAAAGACCATTTGGAGGAAGGGAGTAGAAACTTGGGGCGAAATGCGTTACTCTGAGATCTCAGTGGCTTTGGGCACTCCCTAACTAGGCAGTGCGTCGGGACGATTATACGCAACTTCCCACATTCGATTGAGCACTAATCCAAAAATGCATGCGCAAAAACGTCGAGCCGTTCCAATTCTTCTAAGGTTGCTCATTTGCACGATGCTCAGCACTTCGCCCATCGCGTTACCCGCTGCGCCGCCGACTGTTCTGAGCACAGCGGTGCCAAGCGTACTTCCCGTGGCGGACGTGCAATGGAACGAGGGCTCGTTTTGGGGGCAGCGGCTGGACGCCTGTCGCCTCGGAACGCTACCAAGCATGTCCCAATTGATGCACGGCACCGATCGGTCTCACTTCATCGAGAACTTCCGTGTCGCCGCCGGATTAAGCGCTGGGCGTCATCGTGGTCCCGCCTGGAACGATGGCGATACCTATAAATGGATAGAAGCCATGGCAGCTATGCTGGCGCAAACAAAAGATCCACAGTTACGCGATACGCTAGATGCAGTCATCGAAGTAATTGGAAAAGCACAGCGCAGCGATGGCTACTTGCACACGCCGGTGCTTATTGCTCAACGGCATGGCGAAAACGATGCTCGTCCGTTCGGCGATCCAATTAACTTTGAAATGTACAACGTCGGTCACCTGATGACCGCGGCTTGTGTACACTTTGAGGTCACTCGCGATCGCAGCCTTCTTGATATCGCTATCAAAGCGACTGATTTCTTAGACCGAGAGTTTTCTCGCCCCAACGCGGAGCTTGCTCGACATGCGATCTGCCCTGCGCATTACATGGGGGCGTTGGATTTATACCGGACAACCAAAGAACCTCGCTACTTGCAGCTATGCCAACGCTGGTTGGCAATGCGCGATTTGGTACAGGGCGGTGATGATAATCAGGACCGCTTGCCATTCTCTGAGCAGCGTGAAATTGTGGGACATGCCGTTCGCGCTAATTATCTATACGCCGGAGCAGCGGATTTGGTATTGGAGAGCGCTGATCCAGCGATTACCGCAACATTGGAAAGCTGTTGGGAAAGTCTCCAGCAGCGAAAAATTTATATCACCGGAGGTTGCGGAGCACTTTTTGACGGCGCGTCGCCGGATGGCTCTGAGCAACAAAAATCCATAACTCGTATTCATCAAGCCTATGGTCGAAACTACCAGCTTCCCAACGCGACCGCACATAATGAGACTTGCGCGGCCATCGGAAACTTGCTGTGGAATTATCGTATGTGGCGGTTGTCTCAAGACGCCAAATACATCGATGCTTTAGAAACATCGCTTTATAACGCTGTCCTGGCTGGCGTGAGCTTAGACGGCAAGAAATTCTTTTACACTAACACACTACGCCAACTTGATTCGATGCCAGTCGAACTGCGCTGGTCGCGCGAGCGGCAGGCATGGATAAGCTGCTACTGTTGTCCCCCTAACGTTGCGAGAACCATCGCTGGCATCGGCCGGTATGCCTACTCAGCAAACTCAGACGCTACCTATGTTCTACTCTATGGATCAAACCGCTTAAACACAAAGCTACCAGATGGCACGTCTGTGTCCTTGACTCAGTCCGCCGATTACCCTGTTAGCGGACAGGTTGTCCTGGAAGTAAACGCAGCTCCTGAGCGGCCCTATACTTTTATTCTGAGAATTCCCGGGTGGTGTCAGCGTGCCAGGTTGTCCATCAACGGTGCAGTGCAAGCAATCGCTATGGAGCCTTCCTCATTTCTCCCGCTCACACGCACTTGGATGGTTGGCGATCGCATCGAATTGCAGATGGAGATGCCCACCAAATTGATAGCCGCACATCCGCTGGTCGAAGAATGTAGGGGGCAGGTTGCAGTGCAGCGTGGCCCGTTGGTGTACTGCGTTGAATCGGTGGATTTGCCACCTAAGGCGAGCGTCCTGACGGTTGCTGTCCCAGCCAAAAGCCAATGGGAAACGCAAGTCGGCCAAGGCCCATTGCAGGGCGTGCCCATCCTTTTCGGCGAACTTGCCATTACCGCAGAAAGCACTACTTCCGAGTCAACTGCTCTGTATCGTGAATACGAACCACCCCAAGCTCGCTCTGTCGCCGCAACATTGATTCCGTACTACGCATGGGGAAATCGCGGACACTCCGAAATGTCCGTTTGGCTAAAGGTGCAACAATGAATTCAAGCCAACGCGTGACCTGTTCCACTCTTGGGCTTGCCCTGACCATTTGCCTAAGTTTTTTTCCGACACACAGCGCACCAGCGCAATCACTTAACCGTCCCGAAGAGAATCGCTCAAGATCCAATTGGATCGACTTCAATCCTGATAATGGTCGCAGCGACGTGCGCACGCCGATACTGACAAATTGGCCGATCGCGAGCGGTAGTACAGTTCAGCAAACCATAGAAGGCATCCAGGTTACTATAAACGCTGTTGGCAATTCAGATGCGGAGTTCCAATTTGGATGGTGGAAGGCTGGCTACGACTCTGGTGCAACCCTGTGCTCTGATGGTATCAGCACCAAGTCCAATGGCGATGGCCTCGAAATTACTCTCCAAGGCTTTTCACCAGGCAAACACAGTCTTGCAAGCTGGCACAATCGATGGGATGGAGGGAGCGAGCTCGGGCAAATTGAAGTCCAGACGTTGGTGCGATCTTCGGGCAGCGACTCACAGTTGCAGAAGTCGAGCGTATCGCCCTCGCAACGCGTTTCCCATGACGATGACAGTAGAACGCATTATGCCGAATTCACGATTGAGTCGCGTGAGGATGTGTTTGTCATGAAATTGCTACCGACTGATCCAAACCAGTCCGTAGTACTGAATGGGCTAGCCTGGGACCTGCCGAACCCTGCATTCCAAGCGATCAAGCATTGGCCGGTAGCTGGCGACGAACACGTGCCTGTCAACCCGAAACTTAATTGGCAGGCGCCACGGACGATGGTTAACCCGTTAAACAATGGGAAGGGTATTCAATACCACTTATATTTTGGCACCGACCGTGACACAGTTGCCACGGCAAGCCGAGTTGATCCCAGCTTCAGTGGAGTTATGCAAAAACTCCATGCTGATGTAGCTGCAGACGATTGCACGATTGACTATTTTTGGCGCGTCGACTGCGAACAGTCGGATGGAGCAATCACGAAAGGGACTACGCGGCGATTCAAAATTCGAGAGTTAGCGTTTCCCGGCGCGGAAGGCTATGGACGCTTTGCGATTGGAGGCCGAGGAGGACGCGTGCTTGAGGTAACCAATCTGCTGGACGCTGGTCCTGGCTCACTGCGCGCGGCTATCGAAGCCGAGGGGCCGCGGACAATCGTTTTTCGCACCGGTGGAACCATACAGCTTAAAAGCAAATTGCTCATTCGCAATCCTTATGTGACCATCGCGGGACAGACTGCTCCCGGCGACGGCATATGCGTGCGTGGCTACACATTCGGATGCTTCGGAACACACGATGTCATCATGCGGTACATTCGAATTCGTGTCGGTGATGAGGCTGGCGAAACAATGGATGGGACTGGATTCGCCAGCACAGATCACTCGATTTTTGATCATTGTTCAATTAGTTGGAGTATTGACGAGGCCGTCAGTTCGCGCAGCGCCAGAAATATAACACTGCAGCGCTGCATAATTGCCGAGGCGCTGAATGTCGCCAATCATCGCAAGTACCAAGCCGGCAAGGGACATTCGTTCGCTGGCAGTATCTCAGGCAACATTGGTAGCTTCCATCACAACCTACTGGCTCACTGCGCCGGTCGAAACTGGAGTTTAGCTGGCGGGCTCGATGGTGGTGGACATTTCGCCGGAAGACTCGATATTCGCAATAACGTTGTCTACAACTGGGAACATCGAACAAACGACGGCGGTGTGAAGGCGTTGAATTTAGTCAACAATTTGTACCTGCCCGGCCCTGCTTCTCGCGTCTTTCACCTTCTGAAACCAGACGTCGGCTCGCCAACCGATCCGCAGCAGTATTTTGTAAGCGGAAATCGCATGGAAGGTCGGTTTGGTCCTGAGGACAACTGGCGCGATGCGGTTGTCGTCGATCGCTCCCTAACGGATGCAATCCGATTGCGCGAGCCGTTCTGTGAAGCACAGACCGCGACGCATGACACCTTCGAACTGCTGGACTCCGTGCTGAACGATGTAGGCGCAAATCGACCAGGCATGGATAGCGTCGATCAACGTGTCGTGGACAACGTTCGCCAACGATCAGTTGACTTTAAGGGCAGCCGCACCGGAATCCCAGGTATTATCGACTCTCAGACAGACGTTGGAGGCTGGCCCGATTTGGAGCCTGGCCAGCCGCCGCTCGACACGGATCACGATGGTTTGCCGGATAGTTGGGAAGCCTTACATGGCCTGAATCCGATGTCAGCAGACCAGAATGTACGAACAAGCAGCGCTCACCCCACCGCCCTGGAAGATTACTTGGCAGAGCTTGGGCAGAGCCCCTCTATAACGCAATCCAAACAATAATCTCCCAAAAACAAACACGCTGGCCAGGTCGATCAACGAATTTACTCGTCAGACTCAATTCCAGAGTCCAACTAAAAATATCTCCAGATGCGAAGTTAACATTATGAACCGTGCCATACTGACAGTTATTGGTTTTTGGTTATCGCTGCTCTCAGTCGCGGCCAGTTGTAACACTGCTTCGGCACAGGGCTACCCTCGATTGTCATCGGAGCAGTTTGCTTCCGCGACGAAGATGCTCGAGGATGCTGATAGACGCTCCGATGAAGCTTTTGCCAATGCGAGTGTCGAAATAGAGGCTTGGGCACAGCGAGGCAAGCCGTACCTGCCCGCGGCTGCGCTGCCCGAGGATCTGCCACAAGCCAAGATCCCGGCTTTTCCGGGAGCAACCGGTGGAGGTATGTTCAGTTTCGGTGGGCGTGGTGGGCGAATTTTTGTCGTGGACAATCTCAATGACTCCGGCCAAGGCAGTTTTCGCGAAGCATGCGAGTCGGGTGGTCCACGAATTATTCTGTTCAACGTCGCAGGTGTTATTCAACTCAAAGACCGCATCCGCATTCGAGCCCCCTATGTCACCATCGCTGGCAATACCGCTCCAGGCGACGGTGTCTGCATCGCCGGTAATACGGTCGAACTGGAATCGCACGATATCGTGATTCGTCACATGAGATTTCGCCGCGGCGCTACCGACGCGCGCGAACGCAACGATTCGTTTGGCGGAAACCCTATCGGCAATATTATGATTGATCATGTTTCCGCGTCCTGGGGCTTGGACGAAAACATGTCCATGTATCGTCACATGTACACACCGCCCGGTGGTGGTCCGGATCTCAAACTGCCGACGGTTAATATCACTATTCAGTACTCCATTTTTTCGGAAGCACTAAACACCTATCACCACGCATTTGGCTCGACTATTGGTGGCCTTAATAGCACCTTTCACCATAACCTTTGGGCATGCAATACTGGTCGGAACCCAAGTGTCGGCATGTACGGTGATTTTACTTTTGCTAACAACGTCATTTACAACTACCGTCATCGCACCGTAGATGGTGGAGATCAACGTAGCTTGTTCAATATCATCAACAACTATTTCAAGCCCGGACCTGGCACGCCACAAAGTGCTGTGGCTTATCGAATCCTCAAACCCGAGTCGGAGCGCAGTAAAGTTGTCTTCGACAATTTTGGCAAAGCCTACGTGAATGGAAATTTTGTTGATGGCTATCCCAAAGTGAGCGCCGATAATTGGGCCGGTGGCGTGCAGCCCGATTCGCAGGCGGCCGTCGAAACCGTTCTGCCCAAGATTAGAGTGGATGAACCGTTCTCACATGCGGCCATTCCGATCGAGGACGCGCATGCTGCGTTCCAGAGCGTGTTAAAACGAGCCGGCGCGCTACTCCCAATTCGCGATGCAGTTGATCAGCGGATAGCGAACATGGTCCTTACCGGCAAGGTATCGCCGGCAAAGATCCTGGCCGCTTCTAAAGAGAAGGCTGCTGCCGTTAAGTACGCGCAGCAGTGGATCGATGAGATGGCAGAAGGCGTCGAGAAAGGCTACATCACCGACCCGGCAGAAGTCGGCGGTTATCCCATCTATACCGGCCAGCCGTACATCGACACCGATGGAGATGGAATGCCAGACACATGGGAACAAATGCATGGCCTGAATCCAGCAGATGCCAGCGATGCTGGCGGCGACAACAATGGCGATGGGTATACACACATCGAAGATTTCATTAATGGTCTTGACCCGCGCAGCCCGCGGATCGACTGGAATCTACCAGAGAACAATCAAGATACGCTGGTTAAGAGTTGATTCAACGACTTCATCGACGACAGTTCCATATTCTAGGTTGACGATATCGGCGTAACGCATTGTCTCGAGCGCGTTGGCGATCTCTGAACTACCCAAGTAGGCGTTTTTTTTGAGCTGAGCACGAACGGTATGAACGGGGACACCGCATCTTCCCTGCCACAGGGTGCAGTGTCCACGTTTCATTTACGAACGATAGCCCCTCAGGGGGCAGTGTGTCCCCCGAGTTCCCCGCGCCGAGTTCCTAGACTTGAAGTGGGGTAAGCTTCCATCTTGCCAAGCGCTGGCAAACGGAGTTCCGGCATGGGACACGAACGAGGACAGACACGAACGAGGACGGGCGAGAACGGGGACAAGCATTATCGCAGCCATTTCCAACAGCCTCTCAGGGTGCAGTGTCCCCCTTTCCCGTCTTTTGCCATCCCTCCCGGAAAACTCATCGCATAGCGTCGGAGCCACTTGGGGAACCAAAGCTCGTCGTTCTTACTTACCCGATTCCCCAGAACTTCCCTTTCAAACTTAGCTAGCGACATCCTCAGCCCCTCGAATTTTAGCCCTCATTTGGAACAAACCTAAGAAAATATCGACTTCAGGGATATTGGTCAAATCGCTTG
>JBGSTP010000249.1:0-17155 GCA_041736515.1 Pirellulaceae bacterium
TGGTGGCTCTGTATCGGTGCTACCCATTGATGCCGATGGTCAACTCGGCAAGCTGGCAGACACCCAGAACACGGCAGGGGAAATCGGACCCACACGAGCTACCAATGCTCCGGTTGGTAGTTTTGCCATCAGCGGACACGATCGCACTCATGCTCACATGATTGAGGCCGATCGATCAGGCCGGTTTGTGCTGCACGTCGACTTGGGTCTCGACAAGATATTTGTTTGGAAATTCGACGATCAAGCGGGCCGACTTGACGCCCATCAACCTGCTTCCATTTCGCTGCCTGCGGGAGATGGCCCTCGCCATTTTCACTTTCATCCCAATGGCCGATGGCTTTACTCGATTCAAGAAGAAGGCTCGACTGTGGTACTATTCGACTATGACCAACAAGCCGGTCGTTTGGCAGCGCGACAAACCGTCTCCAGCCTGCCACCCCAATACGCTGGCAGCAATTTTTGCTCGGAGATTCTGGTTTCGCCCGATGGAAAGTTCGTCTACGCTGGCAACCGACTTCACGATAGTATTGGCATCTTTTCAGTGGATGCGGTCGGTGAACTAAAATTTTTGGAATACGAGTGGACCAGAGGCAACTATCCTCGCAGCTTTAGTTTCGACCCTGCGGCGAAATTCCTATATTGCTGCAATCAACGCGCCGACAACGTCACTGTCTTCGCAGTTGATAAGCAGTCGGGCATGCTGAACTTTACAGGCAACTACACGCCTGTTGGCAATCCATCGCACATTGTCTTCCTTGATTTGGCAACGGCAAAGAAAGACTCTTCTCGCTGATCGCATCCGCTCGATCCGCGATTCGATCGCACGAACGCATGCAGTTGCTTGATGCCCGAGCTAGTAGTTTAAGCTGTGGCTAATTTGACTGTAGCTCCACCAACAGACGGCCGCAGTCAGGCCCAGTAAGATCAGCGTGTACACCGTCACCACTACCGACCACACGACCTTCTCCATATGCGAAAAACGTTGGCTCATCCATAGAAATGGAATTCCCAAGAAGCCCGTCACGCAAAACAACATGCCGAACATGGCCAGCCGGTTGTCCAATATGAAGCTCATTTTGGATTTGGATGACCCAGCGACGATCGGTGGGGAAGTAATCTTTACAATGGGTGGCTCATTCATCTGCTGTAGACCTCAAAAAACTTGTCCAATGTGGGTACCTTGTCTGCGCAAGCTTCGGGCCGACTAGAACTTTGAAAGCGAGCGCAAGTGGGCTGCGATGTCGACGGCTCCAACAATCGGCTGTTGGCACGTGAAATCCTGGCAGACGAACAGCGTCACTTGGGAATCGATGGCCGAGCGCGATTGCACCAAAGGACAAACCGCTGCCAGTGTTTCCAAGTCGGTGTCCGACGATACGGGCACGGTAACCGCGCATGGCTCGAAATGGAAAAGCAGCGATCGCCGAAGCCCATTAAACTCGCTCGGTTCGTCGCCAGCGATTAAGGCATACTCTTGCGATGGTTGCGTCGCGCGCAACAGAACGCGTAGCGACTGTCCTGCAGCCTGTGGGGAGCTGGACATAACACCAGACGCGGCAATGAGCGTAGCTTCTGCGACTTCCCGAAAATCGGAGCGACCGGTTAATCGCGATAAATTCAGCAAGGCAGATGCCGCCATCGCGTTGCCACTGGGTACGCTACTATCCGCCAGGTCTTTGCTGCGCGCGATCAGCTTTTCGTGATCATCGGCCGTAAAGTAAAATCCGCCGGCTGGATCGCTAAAATGTTTAATCATTAGCTGTGCCAGCTCGATTGCGATGGCCAAGGTCTCCGTTTGGCTAGACACCTGGAATAGCTCGGTGAGCGCATCGATCAAGTAGGCATAATCGTCCAGATACGCATCCAAGCTCGGCTCACCGTGCCGCCAAGTATGCCACAGGCGCCCATCTGCACGGCGCATGTGCTGGTGAACAAATTGAACGGCTTTTTTCGCGGATTGGAGATATCGCTCGTAGCCAAGCGCTCGATAACCACGCGTCATCGCAGTAATCATCAGCGCGTTCCAACTGAGCAGCACTTTGTCATCAAGTCCGGGTCGCACCCGCAGCGCTCTGCGCTCAACCAGTTTCTTGCGATCTTCGTTTAACTCCTGTCGCAGCAGTTGTTCGTCAAGTTGCTTTAGTTTTGCGAACTGAGAAATCGACTTGGGCAAATTGAGTATGTTGAAGTCTTCGAAGTTGCCTGCCTCGGTGACATCGTAGCAGTCGCAAAACTGGCCGCCGCGTTGGAGTCCTAAAACTTCTTCGATTTCATGCATCGACCAAACATAGAACTTTCCTTCCACGCCTTCGCTGTCGGCATCCTCGGTCGAATAGTAAGCCCCGGTGGCATCTGTCATTTCGCGGATAACGTAATCCAACGTTTCGCGGACCACAGTCGCGTACTCTTCTACTCTCCAGAGGCGATACGCGTCCGCATAGGCGCTGGCTAACAGCGCGTTGTCGTAGAGCATTTTTTCGAAGTGCGGAACCAACCACCGCTCATCGACGCTGTACCTGGCAAAACCTCCTCCCAAATGATCGTAAATCCCGCCGCGGGCCATTTTGTCGAGTGTCAGCTTGATGGCTTGGGTACGGGTATCGTTCGGTTGCAGCGCGGACAATTCAATCAAAAGTGAGATATCCATGGCGTGCGGGAACTTCGGAGCCCCGCCAAACCCACCATGCTGCGGATCATGGTGCTGCACGAGCCATTTGTCGGCGGCTGCAATCCAACTCGGTTCGAGCGCAGTAGCTGTCGCGGCTGGTCCATAGCACGACTTGGCCAAGTTCTCGCTAATCTGCTTGCCTTGATCGGTAATTTGAGCGCGTTTGTTTTGCCAAGCATCGATGATCGCCATCAGCACCTGGCCAAACCCTGGACGCCCCCAGCGACTATCCGGCGGCCAGTAGGTGCCTCCGTAAAAGGGCTTTCCATCGTGCGTCATGAACACGCTCATCGGCCAGCCACCGCTGCCGGTCAACATTTGCACTGCATGCATATAGATCTGATCGACATCCGGACGTTCTTCGCGATCAACTTTGATGGACACAAAGTTCTTATTGAGAATGTCGGCTATTTTTTGATTCTCAAAGCTCTCGTGCTCCATCACATGGCACCAATGACAAGCCGAATAGCCAACCGACAAAAAAATCGGCTGGTCTTTTTTCTCAGCCAGCTGGAACGCTTCCTCGCCCCAGGGAAACCAGTCCACCGGATTGTCTTTGTGCTGTCGTAGATAGGGACTTGAAGACTGTGCTAGTCGATTTGGCATGCTACCGTTTCATTGTCAAAGTACTGAGTTTTTCTCAGTATAGCCCGCGTGCACGCAGAACTACACGCCCTGGTTGCCCAAGGTTCACTGACAGCAATCCCCCCTTCACGGCGCCAAGCCAAAATCGCGAACCCAATGCCAAAACAGACCCGTGGACTGTTGACGCGTTTGGTACAACCGCAGGTACTCACGATGGGCCGCTGTATCTGGAAAGCTCTGGTATGGAGCATACGGATATTGCTTCATATCGCGAAACGGAAGTGGCTCGACGCTCTGCCCTTGGATCGTATTGAGGTCGGCATCCTTGTCCCAGCCAACGTTGTACAGCACAAAGTCGCGGACCCAACCCTCTTGGAGCGGCAACTCGGTAGCTTGAAAACGCAGGGTCATCTCGTCGCCTGCCCCCAAGACAACCTGCATGTCATCTGCATCGCGAATCAATGTTGTGACATCACCGTAACGAGTAAAGGCACCTCGCATCGGAGGCCAAATGGATTCTAGAACTGTTTGGTCATACTCAAACTTTTTCGGTGCGTTATGGGGCTGCGGGGTGAGTCGCGAGAAACCGCGATAATGCAAGTCCGCCGTCTGCAACGGTTGCGACGTCAAGCGAACCTCTTGTTCCGCTCCATTCAAAAGTGGCGGCGAATCGCAAAAGAACACTTCATCCCAACACAGTTCCATGTTGGACACCAACCGGACTCGATGATCCTCGCACAGGAACAATCCCGATAAATCTATGGCGATGGTTTTGGTTTTGCCGCCAGGGAAGCCCGCGTAGGGTATCACCTCTGTCCACTCGCCCTGCGCACTGGGCGTCCAAATCGAGGGTGGTTTCGAACGCGGTTTGAGCGGGTTTTCAGCCATCGAGACGTTGATCGAGGTACTGGTGGGAAACATCCAGCCGGTCAGAAACAGTCGAAGATGCTGAGGATTCGCCTGAGCACCAAAATCAATCTCGATCCAATGTTCTTCGGTCAAACCCTGGTTCAAGCCCTGCTCCCAAGTTTTAGTAAAGCGACCGTCGCGCTTCGCGACGATCTGACTTAGGTCGCGCCCCTGGGGATCGACTACTCGCCTGGGCGCTTGCCGCGGGCTGACGGTATGCACTTTGAATTCAGCTATCTCGGCGGGACCGACTTTCTCGTTCGTATAGACTTCAATGTCCGGAGGATGATCTACGGCTAACAATTCCACTGCATCGAAATAGGCGGCCTCCCACAACTCTTCGGTCAACTGCAGGACGTACGCTCCATCGATCGGCTGTAGCAAACTCCCATCAATCCTCAAATACTCCCAGTCGCGTGTGGGTGCTGACAGCCCTTGGGCAAATTGCAACCCAATGGGAGCGGCCCAAAGACAATCGGTGCAAAACTCGAATCGCTGCCCATTCCAGGTATATAAATACGGACAGGACCCACCCAGGTTTTGTTGGTCGTAAACGGTGGCTCGGCCACCCACATCCAGTACGTTATTCGGAATGCCATTGGTCCATACAATGCGGAGTACATCTGCCGCGCTCTTCTTCCCCAATCCGAATCGTGTTCGCGTGCCACGCACTATGCGGCTCTGATAGTTCGCACCTGACTTGAGCTCAACCAGACTACCCACGCCATGCATGTTGGTCCGCTCACGTGGTCGCTGCAACCCATCTTCGTCGGCTCGAATCACCAACTCCAAATGCTGATTGGCATCGCCACCCACATTCTCCAGTAGCTGTAATTTCCCCGATCCACCCAAACACACGAGATCCAAATCACCATCTTGGTCAGCGTCCAAAGCAACCGTGTGCATGGTATCGATCGCATAGTTCAAACTCTTCGCGTCTGGATTCAACTGTCCCCAGGCATCGGGACGAAACAGCTGCAGCCCCTCAGCCCCCCAAGCCAAACAATCATCGAATCCATCGTTATCGAGGTCCGCCACCAGCAAATCCCGCATAGGCACTTGGGAGAGCCGACGACGAGTGTCGGGTATCCATGCTCGTCCCCCCATCGACTTCATTTGGATGAGAGATGTGCCCTGCGCGCCGCAAGCCACAACATCCCAACATGCGTCCGAGTTGGCATCGATGACTTCTAAGCAGCGTTGGCCGCCAAACCCCACACCGGACCACGAATCAGCTTGCAAGAAGTATCGACCATGGAGATTGCTCTTCAGCACCAACGAATCGTCTGTCCCCGGTGAGGCCAACAGAAAGTCGTTTAAAACGTTGCGGTCTGCATCCAGTGCCAAGATATCGGTCACTTCCGTCTGGGGCGAAGGAAGTTGCGAAAACCCTGTGAAATCAGCAAAAGTCCAGTCGCCACGATTGGACCACAGGCTGATACCAGCAGCGCTTGAAATCACCACATCCAAATCTGCGTCATGATCCAGATCAATTACCGCAACACTTCGCACATCGGTCAACTCCGCGATGCCAGTTTGGTTCATCTCAGTCCAAATCCGCTTTCCTGCATTTTTTGGCTCGCTATCGTTGCGGTAAAACCGCAGCCCCTCTGCTCCATACACAACCAAATCTAGATCGGTATCCAAGTACTTGTCGATCATCTGCTTATCAGTCAGACTCGGCTCTGGCTCCGCGGGTTTGTCAGTATTCGGGGGCGCGGTCGTAGGCGATGCCAACGCCGGAAAGGCGTCTTTACGATGCTGAAAATCGCGATCAAAATCCGCCACGGCAATTCCACTCACCGCAAACGGCAATTCGATTTCGGACACGACTTCAGTCCCTTTGGATTGCGTAAAACTGCGAATGGTCAGCTTGTTTCCTGCGATGCACCAGAGGTCGTCGCGTCCATCGAGATCAAAATCTTCCGAAGCAATTGCAGTGCCTGCCGACACACTGTCAGTCAGAGTTGCTCGCTCAACAAACTGTAACTCTGTCACGTCCCGAGACCTTTTGGGGATGGCTGAGTCCTGAGCGATCTGTTCGGCTGTTTCCTGATTGAATTGCAGACGCACGAATTCGAGTTCATGTGGCTCGAGCCTGCTCAGCGAATGCTGAAAGGCGATTTCGGCAATACAGACATTGCGCAAAAAATTGGTCTGCTGCATCGCTACGGCCCAGTCTTCATTTTCGGCTGCTTGTGCGGCGGTTTCGAGCAACTTAGGGATCACACTGTTTGCCCGCGCGGACAGCGGTAGGAACAGGTCGCGACTCTGGGCGATGGTTTCAACCAGTTGTCTGTCTTGATTCTGAGCGAGGATTTTGAGCCACTCTACTACCAAAACCAAATTACCGGGAGATTTGTCGAGAGCCGCTTTGAGCGCCAGCTTGGCCTCCGCATTGCTTTGCATACCATCCGCCCCTCGTGCTGTGGCCGCGTTGATTTGTAGATAGAGTTGATAAAAGGCATCGGACCCTGCCCGCGGCCGTTTCGTGGCGCTTCGATATCGCTGAAGTGCATCTACCGCATTATCAGCCAGCAAGTACTGTCGAGCTGCTAAGATATCGGCTGTGGGCTCATCGGGCGTTAGCGTCTCAAGTTGTTCCAGCGCCTGAGTCAATTGAGCGCTGAGCGACTCAAAAGCTTCGCGCTCGGCCACGCGATCGGTTTGTTTGAGCCGGTAAAAAAGGACCACGCTCAAGTTTTGAAGACCGAAAGGGTCGTTAGGAAATTTTTTCGACAGTGTCTCAAAACCCGCCTGGGACTCGATAAGCTGCCGTTGATCATGGTCCGCTTCAGCTCCATTTTCCAAGAGGGCCAAACTTCTGGCTGCGATCAGCTGCGGATTCGTCGCTGGCTCAGCCTCAACTGGAGGAGAGGAAGGCTGTTTGACAACTGGCGGCTTTGGCTTGGTACGCTCCGGGCAACCTCCTGCAATCACGACAACCAGGCACAACCAGCCACCAAAACGAACTACAAAACCTGATCGAACAACCCGAGAATTCGGCTGCGTCACGTCGCTTAGGGGATCTTCGGAGTTAGTTTGTGGTATTTTTTCAAACGCACGCTGCAGCAACTTCATGGCAGGGATTCTCTGACAAGGGATTTTCTAACTAGGGAGCGTGTGGATCCTAACTAGGCTCCAATAGTACCATTCGCTCCCCAGATGGTCATCACGATCGTTGGGCAGGTTTGTGAGCGACCAACTGCGCAGCTTGATCGACGAATAGAATTCGGCCGACTTTTGACTGGACCTGGAACGCACAGACTGACTTCGGGTAATATTTGCAGAAGTCTACTATACTGTGAGCCAGGTTGCGTTCTAGGCAGTGTTACTGCTATTCGTCATAGCGCCGAGCAGGGTAATTCGTCATCGCTCTAAGCAGCTTTCTTGAGATCCAATTTGAAGGGAATTTAACGTGCGAAAAATTGCGATCACTTTGTTCGCTCAGACTTTATTCTGTACCAGTTGCTTTGCCGACGAAGGCATGTGGCTGTTCAACGCCCTGCCAACCGAGCAACTCAAGCAAAAACACAACTTTGAAGCGAGCGAAGACTGGACGAAGCACCTGATGCTTTCCAGCGTTCGATTCAACTCGGGTGGATCCGCTTCTTTCATATCGAGCAACGGTTTGGTGCTAACCAATCATCACGTTGCATCGGAGACTTTGTACAAGCTGTCCACGCCCGATCGAGATATTGCGAGCCAAGGTTATTTGGCATTGTCGCCGGAAGATGAATTGGCAGCGCCGGACTTGGAGCTCAATCAGCTAGTTTCGATCGAGGATGTAACGGAACGAATCAACCTGGCCGTACCACCCGATCTGAATGCCACCGACGCGTCGAAGGCTCGACAAGCCGCTATGGCAAAGATCGAGCAAGAATCCAAAGACAAAACCGGCTTGCGCAGCGATGTTGTGACGCTTTATGGGGGCGGACGCTACCACCTCTATCGCTACAAACAGTTCACCGATGTGCGCTTAGTATGGGCACCCGAAGCCAAGATCGCTTTTTTCGGTGGCGATGCGGATAATTTTGAATATCCCAGGTACTGCTTAGATGTAACGATCTTTCGCGTTTACGAAGATGGCAAGCCGGCAAAAATCGACAACTTTCTACAGGTCAATCCCAACGGAGCTCAGGCCGATGATCTGGTTTTCGTCAGTGGAAATCCCGGACGTACGCAAAGGATCTTGACGGCCGACGCGTTAGAGTATCAGCGCGACCATCGCATGCCACGTACCCTGGATTTATTGCGCCGCAAAGAAATCCTGCTTCAACAGTATGGACTTGGCGGACCGGAGCAAGCGCGCCGCGGACAGGATGAGCTATTCGGTATCCAAAATTCTCGGAAAGCCTACACGGGCATGCTCGCGGGTTTGCAAGAACCCAATTTTATCGCCAAGAAACGAGCAGTTGAACCCACGCTGATTAAGGCCGCTGGCAGCGATGAAGCATGGCGCACAATCGCCGACGTTCAAAAATCTCGCGTGCTACTAAAGGACCGAACGGGCAGCCTGCGCAGTCCGATCTATAGTTTTGCCGAGGAAATTGTGCTCATGAGCAGTGAAGACACGAAACCCAGCGCAGAAAGACTGCGAGAATTTCGGGATTCCAACCGACAGTCGCTCGAGCAGAGCCTCTTTTCCCCCGCTCCTCTCTACGATGACTTGGAGCGACTGCAATTGGCCGACGAATTAGCGCGATTCGTCGAGATTCGCGGCGGCAGTGATGAATTAGTGAAGAAAGTCCTAGCGGGCAAGGGACCGCGCGAGCGCGCCGCTGAGCTAGTGAGCGGTACTCAACTTTTCTCCGCCGAGTCGCGAAAATCGCTGTCTCAGGCTGGAGCCGCTGGCGTCGCTGGCAGCCAAGACGCTCTCATCCAATTGGCTCGTTTGCTCGAAGCCGAATATCGCGAGCTACGAAAACTAAACGAAGAACTGGACGAGCGAGAACGGCAAGCCTACGCCAAAATTGCCGATGCAAAATTTAAGGCTGAAGGTGAATCCGTCTATCCCGACGCTACCTTTACGCTTCGACTAGCATTCGGAACAGTCAAGGGTTACCAAGAGGATGGACAAAGCATCGCTCCCCATACCACCATGGCTGGCGCTTTTGATCACGAACTAGCCCATGCGCAACAACAGGACTGGACGTTGCCCGAAAGCTGGAAGGCGGCCCAATCCCAAATTTCCGCCGCTACGCCCTTCAATTTCGTGTGCACGGCGGACATCATCGGTGGCAACTCGGGTTCGCCCGTGGTCGATCGGGATGGCAAGATGGTGGGAATCATTTTTGATGGCAACATTCAGAGTTTAACCGCCGATTTTTACCACAGCGAGCTTCAGGGTCGCGCCGTGGCGGTCCATATCGCCGCCGTGCTTGAGGCACTCCCCAAAATCTACTCAGCCTCAGCGCTGCAACAACAAATCGGACACTAGCGCTTCAACACAATTTAACTGTAGGGTTTGTAGCTTTATTGTAGAACGACTGTCCCAATCGTTTTCATAAGCAATTGGGACAATTGCTCTGCACTGAACCCCAATTTTAAGTTGGACAAAGCGGAGTGTTCAATTTTGCATCACTGCGGCGTCTCAATCTGAGAAGAATGTCTCGATTCGGAACCAAGATTGCTGGCTTAGAATCCTCCCCGCAATTTAGAATTTTCGCTGTAACATTGGCAATCGTTCGTCGCTTCTCTAAGCATGGTTGTTCTCGACGCTAAAGCTTTTTTGGCACGGGATTCGCACAATCAACTTATCATCGCCCAGAGCGAGTCACACTAGGGGAGAAAAGAAATGAAACGATCTGTCACCTATTCTCAAGCATTCCAGGCTCATTCTTTCCAATCGCTGGCTACACAACACTGTGCTGGCCAGGTCCGGGCAACCAGTGCGCAGCGGCGAGGTTTTCTACCTCTGGTTTTGGGGCTGGCACTTTCGCTGTCACCATTGACAAGTTCGCCATCTGCACTGGCTCAGAATCACGATGTTGCCCTGACACCGATCAGCAATTGGAGCTATGTTCGGCACTCGAGCACTTTCGAAGAAGGCTATCTCAGAGGTAGTGCTGCTGTCATTCAGTCGGCTGGCCAAACCAACTATTTGAACTCGCTGGCTGCAGTCAACCGACAGGAGGCTGCGCGGCGCGCGATCGAAAATCACAACTTGTATGTCCGCAAGTACTTTGAGAATCAAGAAATCAACCGACAGTATCGCGAGAAATATGCTCCCGTGCCACCAACAAAAGAAGAATGGCTGCGCGTCACAGAGGCCGCTTTGCCAGACCGCTTGACGGCAGAACAATACGATGCATCGACAGGTAGACTGGTATGGCCTCATATCCTCCGCACCGACGAATACAGGGCATTTCGCGAGCGAATCGACGATCTGTTTGCCAATCGAACTCCAGACAACAGTGGTAATGGAAGCCCATCGCAGCGCGAGCTCGCTACGCTGATTGATGGAATGAAAATGCTGCTCAAGAACAACATCGACACGGTTTCATCCAGTCAATATGCGTCCAGCAAGTGGTTCTTACTGTCCTTGGACTACGAAGCACAGCTACCACTCAAGAGCATACCTGCGACCGCAGGCGCGAATCCTAGCATCTTCAACTAGTATCTAAAAAAAGGAGACACAATTTATTGACCAGTTTACTTTTGGAGAGCTGCGGTAGTCTCTTTACTTCCTCACCGCAATCCTGAATACCGCATCTCCCCACCCTGGCGTCTCTTCAGCAATGAGGAGACGCCTTTTTTCGTCATCAGGGGGAAGATTGGCACTACAAATCTCGCTCAGTTCAACTCACGGAAAAATAGGATTTCGGGTAAACTGGTCTGTCAATCCTATTGTCAGCGATGGAAAACTAGCACAGGCATTCAGCCTGGGCTCCTCACTTTGAACTGAACCACACGATGATAAACACTGCGCTTAAAGAGAAATTAGTTCGACATGTTTTGTCAAAAGTGCGTATGCCCGCCCAATACGTTGGAGGCGAGCGGAATATTATCATCAAACCGCACGCTGACGTAGCTGGCAAACTTTGCTTGTGTTTCCCCGACGCTTACACGATTGGAATGAGTCACCACGGGTTGCAGGTACTGTACTCGCTTATGAATCGCCGAGCCGATTGGGCGGCGGAGCGATGTTTCACCCCTTGGCCGGACATGGAAGCACAGCTGCGAAACTACGGTATCCCCTTGTACTCCTTAGAGACCTTTACCCCCTTGAGCCAGTTCGATGTAGTGGGTTTTTCGCTACAGTACGAAATCTCTTCTCCCAACGTATTAACGATGCTGGATTTGGGCGGCATCCCGTTGCGCACCAGCCAACGAACGATGGCTGATCCACTGGTGATTGCCGGAGGCCCCTGCGCACAGAATCCGGAACCCATGGCCGAGTTCATCGACTGTTTCGTAACAGGCGACGGCGAGCCATCGCTACCTGAGATATGCGATCTATGGCTCGAGCTGCGCAATGCGGCGCGCGAGAATGGCGGTTGGCTGAGTGGCGCTGCTGGCCAGAAGCAGCGCGACGATGCGCTGGCTGAAATTGCCCAGCGGCTGCCATATGCTTATATCCCTCGCTTTTATCAACCCGAATACAAAGATGGCCGGATTGTGGCCTTGCATCGCACGCGCGGCGACGTCCCGGAGACGATCGAACCGTGTGTCATACGCGACTTCGATGAGATCGCCTTGCCCACGTCGCCCGTCGTACCCTATGTCGAGTGCGTGCACGATCGCATCGCCATCGAAATCATGCGAGGTTGTCCTTGGCAATGCCGCTTCTGCCAGAGCACCGTTATCAAGCGCCCGCTACGAATACGCTCGGTCGACACCATCATCAATGCGGCTTTGGAAAGCTACAAAAACACTGGCTTCAATGAAATTAGCATCCTCTCGCTTTCGAGCAGCTACTATCCGCACTTCGAAGAACTCGTCACCCGTATGAAAGCGATTTTCAATCCTTTGGGTGTCAATATTTCTGTACCGAGCTTGCGCGTCAATGAGCAGCTAAGAACTCTGGCCGATCTAGTTGGCAATGGTCGACGCGGCGGGCTCACGCTCGCCCCAGAGGTTGCCCGCGACGATATGCGCGAACAGATCCGTAAGAAAATCAAGAATGAAGATTTATTCGAAGGTTGCCGCACCGCCTTCAAGAATAATTATGAATCCGTAAAGCTATATTTTCTCTGCGGTCTTCCAGGAGAGCGCCCAGTCGATCTCGATGGTATCGTTGAAATGGCAGAGACCATTGCCAGAATCGGCAAGGAAGTGAAAGGGCGTTTTCCCAAGGTCACGGCCAGCGTTTCCAACTTTGTTCCCAAAGCACACACACCATACCAATGGAACGGCATGCAGCGTCGCGAATATTTTCAATGGGCGCATAAACACTTGTGGCAACAACGAACGTTTCGTTCCGTCAATATTAAATGCCACGACATCGAAACAAGCTTGCTAGAGGGAGTGCTTAGCCGAGGTGATCGGCGAACCTGCGATGCAGTAGAACTCGCATGGCAACGTGGAGCAAGAATGGACGGGTGGACAGAAATGCTCGATCCTCAACGGTGGTGGCAAGCCCTCCACGATTGCAACATCAACATTGAAAAACAATTGCACGAGCCATACGAAATGATGGGCAAACTTCCCTGGGACCATGTGAATGTCAAGGTTGGCCGCGAGTACCTCGCAAAGGAACAAACTCGCTCGCTGACACAGCTTGAGGCCATGGCAGACGCCAAGTAAACGACCCCAACATCATGCCCACCTCGCTGCCAAACGAATTGCATTCTGCGGTCTCGCTCGGCATACTTCTGCTGGCGTCTCTAGTTGGCGGCATATTTGCAGATCTCGTCCGCATTCCCAAAGTGACGGCCTACTTGTTGGCGGGAATGTTGGTAGGTCCAAGCGTACTGCATGCCATCAATGAACAACATATCCACGATCTCGAGCCATTTACGAAGCTCGCCATGGCTCTGGTACTACTGGAGCTCGGTTGTCGATTTCAACTGTCCCATCTGCGCCCAGTGCTGCAGCGAGCCCTCTGGCTGAGTATAGGCGAATTGTCAACGACGTTTTTTTTCGTGACTTTGTTTGTGACCTTCTATTCCGGTAGCTTCTCTACCGGCGTGTTGCTCGGAGCCCTGGCCCTGGCCACTGCCCCCGCAACCACGGTCCTGGTCCTGAAGGAATCGAAATCCGAAGGACCAGTCACGGAACTTGCAGGTGTACTCGTCGCGCTCAACAACATAGCTGCCATCGTTGGGTTCGAGCTCCTCTTTGTAGCCGCGAAATTTTTCTCCAACGAACAGTCCACGCCCATCGTGGAGCCAGTCTATTCGCTCTTCTGTGATCTTGGCGGCGCCACCCTGCTGGGAATTGCAGGTGGACTTTTTATTAGCTACGTCAGTGGGCTGTTAAACCCCAGACGCTGGCTAGTGATGGTTCTGGCCGTCGCCATTCTCATGCTCGGACTGTGTGAAACCTGGCATCTCCCCTACATGATGTCGTTCTTGATTGCGGGCGTAATGCTCGTCAATACCTCGGAGGCCACTTCAATCCTGCTCGCCGAACAAGAGAAAATTGCCGGTCTATTGGTCGTGATGTTCTTTGCCGTACACGGCGCTGAATTGCAACTGTCTTCCTTCATCAGCGCAGGCTTGCTCGGAGTCGTATACATTGTTTCGCGAAGTGCCGGCAAGATCATGGGCACGCGTTGGGCCGCGCAGTTGCGTGGCGAGCCTGCAACCATTCGCCGCTACCTGGGCAGTAGCTTAATCTCGCAGGCGGGTGCCGCAATTGCACTTTCCACGTTAGCCGCACAGCGCTGGCCCGGCCTGGGCGATCAACTACAAGCCATTATACTGGGATCGGTTGTTTTCTTCGAAATAGTTGGGCCAATCTGCATTCGCTGGAGCGTGCTCAAGGCGGGCGAAGTCCCATTGGCACAAGCCATTACACACAACACGGAGACCGCAGCCAGTCAAGCCGCCAAAATGTGGATGCGTGCTCGGGAAGCAATCGGACTCAAACCGGTTGGTTCGCCCGATCCCAGGGATTTGGTAGTAAACGATCTTTTGCGGAGGAATATCAGCGGTATCCATCAAACTGCCGACTTCGACGAAGTCATCGCCTATATTCGTCGCAGCCACGATAACACTTATGTGGTCGTCGATGATCTGCAGCGCGTCGTAGGTGTCATCCGATACGACGTCCTCAGCGATATTTTCTTTGATTCCTCCCACGATCAGCTAATCCGCGCTGAAGATCTAACAAGTCCTGCCAAAATTCTGCTTTTCCCTAACGATCCGTTAGTCAAAGCTATCGAACAGTTCAAGGCTTGCAACGACGATGTACTCGCAGTCGTGTCTCCCGAGGAGCCTCACCGTTTCCTAGGAATCATTCGGCGGGGCGAACTAACTGAGCTCGCGATGCGATTCCGAAAGTAGCGAACTCCCTCTTGTGGGATAAGCTTCCAGCGCTCCAGCTTGTCTTCTCCGAATCCACAGCTTTGCAACGCATTCGCAATCTCTTGCTCGAAAGCACCAATGTTTCGAGTTGAGTCAGTAGGCTGCAACCGGCGCAGCGCCGTTGAGGCAGAATCCCACTACCGATTCGCACTGATCGCTGGAACAACCCTACCTCAACGGCGCTGCGCTGGTTGGCGGCCTACCGGCGAAATAGGAAAAATCAGGTGCGGCGGCTTCTAAAACTTAGTGTCGGTTTACTGTGACCTGAAGCCCCCTAAGGCCGCAAGTCGTTGAAGATCGTGATTTTTTCCGTAAGGCAGTCTTTCGGCGGTTTCAAAACGAGCCTATTCTCAACGGGAAGTCTGCTCCCAGTTCGATCCGCATTGAACCACACCAACGGCACTTTAGGCGAAACACTCACTCGAAGTCATGTTGCTTCCTTCAGTTCAACTTCGACGTAACATGGCTGCCAGTACGTCAGACGCTGCCTTCTATGGCGTAATGGTTGGCGTCGGCGAAACCTTCTTGCCCGCCTTTGCCTTAGCCGTTGGGCTTGGGCAAGTCACTGCAGGCATTGTGGGTAGCGTGCTGTTGATGGCAGGCGGGCTACTGCAACTCGTTTCTCTATGGGCCTTGTCGCGAGGCTTCTCGCAAAAGTGGTGGATCGTCCTATCGGCAAGCTTACAGGCCTTAGCTTTCTTGCCACTGATCTGGGCGGCCTACGTCGGCAGCATATCTGGTCCAGTGCTATTGCTGATCGCATCCTTCTACTGGGCAACCGGGCTGGCGTCTGGTCCAGCCTGGAACAGTTGGATCGAGCGCATCATCCCCAAACAGATGCGCGCAAACTATTTTGCCAAAAGAACCCGTGCATCGCAAATAGCAACGCTTGTCGGTTTTGTCCTAGGTGGATTATTGCTGCAGTATGGTCGGCAAAGCGGTTGGGTGCTGATGGCGTTCGCTGTTCTCTTTGCAACTGCCTTTGCTTCCAGGCTTGCCTCCGCCATCATGCTATCCCTGCACCAGGCTCCCTTGGTGCCGAGCTGTCTCATTCAGCCCAAAGCATCGCCCAGGTTGAACAGCAATTACTCGGGTAAGCATCTATTGATCTACTTGGTGCTTGTACAAGGCATGGTGCAAATCTCTGGTCCGTACTTTACGCCCTATATGCTCAAGCACTTGAATTTGTCTTATATGGCGTTTACTGGCCTGATTGCGGTAGCCTTTGTGGCAAAAGTCATTTCGCTTTCCGCATGGGGCCGGCTGGCTAGAAATCGCGGCGCCGGTTGGCTGTTAACGGTCGGTGGAACTGCAATTGTTCCGTTGTCCTCTTTTTGGATTGTATCGGAAAATTATTTCTGGTTAATTTTCATTCAGACGATCAATGGGATTGCCTGGGCCGCCTACGAGCTCGGCTTGTTCTTGATGTTCTTTGAAGCCCTGCCGCTAGATCGCCGGGTGCGCATGCTAACCTACTACAATCTAGCGAATACATCCGCTTGGTGCGTGGGAGCGACCATCGGAGCTTGCGTGTTGTCGTACATGAATACCACGGTCGAGGCTTATTACACGCTATTCGCACTTTCGGCTGTCGGACGATTTTTTGCTGCGATCTATTTGTACTTTACGCGCCCTGAGCTGAAAGTTCGCGTGACGTCAATTGGCCTGCGAGTCCTCGGTTTGCGGCCAGGCGGAGCTCCGATGGAGTCGCCGATACTTCCAAGTATTCCCGATCCAGAATAGTCTCAAGTAACGATCGTCAGATTCGCTTGTCGAACAGAATTCACCTGCGGACGGAGCGTGGGCGATTCGCTTATGACGCGGAGCGCAATGAAAAGCGCGTTCGCTGTTTCCAGCTCTGTGTCCGTGCTGTGACTCTGGTTTTGCACCGTGTCGGCAACCGCCTTCGCTGAGATTGACGTTGGGAGTGTTTGGTCGATCGGTTGACCTTTGGCGGTCGCTTTCGCATCCTTGTCCAGCAACTCAGAACGTACGATGTGCACGTCTTTGGGCGCTTCGATGCCGAGCTGAATCACATTGCCTTTAATTCGCACCACGCTGACTGAAATATTGTCACCAATTTGAATGCTTTGATTGAGCTTGCGAGATAGAACGAGCATAGGTGCCTCCTGCGGGTATCGAGTTTTCATTGGCTTTGCCGAGAACATTACCTGACAACGCGAATTGTGTGCCGCAATTTGCTTCTCGTTCGGACTTTGCTCGTGATGCGCACCAACCGGTTGATTTGCCTGGAAAAAGCGTCGTTTACCGCATAGAGCCCCTGCTCCGGCAGGCGCAAAAAAATGCAACTCTTACAAGTCGCCCGCCAATTTTTCAAAAGAATAATGCTATCGATGCATGGTCCCCCCTTCTCTCCTATACTGAGGTCGTGCAGTTTTTAAGTATTGTTTTTGCATGGCTTTTCTGTGCGTCGCTGCAACTTATCGAGCCGAAGCAGGTTCTGGGAGAGAACCATGAGACCGGTCTCGCAGGATGCTCGGCGTAGTCCTCGACCGTGAAA
>JBGSTP010000280.1:0-3171 GCA_041736515.1 Pirellulaceae bacterium
CAACAGACCTGCTCAATTCCAATGCCGCCGCAGCATTGGACTATGCGGTCGCCTTGGGTGCTCCGATTTCAAACAATAGTTGGCGAGCCGAAGGCGGTGGGTATATCTACTCCCAGGAATTGTACGACGCTATCAGCCGGGCGCAACAAGCCGGGCACTTGGTTGTCGCTGCTGCTGGAAACGACGGCAGCAACAACGACGTCACACCCTTCTATCCTGCATCCTACGCATTCGACAACATCATTTCCGCAACCGTAGACGAGTTCCCCGGTATACCAAACACCAACTGGGGCCCAATTAGTGTTGATCTGGGCGCTTTTCCTGGAGGATCGTCCGGCGCCTCTGCTCAAACGAGTGCAGTCGCTGCTCTAATTAAGACTCTGCATTCCGATTGGACTTATACTCAGATCAAGAACCAAATATTAAGCACGGTTGAACCGACACCTTGGTTGACCGGAAAGACATTAACGGGTGGACGACTAAACGCGGCGAATGCAGTCGGCTATGTAGCACCACCTACCAAATTCTATGTCGTCAACGACGGCAGCCCGGATCGAACATATGAATACGACGCGGCCGGATCTGCCAATGAAAACTACGCGATCAACAGTGGCAACACGCGGCCGCGGGGTGCCACCAGCAATGTGACTGGCGATAAAGTCTGGGTAGCTGACAAGAATCGCAAGGTCTATGTGTATAACACCAGTGGCGGCCTACAAGGCTCGTGGTCTGCGGGCACGCTGGCCTCCAATGCGCTGGTCGAAGGCATCGCCACCAACGGCACCGACGTGTGGATCGTCGATAGCAAGTCCGATAAAGTCTTTCGGTATTCCAACGCTGCCGGGAAATTGACAGGCAGCCAGAACGCTGCCAGTAGCTTCTCTCTGGATAGGAGCAACACCAATCCAAAAGGCATAGTCACCGACGGAACCTACTTGTGGGTCGTCAACGATAGCTCGTCCGTTTAAGTATTTAAGTACACGATCGGCGGTTCACCGGTCGGTAGCTGGACAATCAACACTGCCAACAAGTACCCAACGGGTCTGACGATCGATCCTACCGGTGCCAGTCAGTCGATTTGGATCGTCGATAGCGGTACCGACCGAGTCTACGAGTACGGTAACGCTCGCGGTAATTCGGGAGGCAGTCTAGTCGGCAGCTTTGGGTTAACCGCTGGCAACACCAACCCACAAGGCATCGCCGACCCACCTCCGCCTGGAGCACGGCTCCAATCAGCGCCAGCAAGTTTGACCGCCACTTCCTTATCGCTTGCTCCAGATTTCGACGAGTCCGCTCCGCCTGTCACTGCGTTCGCTGCAGACATCCGCCGCACGACCGATCAGCGCAGCGATGAGCGCGCCATACGTGTCGACGGGACCCTTGTCATGCCTGAATCGACCAAGCTGCAATCGCGCGACTCGAATGTCTCGGTAGTCCCGCCAGTCAGATCCGAGCGTGAGGCACGAACCTTCGACGATGAGGCCCACGAAGTTTTCGACGAAGCGTTACTCGATGTACTCGCAGCAGCGGATCTAGCCCGCTACGCGAGTGTTTTTGAAAACTGATTTCGACGGCGCGAGCATCACAGCCAGAAAATACTAATGCCGTTCTGCCATAACGCTATCGCGAAATACTCTTCCCCAAACTGCCGAGGTCCAAACAACCTTGGCAGCGTCGGGAAGCCACTTCGTGCAACAGGTTGCATCGTCCACTATCGATTGGGCGATTCGCGTCGTTGCCCCTACGCTTCGGTGTTTCAGACCTCTGTCTCGAAATGCCGATCACCCCGCTGCTGAGGGTAAATTAAGCTTTACCGAATGCGGGCTTAAATCTGACCGCCTTCATCAAGCCACTGTTCGCGGAGGTCGACTCGGCGACTGTCGTTCATGTTGAGTAGGCGTGCAGTCGCGCGGCCTGTTGGAGTTAGCCCGACAATCTTGCCTCCGCGAGGTGCAAAATGGTCGGTCCAATTGTCTGTGCGGGGATTGAAGAGGTTGACGATTTCGCCGGACTCGGGGTCAATACTCGAAAGGTTGGGTCCTTTGAAGAGGTTGCAACGGTCACATGAAAATGCCAGTCGTTTCCGATCGTCCAGGTTATCATCATCCGGCGTGTGCTGTTTCGCGATCACATGTTCGATATGAAACGTGATGAACGGAGTGGCATCCTGAGGAAGATGACAATACTCGCAGCGATCGCCCGCTCTTTGCCGAACCAAATCTTTCGTAGCCGCATCCATGTCAGGAACTATGACGAGCTAAGAATCGTCGAGCCTTCGATTGGATAATGGAGATCACATCAGCCGCTTCGACAAAGTCCCTGTATGCAGCTTCCTCCTCGACAGTCAGCTTACCTTCATTCGCTCTCTCGCGAAGTCGCTGCACCTCTGCTTCTGTTTCGGGATCGACGCGAAGGTTGGCAATGACGCGTGCGACCTCAGGCGTCAACGCCTCTGTCATTGGTTCAAGAAATCGATCGAGATAGGTTGATGTAGTCATGTTCTAATTCTATCACAGAAGACGAAACGAAAGCCAGATTACTTACTGGCACCCCACTAAATGCCAGTCAGTTGTTTGCGTTTTATCGCCACCCTCGACGTCGTAGAGCGGTGTGCGAGCCGGTTTCTCTCAACGTACGTCGCTAGGTGTCGCCCGAGGGCTAATTGCCGATTTAGCCGTGGCGCGATTGCTGCAGGTTTTGGTCAAACAATTGGATTGCTAAAGCCTATTGCAACGGTGCGCTATCCATGGATGGTCCACAAACACCGAGTAGTCCTTGATCTCGACGTCTAGACGCTTGGAGAGTCCATCGGCGGCGGACTGCCTTAATGCCGCCATGCCCGCCATAAGGGCATGGTAACTTCCACTTTCGTAAGCTGTCGCGGTCTAACTGACCGAAGCTTCAAACCGCTAGTTGTTCGTGCACGAGGTCTGCATCGACCCAACGCATTTTGCCCTGTGGTTATCCTAAAGTATTCCTTGTCGACTGAAGTCAAAATGATGACAGCCGTGATCGCCCAACTGCGTAAGGAGGGCGTGTCCTGAGCATGCACTGGGTAAAGAACAAGGCCAACCAGTAGTGCGACTCCTATCGTACAGTTGACGGCGTTTGCCATTCGCGTCCGCAAGAGCAAAGCTTTGGACACGAATGAGCCAGATCATGGCCTTCAAC
>JBGSTP010000283.1:0-29705 GCA_041736515.1 Pirellulaceae bacterium
GCCAATCCACGAGCGATTATCCTCGATCTCTGCCAACTAGAATTTATCGGTAGCGTCGGATTCCTGGCCTTCTTAGCTGCTCGACGCGCCGCCGATGCAAACCAAATCATCCTTTGCAATCTGGACGTGAGAATTCACGAAGTCTTTGCCATGTGCCGGCTGATCCCGCACGCAGGTAAAAGCGATACGCCTTTTGTCGTGCAGTCAACCGTGGAATCAGCCTTGGCCTCGTTAAACGCTGCACCAGACGCATGACTCCAAACTAGATTCTCGGCCAACGGCTCGTTGTTTATCGGGCCCAGACTCTCTTAGGCTGGGAGAATGCCAGCCCATGCCTATCGTTTCTCCCGCCATTTTTTCGCCAACTCGGGACGGTTGGTGGCGGTGTAGAGCTTTGCTGAAGCCACAATTGCAGCTTGGTGTGCAGTCGTATCCCAACCGTCCGATAGCTGTTCCTCACTCAGGAGCGAAGCCAGTAGCATCCTAATCAGTACTTCGTCGGTCGGGTTTGGGTAGGTGAAGGAACCGGCCTTTCTCCTCAAGAATTTTGTATTGCGTCAAACACTCGCGCGATAATCGCTCGGCGTTGCCCCAGTCAGCCAACTCCAGATGCTGCATGGCGATGTCACCGTACAAGGCAAGCTGCCTCACATCATCGGCCATGAGCATTCGCTGAGTTAGGGGCAGCCGCAGTGAAGCGATCCCTTTTCTGGTTGCCTGTTCAACGGACACGAGTAGTCTTTTCGCATCATCAGTATGGCTAGACTTCATGAGTGCATTGGAAACGCGAAGTGCGGCCTGTAAGACAAGTGCGTCCGCTATTTCCTCCGACGCGAGCCAACTTGACAGTCGGGACTTGGCGTCTGCCAGATGGTTCGTAGTCAGGTAGGCATCGTGCATTGTTCGCGACTTTTGGCGACAGCCATCGCCTGCTCGTTTGACGCAAACGAAGGCTGAAGTTCATCACCAACCTCTTGATTCTCTTCCTCGCGTCGCGTCAATTCTTCAAGTACTGGAACGGCAGCCTCGGTCAAAGAGCGCTTTAACAGGTTATCGGCCACAGGCCTTAGCCATTTCAATGCCGTTTTACCTCCGCAGACTGTCGATCACCCGACTCAATCTCCGCCAACAATCGAGTTACTTCGGCCATGTGGTTGGATCTTAAACGATTGGTATAAAGCGATTGTCCTTAAACACTTAAGGAGTCTGAAGACAGTAGCTTTATAATAGCGGTTGTTTCCTCTACCGCTCAACGGCGCCCAGCCAAACTCTTTACATTCTTGTACGATAAGATTTCCCTCGAGCAGTTCCGTAGCCACATTTCTTATAAATTCACACTAATCAAAAGCTCCGATCAGGCTAGTGAGAATTCGTGCTGTTTATGGCATGGACACGGTACGCTGACAAGCTCAGACGCTGCGCCCATTTCGTTTAAGCTCTTGGCTTAAAACAGTTCCAACACCTACTCGCTAAGAGTCGTGCGATACCAGCTAAGGCCGAGCTTTGAGTCCTGGAACAATTTGGTCGGTGCCGCGACGCTGGGTAACGTCATGGGAAAGAATTCGACGGTGGCCTACGAAAAATGTGTTGCAGTCCGCTACCTGCAAATTGTAGGTAACCTGACTTGCTGAAGGCTTGACCGAAACTAACACTGCAGGCTCACTGGCAGCATGCAGTACGTCTCCAGCGGCCAATTCGCTGGCTTTCTTCCAGCCACTGCCAGACACCCAAAACAGATGCCCACCGGTGCATTGTAAGCGATCATCGTCGGCAACAACTTCAAACGTCGGTTCGGCAGGTCGCTGGGTAGCTCTCAAAACTGGCTTAATCAGCAACTCTCCGCTGACCACATCGCGGGTAAAGACCCTATCACCAGCCACAATCGACTCGATGGGCTTCAGGCCAAGAGTAGTCAATACCGGGGTACCAGCCACAAAGCACTCGCAGGATGGCCTGTCTGGTTGGTAGCGAGCTAGGGTAAGTCCCTGTTGCTGTTCGCGATAGCGCACTGGTTTGAATTTTTGGTAGCCAGTTTCGTTGACATCATCCCACCATTGCCACGCTTCCCGCGGATCGTTGGAGAATTCACGCTCGGCGATTTGGGACAGAAAGTGCAAAACGTGGCGGTTTTGATACTCGATGCCTTGATTGCGCTGTTGGGCCAGACTCGCACGCGTGCGAGTCTCGAACTCAGCCCAATCGCGAGCAGACTGTTCAGTCTGCTCATCGGCGATTCTTTCCGCCAATCGGGAAAGTTGTCGCGACTGGAGCCCTCCTTGCAGGGTAAGCGACGGGTCTGTCGGAAGCAGAAACTGTCGAGTGCGATTGATTTGCGTGGTAACCGCCAGAACTTTCGTTTGCTCAATTCCCTCCTGCACGAATGCTTGCTGGTAACCCGCCAGCCTGCCGAATCGATCGAAACTGGGCACTGCCATGGCGAACACGGGCGAATTAAGCATATTCAATAGCTGCGGAACATAATCGTGCAGCGGCCTTTTTTTCAACGCTTGCGTCGCGCGCTCCCGAACCTTGGCCGAACTGTGTTGTACGACATAATTGAGTAGCGCCAACGAACCCTCGATGCTGTCTTGAGAATTCAGCCACTCGACGACCACGAGCGAGACCTCTTCGTTGGCATTTCGAAACACCGACTCTACAGCTGGAATGCATGCTGCTTGTCGCAACTCCATCAGCGACTGCCGAGCAGCCTGGCGTATGGTTGGATTGGGTTGCGAGAGGCCTTCAGCGATATCTCGCAACTGCTTTTGATAGGTCTCCAGCGAAGCCCGCACCGACTCGCCATTGGCAGCCCAAATCGCCATTTGTTGCGGGCTAATCCACTCTCCAGCAATCAATTGATAGCCCAGCGCGAAACGAGCGGCTATATGGTCGCTGTCGAACTGAATAACACGCTCAAAATGAGCCCGAGCTTGAGGGTGCAATTTCCGTTCAGCACACCATTGAGCCAAGGCGAGATGGTGCTGCAATGTTTCGCTTAGCTGCGCGCGGCGTGATTCGTATTCGGCCAGCAACGGATCCTCGGCGGCTTTGTCGACAAAATCATCAATCGACAGCCAGGTATCCTCGAACTTCACATAGCCCTTTTGCCACTTCAGCGCGGGATAATCCGCAGCACAACTCGCAGCCGATTGCAGTAAGCTTTGTCGGGCGAGAAAATCTCCCTCTGCTTCGGCCTCGAGCGCCGCCTGGACAAATTCTTTGGCCTGCTGGGTAGCAGAGTTTAGCTGATCCGGAACCGGCTCAGCGGCCAACGTTAACAGGGTACCGCAGGCGCTCAGCCATGCGAGGTTGAATGCCACACGCGCATTGGATAAAACGTTCATCGTGATTCCTTCGAAAAGTTTTTCTGAAAAGACGCGTTCACCTTCGCAACCCAACCACCTTCGCAACATGGCGGCTACCTCAAGGCCATGCATGGCTATTTTCCCGACTGAAGTGTTCACTCCGCAGTTCTAGCCCTCAATGGAACAGGTTTGCGGCAAGGTGTCAAGAAAAATAAGAAATGCGATGCGCTTGCCTCAACCGAAACTGCAGCCGTTCGGAAACCAGTTCGCGCATAAATTGGTTGACTCTGGTTGTGGCCAGTTCTGGTCGAATCGCTGTCACCATGCTCGCCGATTCGTCCTGCAATGTCTCAAAGTAATCCAAGGCGACGTCAGTCGGCGGCGATTCCGCTATGGAGCTGTGCGGCATTGAGCCAGCATTCGCCGGGCAACATTGCAAAGCCGATCGGCTATCGCGGTGGAACTCTGATGCGCGGCAAGACTCAACACAGCACCGGCGGGTCCGCCGAGCACGGCACCAATACCAACTGCTGCGACCGAGCCACTGAGTCGCGAGACGCGTTTGGCTTGTTCGGTATCCATGCCACGCTGGCAGCTAATCGCCAAAGTTGCAATTTCGATACCGTCGGCCAGTAGGGACGCTGGGTGGACTTTTGCAGCACCACGAAACGCTATGCGACTGAAAATCTGAGAACTGGCAACCCGCGATGAGGCAACCCTGCTCGAAAGCGACCAAAAGGCCTTGGTGCTCATCGATGCCAGCGCCGATACCGTGGCTTGACCCATTTCGATTTGATGGCTTTCGGATCGTCCGCAGGCGCATAGCCGGGCAAAATGTTCGCAGTTACCGTCCAACAAGCTATAACCGCACTGTCCTAGCTGGCTTTCTGCCGCCAGAGCGATTTCTTCTGGGGAGCGTTCGCCGCGGTGTGCGACCGTAATAGGATTAGATCCGCGACAAAAATCGGCAAGCAGGTCGCGTCGAACCATGAATCGATCCGAGCTATCGCGCAGCGTGAACCGCACGCCGTCGGCAGGTGCCAAATGAATCACCGTCCCGTCGCCCATATCGATACCATGGTGTTGATACGGAATGCCTGCTGCGTTGGCATTCACGAAGATGTGGTCGCCTTTTGACATTCGCTTCCGTCCAATAGGGATAAACTTGTCCTGCCGCGAGCTGCGGAACAGTTATTAGATGCTGCGTGACGAAAGTTTATTCGAAGTAAATCGGCAATTCTTTGAGATTTTTCCTGAAAGCATCACATTTACGAACAGCTTCCATCAGAGTTGACGTTCTTAATGTCGCGAGTCACGACCGGGAGGTTTTCATTTAAACCAGTGGAATACCTTCTTGAAGAAACCATCGACTGACGCTGCCTGCCTTGTGAAATCGAAAGTACTAGCAGCTGACAGATCGGTCACGGAACAGACTCCTCACACGAAAACGCCGCCCAGCGTTGTTACTTTTCATTCATGTATGAGGATTACTACATCTTGCAGGGACTAACTCAAGATATAGTGGCTTCCGGCGTGTAGATTACACGGGTTGCTTATATAGCTTTATGTCTCCTTAAGGACGTTTTTTCATGAAAAAGAAATTAGGGTTTACCCTCGTGGAATTACTGGTGGTCATAGCGATCATCGGTATCTTGGTAGGGCTATTGTTGCCCGCCGTGCAGGCGGCGCGCGAAGCTGCTCGCCGCATGCAATGTACTAATAACCTAAAACAGATGGGTTTGGCATTGCACAATCATGAATCGGCGAAAAAAGCTTTCCCAGCGGGCGATATTATCCTGTCATGGCCTTTGAACACCGCAACCGGCCAACCCAATCCAACCGGCACCAGCCGCGGCGCCAGTTGGTTTCTACAATTGCTACCATATCTCGAACAGGGCAACATTCTAACGAGCGGTAGTCCGAGTGCCTCCGGTCCTCAAGTTTTTGATTTTAACCCACAGCCGCCAGGTACTTGGTCATATACGTATTTTGACCAGGTTCGCACGGACACCAACATGGGGCGCGGCTTCGTAATCAACATTCCTTTTGCACGCTGTCCTTCCAACGATAGCCCCGCATGGGCACGAGACTATTTCGGCATTCAGGGTGCCAAAGATAGAGCGTTTGTTAATCCGATCAATCGCGGAGATTTGCACAAGGATGGTTTATTGGGGCAACACAAGCTGAAGAAGTTCGGAGACATTCCCGACGGAACGTCGACCTCGATGGTCATTGGTGAGAACTTTATTGCAATTACCACTGGCGCGATTGTTAACACAACTGGTAATAATCTGACGACGCACAACAATTCACTTACTGCACCAGAAGGTTACGCAGCATGGTGGTGGGGTGGCGGCGGAAGGCCATTTAATGACCCGGAACGCTATGCCAATCCTCCGCGACACATTCTCACACTCAACTCGCCAATCAATGATCCCTCGTACTTTATTGGTGGCACAAATCACAATCGATTGAACGGACCAAAGGGTGCGCATAGCCATCCGTTTTCGAGCCGGCACACAGGTGGTGCGAACTTTGCTTGGTGCGATGGTCACGTTAGTTTTGTCAGCCAAAACGTTGATATGTTGGTTTATCGAAGCTTAGGCTCGATTAACGGTGGAGAAGTTGCTGCCGAAGATCAATAACGGATATTCGAAGTTTGATCGAAGATCGCTCGATACTCTCGAGCGATCCCTTTGAGTGGCTCTCTTGTCTTTTTAGACGGGCCAATTGCCTATTTGATTACATTAGGGAAAAAAGTAAATGCGCGTTGCTATCGCACAAGTCTGCATACTGCTGGTCGTTGGTCTGTGTGGAATGGCGCTCAGTGGCTGTGGTGGGCGTAGTATGCAGCCAGCTGGTGGAAGAGTTCTCGTCGATGGAGTGCCAGTTAAAGATGGCGCCGTTACCTTCTACCCAATCGAGCCGGGGCGGGCAGCATCTGCCAGCATTATGGAGGACGGCACTTTCGTACTTTCCTCGGACAACCCCAATGATGGCCTACCAGAGGGTGAATACAAAGTGACCATCGTGGCCGACACGTGGACAGCCAATGTTTCAGAAAAAGAAATGAAAGCGATGGAGGCCATGCAGAAGAAACAGGGCGCTATCGAAGATAGCAGCATGATGAGCGGTGGCGGAAAGCTAACACATATTGTACCAGCGATCTATAACGATATTGCGACAACTCCGTTGACTCAAAAGGTAATCAAGTCAAGCACTCCGCAAGAGTTCATATTCGACTTACCATCGAAGAAGAAAAAATAGATTGAAGCCCTCTATAAAAACGTGGCTATGCTGTCTGCGGCAAGAACCAACAACCTGTTGTTGGTTCCAAGACTGAGTTGCAAGTTTCAACTAGCTCATCAACCGCATAATGTCTTTGACAATGACGAAAGCCATTAGACTTAGTAGTCCGAGAACGCCCGCCATAGTGAGCCGCGTCTGCAAAGCTTCGCTCACAGGCTTTCCTCGAATCGCTTCAGCTGTCAGAAAAACCATGTGCCCTCCATCGAGCGCAGGGATGGGCAAGAAATTCAGAATCGCCAAGTTGGCGCTGAGTAGCGTAAGAAAGATCATCAAACGCGACACACCAAAACTTGCCTCCGACGAGGCGGCCTCTGCTATGGCAATTGGTCCCCCTACGCCTTTGGCACCAATTTTCCCTGTCACGAGCAACCTAAGAAAACCCAGCACATCGCCGAAGCGTCTTGAAGTTTCCCAAGCTCCTAGATTGAGCGCCGTCGCTACAGAATCCGTTTTATGGATATGCATCAGTGGTGAGATACCGATGCCGCGTTCATGCCAAAACCAATCCTGCGCGTAATCGAGTCGGGCAATCGCGTCGATCGTCTTGCCATCGCGTCGAACCCAACATTTGATCTCTGACTCGGCGGGCAAACTTTGCATAATGTCGTAAAGCGAAGCTACATTGAAGGACGAATCAACAACAATGGCTTCATAGACCTGCGGCTTAAAGAATTCCGAAAGCTCTTTCTTGCGTTCTGCTGTCGCCAGCCACTGGATCTGAAGTAACTCATCGCCAACCTGCAACGCACCTGAAGTCTTAAGCTGTTCGTCTTTGATGGAGATGATCGTCGGCGTTACCACGATCGCGGCCCCCAAGCCACCTAACGTCAGTTCGCCAGCCAAATCGGCAATAGGGTCGAACGTCGGCCGCTGCGGGCCGGGCATGCTAATCTCGAGCGTCTCTTGTGCTGTCTCGCTACCGGTAGATGCCACAGGTCGCTCGACGGTCAGCTTGACCTCTTGGCCAACGAGTTGTGCAATTCGAGCTGGAATGCGCAACGCGTCGTCGATCGCGTCGCCATTGATTTTGGTAATTTTGTCGCCAATCTTCAGGCCGGATTTTTCGGCCTGCGAACCTAGTTGGATCGCCGTAATTGGGCCTACCGCGAATCCAATCCCCAGCGTCTTGACTGGTACTGCCGGTAATTCGAGTTCAAATTTCTTAGGAGCATCCGCAGCATTTTCAGGCTGGCGTTCTACGCTCACTTTGACTGGAGCCTCCCACTTGGCCTGCAGTCGGCTCGTCAATTCGCTACCGAGCACTTCGCCAAATCGACTGTCGACCGGCAACTGTTCGCCATCCACGGCGGTAATGATATCCCCAGGCTCGAGATCCGGTTTTCGTTCAGAAAGGTAGGAGGCGGGGCTGTAGGCGGGCTTGCCAATCTTCGGAGAAGTGGGAGCATTCATGCCGATGCGGTAGATATCACCATCTTTGCTGTACTTGGCTGAGGGGGTCGCTACGACCTCTGTCTCCATTCCGTCTCTTTTGAGAGTGATCGGAACTTGTTTTTCCTTGCCATCAAACCCCTGCATAACGACCGCCATCGCAAAGTCGTTGTAGCGCAAGTTCGGGTCTTCGCTATCCATCGAGCCAAATTTCAAGACTTGATCGCCGGTCGTGATTCCCGACACCCAGGCCGGACCGCCGCCATAGGTCGAGCCAGCAACGGTGGGAGTGTAGGGAACACCAAACCAATACGCCACCGCGGCTAAGATCACCGCGAAAATCAAGTTCATCACCACGCCTGCGGAGATGATGATCATCCTTTGCCAAACCGGCTTTGCAGGATAACTGCGAGGATCCAAGGGTGCATCGACTCCGTCGCCAAGACGCGTCTTCTGAGCTTCAACCTCGGCCTGGCGGGGATCGTCATCCTGCCCGAGCATCTTGACATAGCCGCCCAGCGGCACGATGCCGATACCGTACTCCGTCTCTCCCCACTGAAATTTGCCCAAGGTGCGGGGTAACTTGATCGGCCCAATCGAAATGGGAACGTCAAAGCCTACATAGAACTTATCGCATCGCACCCCAAAGGTCTTGGCGGCCAGGAAGTGGCCCAGTTCGTGCACAAAGATCACAAACCCCAGCCCCAGTGCAACTTGCACCCCAAGCCAGACTTTTCCAAGCAATTGAGCCATCGACGAAGATTCGGCCAATAACATCGGAAGCGCGTCGAACACCGTAATAAAACTCAGTCCGTCGATTAGCAAAGTGCTGCCCACCTAGATATCTCCTCTCGCGCCCAGCGATCCAGACGCATAAGTTCGCCGAGTTCAGGACTCGGATCAAAATTGTGATTCTCAAGTATTCGCTGGCAACCAGCGACAATTTCAGTAAATTTAATTTTGCCAGCCAAAAACATTTCCACGGCTGCTTCGTTGGCTGCATTCACCACAGCCCCACAGGTACCACCGCGACGAGCGACTAGCCAGCCCAATTCAATGGCGGGAAAACGCTCAAGATCGACCGGTTCCAATTCCAATCGACAGGCCTGACTCCAATTCATTTTAGGGCACAAGCAGGCAGTTCGGTCAGGGTACGTTAATGCATATTGTATGGGAAGTCTCATATCTGGCGGACTGAGCTGAGCAACCACCGATCCATCCACAAATTCGACCATCGAATGAATTACGGATTGCGGGTGGACGACGACTTGGATTTTCTCCGCTGGCATATCGAACAGCCAGTGCGCTTCGATGATTTCCAACGCCTTATTCATCATAGTGGCGGAATCGATCGTAATTTTGCGGCCCATTTGCCAAGTCGGGTGGGCCAAGGCGTCGGCAATCGTGGCATTTTCGAGTTGGCTTTGCTTCCAAGTGCGAAACGGACCGCCGCTCGCAGTCAGCACGATACGCTCAACTTCCTTGGCGGCTCCCGACTGCAGAGCTTGGAAAATAGCACTGTGCTCGCTGTCCACCGGCAGCAGTTCGCCGCCACTTTGCACCACCGCTTGCTTTACCAGGCTGCCCGCGACAACTAGCGCTTCCTTGTTCGCCAAGGCTATGCGCTTGCCTGCTTTGGCCGCCGCCAGAGTGCTGGCGAGTCCGGCAGACCCGACGACCGCAGCTACCACCGTGTCGATTTCTGCCGATTCAGCCAATTCAATCAACCCTTCTGGTCCAACCAGAGCCCTAGTTCCTGGGGGCAGGCTGCGAAAATCGAACTGGGCTGCCATGTCCGCATTGGTGGCAACTACGACGCTAGGACGCATTTTTTGCGAGAGTTGTACGAGCTGCGCCAGCTGAGTGTGGGCGGACAGCCCGACAGCCTGCCAGGGGGCCCCCAGACTTTGTAGAACGTCGACTGTTGCCGTACCAATACTTCCGGTGGCTCCGATGACCGCAACTGATGATTTTGCTAGCATTTCGATCCTACGGCAGCACAGGGCGCGCACGAAAAAGTGTATGAGGCCACAAGAGTAAGGCTTGCAACAGTTTGGAGCAATACAATCGTAACCCACACAGCAATTTCGCGGGCTACTTTGCTGTGCAACCAGCGAGTTATCGGGGCACTCCGTATACTCTGGATAGAACCGAATCGTTCAGCGATTAGCATTTATTTCGATCCCTAAGCGGGCATCTGACCAAATTAACAGGTAGTTCCATGTCCTTAGACGACGATCAGGAAAAACGCGGTGAAGGCAAGTCCGGTAACTGGGTTTGGTATTTAGTATTGACATCAATCATCCTGCTCTCCGTGGGAATGTTCGTCGTCAATAATGCGATCTTCAGTATGAAGTACCCCGACCTGGTGCGATTGCTCGAAGCCACGCGTTACCAGGAGAAAGGTAGCGACAAACTTGAAGAGGCTCGCGACGAGAACGGGGATCTCATGTATCCCGGAGCGATACGCGTACGTTCTGGGTCAGGAGAGCTTCAGGTGCAGCTCTCTAAAATTCGCAATATCCGCGTCGACGACACGGCCATTACTGGAGAGCTCGTTAAGACGGTCTTAGAAAATGGCGAGCCTAAGGGAGAGAGTACCAAGACTACCTTCCGTTGCAACAAAGACAAATCCGACGAAACGTCTACCGAGCTGCGCAAGCATCTCGAAGCCAGCAATGTGGATTGGGGCTATTCGGATGGCCCAACCTTCATGAATCAATACGGGCCGGTGCTGATTATGGTTGGCGCGGCTTTTCTGATCATGATGTTTGCTGCTCGCCGCATCGGTGGCATCGGCTCGCCGATGTCCTTTGGTCGTTCGCGGGGCAAGCTTTATGCGCAGGACGATATCGGCATTACGTTTGACGACATTGCAGGTGTCGATGAAGCCGTAGAAGAAGTTCGCGAGATTGTGGATTTCTTAAAATACCCAGACAAATACCAGCGGCTAGGGGGACGGATCCCCAAGGGAGTCTTGTTGGTCGGTCCACCTGGTACCGGCAAGACACTGTTGGCCAAAGCTATTGCTGGCGAAGCGGGCGTACCGTTTTTTAGCTTGTCCGGCAGCGATTTTGTTGAAATGTTTGTCGGTGTCGGCGCCGCCCGCGTCCGCGACATGTTCCAGCAGGCTGGAGCCAAATCGCCGTGCATTATTTTCATCGACGAACTCGATGCGTTGGGCAAGAGTCGTAGCGGCAGCATGGTTGGCGTGCACGACGAACGCGAGCAAACTCTGAATGCCCTCTTGGTGGAAATGGACGGATTTGACGCCAACATTGGTATTATCGTCATTGCAGCCACCAATCGCCCAGAGACGCTCGACCCGGCTTTGCTGCGGCCTGGACGCTTTGACCGAAACGTGCTGGTCGACCGACCCGACAAATCGGGACGCTATGAGATTTTGAAAGTGCACGTGAAGCACGTGAAGCTATCGACCAACGTGGAACTGCAGAATATTGCTTCGATTACCAGTGGCTTTAGCGGAGCCGACTTGGCGAACCTGGTCAATGAAGCGGCCTTATTAGCCGCGCGCAAGGGCAAAAACACTGTTGGCCAAGAGGAGTTTGATGAAGGCGTCGAACGCGTGACGGCTGGGCTTGAAAAGAAACGTCGCGTGATGGACGAAGACGAAAAACTGAGAGTCGCCTATCACGAGGCCGCCCATGCATTGGTCGCTTACTCGCTTCCCAACACAGACCCGGTGCACAAAGTTTCCATCATCCCACGTGGTTTGGCGGCATTGGGTTATACGCTCCAACGTCCTACTGGCGATCGCTATTTGATGACGCAAGCCGAGTTGGAAGCGCAGATGCAGGTGCTACTGGCCGGAACTCTAGCTGAAGAAATTGTTTTTAAGGATATCAGCACCGGCGCACAGAATGATCTGGAGCGCGCCAGCGCTATTGCTCGCAGTATGGTGATGGAATTTGGCATGAGTCGACTCGGACGTGTCAACTATCGCGAGAGTGGACGTAGTCCGTTTCTTGGCCAAGGGGCTAGCGAAGCTCTCGGGCGAGATCACAGCGAACAGACCGCGCGCGAGATCGACGAGGAGGTGAAGCGCATTATCGACGATATGCTTCAAAAAGCCCGTCAAATTCTGCTCGAACGCCGGCAGGCGCTGGAAAGCGTTACCAACAAGCTGATTGAGGTCGAGGTCATCGATGCGGACGATCTGCGTCGGTTGATCGACGAGACGCTGCCGGGTCCGCGCGTCATGCCGGGAACAGCGGGCATCGTGCGCAACGAACCTGAAACGCCCAAGAAATCCGGTTCCGAAGATGCGCGGGAAAGTGAGGCTAGCTAGCGTAATTGCCTTCGATCGAGCGGTGTGCGCGGGGCAATCGCTCGACTTGAGCGACCAACTCGAATGACAGAGCACCGTCCAGCGACTACCATACTGGCTTCGTTCCAGTTTGAGTAATGTTCAGAGGGTAGCTCGCATGCTTAAAAAAATCTTTGGCCCAATGCTCCTGCTATTCCGTGAGGGAGTCTGCGGAATCGCGATTTTGGCTGCATTCACAACGTTAGTCTGTGGTGCCGATCCAGCCACCATGACTCACGGTCCCATGTTGGGACGCCCCACGGCAACGAGCATGGCAGTCTGGGTCCGTACATCGGAGCCCTGCGAATTCGAAGTCCGCTTTGGCCTCGATGCAGCGCAACTCGATCAAGTTGTCAAAGGCGACAAGACATCATGGAATCACGACTTGACGGGCTGGCTTACGCTGGCACCATTGAAGCCAGGCACGCGCTATCACTATCAAGTCTATGTTAGCGACTTTCCGCAGGGCACGATGGGATCATTTAAGACCATGCCCGATATGGCTCAGTTAAAACACCCTGATTTCAATCCACGAGGCCTGTTTAATTTTAAGTTCGAGATAGGTTCGTGCGCGAATCAAAATCCGCAGCATGGTATCGGGCATTCGCTACCAACGTATCAGACCATGAATCGCGAAATAGCCAACGACATTGATTTCGCCATCATGAACGGAGACTGGTTATACGAGGAGATGCGCGACACACCAGTCGCGGCCTGGGCCACGTCGCAGCGGGTGGGGTTGGATCGTTTGCCTCGCGCAGTAGAGGTAATGCCAACCATTGTCGGCGTTTGGGAAAACTACCGCCTTTATCTATCGCGCGGTGTGCCGCTGAGCGAATGGCACCGACGTGTACCGAGCTATTTTACATTTGACGATCACGAACTGGTGAATGACATTTGGGGCGCTGGATCCGCAGGCAGACGTCATCGCCGCAGCGTCTTCCGGGATATCGGCACCCAAGCTTGGTACGACTATTTGGGTTGGGCCAATCCGACCGCGTTCAACGCACCGATTCATTTTGGTAAGGCCCAGCTAACAGCGGGCAGCGATCTCTTGGTTGACCCGGCAGCAAATTTCGACAAGTTGCCGTTGGACACCATGTCCAACCTGCATATTCATTGGGGAACGGATAAAGCAGGCATCAACGAAATAATCTACGACGATGATAGCGGTGACCCCAACTCGAGGGTTTACGACATTCGCGAGGTTGTCGATGCGCACACACTGCGGCTGCACATGCCGGCGGCGGCTACACGAGAATCTGCCTACTCGATCGGTCGTAGAAGCTACGGAAAAGTTCGAGTTGCAAACTGTGAAATTTACTTGCTCGATACTCGCAGCCATCGCCAGATGCATGATATTCGCCAGCCCGACAAGCCGGGCCTCAGCATGCTCGGTAAACACCAACGCGACTGGCTAGAAGAGTCGATGAAAGCCAGCGATGCGGATTTCTTTTTTGTAGTCTCCAGCGTGCCCATGATGATTCCGCATAACGGCGCCGGTGGCTTCGAATTCGACGAAGCCAATAAAGAAGAAGCCTGGGTTGCGTTTTTAGACGAGCGCGAGCATTTGGTTGACTTCTGGGATCAACTGCGCAAACCAGTGATGGTCATGACGGGCGATTTACATAATAGTTTTGCCATTAAAGTGACGGACCGCGTTTGGGAATTCTGCTGCGGCCCCCACAACTCAGTGAACCACGTCCCCAAAGTCGACGAAGATGATCGACCTTCGACAGGATGGTACAATTCAGGTCCGCGACGCTGCGATATTCGGTGGTCCAGTTATATCCTGCCCGATATTCCACGCCTGGATCGCTGTTATCCGTACTATTGCATGGTCCAAGTCAACAATGTTTTCAATATGCCGCCCAAACTCGGTGGCGAAAGACTGGTCGCCTACCCCCATCCGCAGGTCATTTTGCAATACTTCGATGGCCGGACAGGCAAGCTCGCTTACTCTGAAACAATTACCGCCGACCATGGACCCGCCAAATAACACTCGATAAACTCGGCCGTTGCCCATCAACTCGCCGAACCGCGCGCCCATCCTTCAACACGCTACATACTCCAACAAGGACTTGATCATGCACCATCTTCGCATGGCTTACCCGCGTCTGTTGCTGCCATTATTGCTAGCCTGCGCGCTGCTATGCAGCGCGCGTGCCGCCGCCGCCGCCGACCGGCCGAATATCCTGTTCATTTTTTCTGACGACCATGCTCCTCAAGCAATCGGAGCCTATGGTTCCAAAATCAACAAGACACCCAACTTGGATCGCATCGCTTCCGAGGGAGCCGTGTTTCACAATTCGTTCTGTGCGAACTCGATATGCGGTCCCTCGCGAGCGTGTATTTTGACCGGTAAGCATAGTCACCAAAATGGATTTTTGCGCAACGGCAATCGTTTTGATAGTTCGCAGACAACCTTCGCCAAACTCATTCAAAAAAGTGGATATCAAACTGCCATCATTGGAAAATGGCATTTAGAGACAGACCCGGTTGGTTTTGATCACTGGGAAGTCTTGCCTGGACAGGGCAGCTATTACAACCCGGACTTCTTGGAAATGGATGGCTCGAAGAAGCGGTTTGAGGGCTATTGCACAGACATCATCACGGAACACGCACTCCAATGGCTAAAGGAAGGCCGCGATCCCAACAAGCCCTTCGTGCTCATGTGCCAACACAAAGCCCCTCACCGCAACTGGGCTCCTCCCGAGCGACATTTTTCACTTTACAAAAACGTCGACGTTCCTGAACCGGAGACGCTATTTGACGACTATGCCGGGCGCAGCTCTCTCTTAAAACAGAACGAAATGTCGCTTGCCAAGCATTTCTATTGGGGCCACGACATGAAGTTTCATAGCGACAATTACTTTCCGGACCATTTCTTGTCCGGATTGCAAGATGGCGAATACAATCGCATGACCGAGCAGCAGAAAGCTGCCTGGGACGCGGCCTACGAGCCCGAGAACCAGGATTTCATCAAACGCATGAAAGCTGGCGAGTTGACGGACAAGCAAGTCGTCCATTGGAAATACCAACGCTACATCAAGGACTATCTGCGCTGTATTCAAGCGGTCGACGACAGCGTTGGTCAATTGCTGAATTATCTGGAAGAATCCAAACTCGATAAAAACACCATCGTGATTTACTCTTCAGACCAGGGGTTTTACTTGGGGGAGCACGGTTGGTACGACAAGCGCTGGATGTTTGAAGAATCGCTCAAAATGCCATTTCTCATTCGCTGGCCTGGCGTGATCAATCCGGGCATTCATTCCCGAGCCATGATTCAAAACATCGACTATGGGCCGACTTTTCTAGATGTTGCCGGTGCGGATGTTCCGGCTGAAATGCAGGGCAGAAGTCTAGTCCCGTTGCTCGAGAACCAAGGTCAACCGTCCGCTTCTTGGCGAGACGCAATCTACTACGCGTATTACGAGAATGCTGCCGTACACAACGTGCCGGTGCACGATGGTGTGCGCACAGACCGTTATAAGCTGATGTTCTTTCCACGCACTCGCGAGTGGAATCTGTTCGATTTGGAGAAGGATCCGCAAGAGATGAAAAGCGTCCACGCAGAGGCAGATTATGCAGACATCTTGGCGGGCATGAAGAAACGCTATCTCGATCTGCGCGATTTCTACGATGTGAATTCTGCCGTCATTCCGGCCACGCGGGGAGATGAAGAAAAGTGGAACCTGCGAGACAAACAGCTCACCGAGAATGCCAAAATGGGCGATGTCGACCTAGCCTTTATCGGTGATTCCATTACTCAGGGTTGGGAAGGCAACGGCAAGGAAGTATGGGAGCAATATTACAGTGGTCGCAAGGCGATCAATTTGGGAATCGGCGGCGATCGCACCGAGCACGTGATATGGCGGCTAACCCATGGGAACCTGGGAAAGATCAAGCCCAAGGTCGTGGTGCTGATGATCGGCACCAACAACACAGGGCACTTTATGCAAGACCCAGCAGAGGTAGCGGCTGGTGTGAGCGAGATATTGGCGATTCTCACGCGAGAACTGCCGGATACGCAGATTCTCCTGCATGGTATCTTCCCGCGCGGGGCAAACAACTTCGATGAACATCGACTCAACAACATCGCCATCAATGACAGGATTCGGCGGTTTGATGACGGTCAGAAAATTCACTTCTTGGAAGTCGGACAAGCGTTTCTTGAAGCAGATGGTACGATCAGCAAAGAGATCATGCCCGACCTGCTACACTTGAGTCCGGCCGGCTACGCGCGTTGGGCAAAAGCGCTCGAACCCAAATTAAAAGAATTAGGCTTATAGGATCATCCGATTGGTCCGTCCGTGTTTACCCGGGAGCTTGGTCTCGAGATAGGCCAGGCGCCCTGGGAGGCGAAGTACCCACAACGTCTTTTGAATGAGAACGCAAGATGCAAGTTAGCTGCCAAGAATTCGCCTTAAAACTGCGAGATCCTTTCACCATAGCGCGAGGTACGGTAACGGTTCAGCCCACGCTTGTCGTGCGTTTGGAACACGATGGATTGGTTGGACTGGGCGAAGCAACCACGAATGAATTCTATGGGATAACTCTAGAAAACATGCTGGCCGCCATCGATCGCGTGGCACCGACATTGGCAGATCAAAGACTCGAAAATCCTGCGGAACTTTGGCGCGAGCTGGACCCGCTGCTCCGCGATTGTCGCTTCGCACAATGCGCGTTGGACTGCGCAGCCTGGGATCTTTACGCGCAGATGCATGGGGAACCCCTGTGGAAACTTTGGGGGCTGCGCAGCGATGACGCCTACCCGCCTACCTGTTACACAATTGGGCTCGACACTCCAGAAGAGATGGTCCGCAAGATGCATGCGATGCCCAATTGGCCGATTTACAAGATCAAGCTGAATGCCGAGGGTGGCATGCAATTGGTGCGACGGTTGCGCGACGAGACAGCCAGCATTTTTCGTGTGGATGCCAACTGTTCCTGGCAAGCTACGGATGTGAAACAGCGTGCAGACGAGTTAGCGGGACTGAACGTTGAACTCATTGAGCAACCTCTGCCAGCGGACGGATACGAGCAAATGCGTGGCCTGAAAGGTAATTGTGCCTTACCGTTAATGGCCGATGAAAGTTGCCAAGTGGAGAGCGATGTGGACCGCTGTATCGAATTGTTCGATGCAATCAACATCAAGCTGGTCAAGTGCGGGGGCTTAACGCCCGCGCGCCGCATGATCGCCCGAGCCAAACAAAATGGCCTGAAGGTCATGGTAGGCTGCATGACCGAATCGAGTATCGGCATTGCCGCTGGTGTTCATTTATTGCCGCTGTTGGACTATGCGGATTTGGATGGTGCACTGTTGTTAGCAGAGGACATTGCTCAGGGGCTTCAATGGCATGAGGGCTACTGCCAGTTGCCCACACAGCCCGGATTGGGTGTTACATTGAAATAGAGTTTAGAACTCTGATTGTCAGTTCTTGCCGTGGCGAGTTAGTTGGACTTCAGCTGGCGTTCCGCCCAACCTGCGACTGCATTGGCGAGAGCGATCAAATTTTCGGCGTGCGAAACTAAAGTGCCTTTCTGTTGATCGCGAGCCTGATATTCGAGCCACTGAGAATACTCACCGATTTCATTTAGCCCGACATAGCGAACATTGCTTTTAATCGTATGAACGGCTCGCCGCGATTGACCCAAGTTGTCTTCCTGGAGTCCCTGTTGAAATTCTCTGGCCAATCGTGGCGTTTCGCGAATCAACAGCGCTAGTACATCGCGGAGCAAACTCTCGTTTCCGTGCATGATCTGTACTAGAGCAGGCCAGGTGGGAGCTGCTTTGAATGCTTGCTCGATCGTAAGTTTGCGTTGATCGGAGACGCTATGGGAACATTCGCCGGGATCTTCCGCATCGCTCTGAGCAATAGCAAAGCTGCTGACATTCGATGCTTGACCTGTCGTCGCGCCGAGTACAGCTTGGTTCAGTCGCTCTAAGCTGATGGGCTTGACTAAGAAACCGTCCATACTCGCCGCTTCGCAACGCGCGCGATCGCGTGCTGTTGCATGCGCTGTCAAAGCGTAGATCACCTGTCGGCGCTGTGTTTCTTTCTCGCTCTCTCGGATTGCTCGGGTGGCCTCAAACCCATCGACATCTGGCATCTGAATATCCATGAGTACCAAGTCAAAAAGACTTGCCTCGCACTCGCGAATTGCCTCGCGTCCGTTATTGGCGATCGTGACGCGATGCCCAAGGCTTTGCAACATGTCTTTCAGCACAGTTTGACTAATGGGACTGTCCTCAACGAGCAGCAGATCCGCCGAGCGGCGTTCGCTCGGGTGAGCCTGTTTGTCGCTGTCCGCCAACTCGCTTGGCTGTTCTGCAACGGACAGCGCATTGAGTAGCGACCTGCGGCACACTGGACGCGATAGCCAGCCCACTTGGGCATACTGGAGCCAAGTCGGCAAAACGCTCGGTTGCGAGTTGACAAGTGGCGCGAGTAGAATCCATTTGCGGACCACAGGCGAACCGCCCCAGCGCTGCGAACTCAGTTCGCGGTAGTCGGCTACAACAATCGTGTTGTTTCCCGCTGCAAACAACTTAGAGGGCTTTCGCGCGGAAAGCTCTTCCATGCTCAGAATCCGTAAGCTATACCCCAACGCCTCAATTTCTCTGCAAAGCAGCGTTCTCCACGCGCTAGGGTTGGCCGCCACTACGACAACCTCATTGCGAGCGATCGCTGGTGTTTGCGCATTCGGATCTTGTACCGCAAACTTCAGCGGAATTTCGAAAGTAAAGCAAGTGCCCGAAGTGATTTCACCGGAAAGGTCTTGCGAATTCTTGATACCGATCTGTCCGCCCATTTTGGTAACAAGATCCCGACAAATCGTCAAACCAAGTCCGGTACCTCCATATCGTCGCGTCGTGCTCGCATCGGCCTGGCGAAAGGCTTCAAAAATTAGCTCGCGTTTCTCCGGCGCGATGCCTATCCCACTGTCGTGTACCTCGAAGCGGATGGTGCGCACCAGTGGATCGACATTGGAAGGAGTCGATGGAGCAGATGCATTCTCGACTCGGATGCGAATGTCGCCCTTCTCCGTAAACTTGATTGCGTTACCTACGATGTTCAACAACACCTGTTTGATTCGGTGTGGATCTCCAATCAAGTTATTGCAGAGTCCTGGTGCGAAATCAACCAACAGTTCCAATCCACGCAATTGGGCTCTGGCGGCCAGCGAAACCGCTGCTTCTTCAACACACTCGTCGAGCGCAAAAGGGATCTCCTCGATATCAATATGCCCGGCCTCGATTTTCGAAAAGTCGAGCAAATCGTCGATGAGTGTCAGCAAATTTGTGGAGGAGACTCTGGCCAAATCCAAATAGTGACGTTGGCGGTCATCGATATCGCTGCTCGCCAGGAGTTCGTGTAGTCCGATAATGCCGGTAAGCGGCGTGCGTAGCTCGTGACTAACGTTGGCCACAAATTCGCTTTTCGTAGCGTTTGCATGCTCGGCGGCTTCCTTGGCCGATCGCAACTCTTGCTCAGCGCGTTTTCTCTTGGTGATATCGCGAATGAAGATCGCCCAATTTTGCAGACCTTCCATGTCTAGTGGGTGGGCAGAAATTTCGGCATCAAACCAATCACCGCTACTGCGACGCAGCCTAGCTTCGATTCGCCGGCCGGTGGCCGCCATGAGAATATCGCTGATTTGAGCTCGACGCTGGTACTTGGCCGCACCACCGACGCTATCGGTCGCTCGTCCCGCTGGCTCTTCAATCGTGGTGTGCATGATCGAACCCAAAAGCGGGTGGGACGCAACCTGGTTTTGCGTGTAGCCCAGGATTTTCTCGGAGGCTGGGTTGGCTTTGAGCACGCGGCCATCGGCATCTACGATCAACACTGCGTCTAGGGCCGCGTTGATGAGCGCGTGAGCCAAGGACTCGATGCGTTGCAGTTCCTTTCGGCTGGAAAACTCTTCGGTGACATCCCAGAAGATGCCCTGGACCCCGGCTACTTTACCATCCGTTGTGAGCAGTGGTGCCTTCCTTACCTGCATGTAGCTCATTTCGCCATTGGGCAGTTGCGTACGCTCTATGTCGTTGAAAACCTCGCCCGATATTTTGACGCGTTGGTCGTCCTCAACAAACTTCTGTGCGGAAAGATGGGGAAAAATATCGAAGTCTGTTTTGCCAATGATGTCTTGATAATCCCGCTGAAGCAGCTTACAGAACGATTTACTCACAAACGTGAAACGTCCTGACTCATCTTTTTGAACCACGTGAACCGGCAGGTGTTCCAATAGAGCGCGGCGGTCTGATTCGAACCGTTGAACGGTACGTTCGGTTGACTCTTGATTTTGAATCGCCGCCTGCAGTTGTGCCGACTGCCGGCGGAGTCGATTGGATAGTCGCTCCTGCGCGCGGAGCAGACCACTTGGGCTGCGGATGATAACTCGACGAGCCAAACCAATGGTGGATTCTGCGATAGATACGCTTAGGAAAACAACTGCGTTCGAGTTCGTCCAAGGGCTGGTAACCCACAACGCGAATGCCACAGCGACCGCAAAGATGGTCAAGTGAGTGACGTGACGCTGTGAGTACATCACACAGACTGCGGTAACTACCACTGGTATCAGTGCAGTCAATTGTTCTGCACTGAGCAGCAGCGCGAGATGAGCTGTGAGGATGGCCAGGATGCCCACGGGATGCCAATACTTTCGGGGTACGAGCTTCAGAATACGCGTGGGCATGTGTGAAAATACCTTGGTATCGGGTGTAGCGGTCAATGCGATTATGACGGCACCGTGCGACGCCTGACAGCGTCTAGCGAAGCGGAAGGAGATAAATTAACTAGATCCGAGACTTTTACTAAGCGTAAAAGTTTGACATGTTCTCAATCTGTCCTAAGTTTCTAGTGCATACCGGTAACGGAAGCCTCTCGTTGAGGCATCTTGAACGGATGCGTTGTCGTGAAGGTCTTTGGCCAAGCGGCGGTGGCGAAGCCGATCGTCAGAGACTCACGTTTACAGTTTCTCGTTTTGCCCGGATTCCGGGTCTCGCATTTGGAGAGATGCCATGCAGAATTTCGCTAACAAGGTTCAACGTTTCTTGAAGTCGGAAGACGGCCCAACTGCTGTTGAGTATGCAGTAATGCTGGCTCTGATCGTCGTAACTTGCTTGAGTGCCATTACAGCTATCGGCAGCAACGCAAAGGGAACATTCAACAACGTAGCTAACCAGCTATAAGTTGTTTATCGGGAGTCTCCCAGTTTAGGCTGGCGAGCTTCCTCGCTTGGAACATGCGAATCCTGGCGTTCATTGGTTCGTTGCGAATCGATGTCCGCCAGGCTTGCATTATGCTCCAAATTAAGTGGTTTCGATTCCTTTTTGCAGGAGCAAAACGTGACACCATACATTATGCCGGCTGAGTCGATTTCCGGCCTTTGGGAAATGACATGTCTTGCCGGGACCATTTTGACGACTGTATTCGTGTGGTTTTGCAGCCTTCGATAGGAGGCAGCAAAGTACAACCACAGATTGAGAACTTAACTGCAACTCATGGGGTCTGTTGAATGTGCGGTCTGGTTGGATCGCCTCGGAGACCTTTTTTTTCCGCGGGGAATTCAAAATGGACGTATTGATATCACATCTCACAGAGAACTGGGCCATGTGGGCTCTATCGGCCACTTTGATTGTGGCGGCAGTAATCGATGGACTTTACTTGAAGGTCCCAAACAAGATTACCTACCCGCTCATCCTGGCAGGCTGGGTTTATAGTGCGGCTGTTGGAGGCTGGGCAGGATTGGGTTGGAGTCTTGCAGCCACTTTCTTCGGTCTGGCACTGCTTTTCGGCTTGCACCTCATCGGTGGTATGGGCGCTGGGGACGTTAAACTACTCGCTGGCATTGCTGCCTTCGTACACATCGAACACACTTGGTATGTCTTTGTTGCAACAACAATTGTGGGTGGTATCATGGCACTAATCCAGATTGCAGTTAGCGGTGATTGGGTCAAGCACTGGGTGCAAGCACAAGCTCTGCTGCAAGAGATTGTTACTGTCCGTAATGCAGACAAGCTGTACGAGATCTCCCAAGAGCGTAAGCCGCGCATGCGTCTGCTGCCCTACGGAATTCCAATGACTGTGGCTGCTATCGGCTACTTCGCTGTGGCTGGCTTACTTTAGAGCCTTTCAAAATCTTGACGAAAATTCTCAGGCGTCAACGCTTCAATCGTTGACGCCAATCGACTTTGACGATTGCAGAAAATCAAGCGATTATGATGATTCTTCCGCAGGCCATCTGACGATCAACTAGACGTGGGCGGTTACTTCGACTATTCGCCCATTTCCAATTGCGACGGCCTACGATTTTCCGCTGGATTCAGGTTAGCCAAACTGCCAATGATAGCTAACGACAGACCATTATCAGTCTGGAATTCATTTGGGCCTGCGCACGGATGGCAAAGGCGAAATCAGGTAATTGTGTGCGAACAACAGGAAGCGACTCGCAGCACCCACACAGCGTTGAGGCAACCCGGCGATGCGAGCTAAATCATTAATTCTCTTAGTCATCGCTTTAGGCTGCGGTATGATTGCGGCTGTCGGCGTGAGCAAAGCCATGATGGACAAAGGGCCTGCCACGACGGAAGAAGCGACTGTTGAAATATTTGTAGCTGTCAAAGACCTGCAGCACGCGCAAAAGATCGCCGCAGACTCGGTGAAACTCGAGAAGTGGCCGACTAGTCGGTTGCCCGAGGGTGCTCTCACCAAGCTGGAAGAACTTGAAGGTAAATTCACGAATCAAATGATTTTTGCAGGCGAACCAATTTTGGGACGCAAGCTGGCAGATTCTCGCGAAAGTTTTTCTACCGCGATTCCACCTGGATATCGAGTCTTTGATATTCCGGGATCGCATGGCTACATCAAGCCGGGTGACCACGTGGATATTTTAGGTACCTTTCAGGTCGGAGGTCGCCACGCCGCTGCCGAGACACGCACAGTGATGCGAAACGTCCAAGTGTTCGGCATTGACGGCGTGACGACGCGAGATTCGGAAAATAACAATGGCGGTAAAGGCTCCGTCTTCCAATTGCTTGTTAAGGAAAGTCAGCTGGAGGCGCTCACGCTAGCCAATAGCATGAGCGAACTGCGGATGAACCTTCGTCCGTTCGGCGAAGACTCGGTCGAAGAAGCTGATAACGGTGAATCTTTTTTGCAATGGATTAAAGAATCTGAAGGCGTCAAGGAAACGGTTAAGCCAGAGCAAGTTGCTTCCATTGCCACGTCGGTGCAGGGCCTCCTCTCCGGCGGCTTGGAACAACCCAGTTCGCCGCCAGCCCACGAGATGATCATTATCAGTGGTTCCAATATCAAAAAATACGAGTGGAGCGCTGAATCGGAGATGCCCAAGGAAGTGGGACAATCGCTGGAATCAGCGGCCCCAACCCTACCCTCTGGAATGCCTGCAAACCAATTCACCGGCACAACTGGGAATGTTTATTCAGGTTATGGCGGTTATTCGCCGACATATCCTACTAGCACTCCGGCTCCGCAACCTGCGGAGGCCAGTGCACCCAGTAAGTCGGCTGTGAATTAGCCCGAGTCCAGGATGGCAAGACCGCCGTTGCTGCACTAAATGTTTGAATTAGTCAGGCCGCCCATTTGCATTGATAGTCAAGGATGACTGTTCGCAAATGGATTGAACCGCACAAGGATGTCGACGCATGGCTGTCTCACAATTGCATAGTAAGTCCAATGGGTTATTGCGAAGGTTTTCGCGTGGACTGCTCTGTGCTGCGCTATCACTGGGAACCTGCAGCTGCGCCTGTGTCGTTGCGCAGGACCAGGCGACCAGTCAGTGGGCCATGACGAATACGAGCGTTAGTCTGGAAAACTCTCCAGATGGACGACAGTCGATGCAAATGGTCGTCAACACCAGTCGCGAAGTTACGGCAAGCCAGGTTTTCAAGCGAGTCCGCATTCAGAATCCGAATGTGCTCAATGCAATCCCACTCGAAGGCAATCGTCTGCAAATTTCCGCCGTAGCTACGGGCGTAACACAAGTTGATCTGGTGGGCGCGGATGATTCGGTGCACACCATCGAAGTGATGGTTCTAGGAGACGTCCGAGAGTTGGAGGCCATCTTGCGTCAACAGTTTCCTGACGCGAACCTGCAATGCGTTCCTGTTCAACAGGGTTGTATTGTCAGCGGCTTTGTTACCAGCGACGAACACGTTAATCAAGTCGTGAGCATCGCTGAGCTGTATTTTCCAACAATCATTAACAAAGTCAATGTTACAGGTGTTCACACAATTCAACTCGAGACTCAGATCATGGAAGTCTCGCGGACCAAGTTGCGAGAGCTGGGGGTCGACTGGGCGTTTTCCAACGGCGATGATGTTATCAGTCAATCCGTAGGGGGATTGTTGAGCACATCTACTACGGGTGCGCTCGCGAAATCAGGTACCGAAACATTCAGCTTTGGCGTGGTACAAAATGGCAGTTCGTTTTTTACTGCCATCCGTGCCCTGCGAAGAAATAATCTAGTCAAGGTACTTGCCAGCCCAACGCTGACCGCGGTTGATGGGCGACCTGCCAGCTTCAATGCAGGGGGAGAAATCCCTATCGTCGTCCCTGCCGGCTTGGGACAAGTTGCCATTCAGTTTCGTGAGTTTGGTACCAGGTTGGACTATGTAGCCAAGGTGCGCGGCGGCGGACGAATTTGGTTGGAAGTTCGTCCCTACGTTAGCGAAATCGATCCGAGCCGAAGCGTTTCGATCAATGGCATAAGCGTTCCTGGTTTGCGCAGCCGCTATCTAGAAACCGGCGTAGAACTAGGCGCTGGTCAAACTCTTGCGCTCGCTGGACTCTTGCAAGTAAAAAGCGAAACGATCAACCAAGGGCTGCCACTTCTGGGCGATATGCCTTACCTCGGTACATTGTTTCGATCTACCCGCGAAGAACAAAATGAAATCGAGTTGTTGATTACGGTAACGCCCAACTTTGCTGGTCCGATGGATCCACACGAAGTACCCCACAATGCTCCGGGCATGTCGACTCAGAGTCCTACAGATCGCGAGCTTTACATGAGGGGGTACGTTGAGACTCCGGTAACAAGCGGTGCCGATTGCGCACCGGGTGCGGCTGGGTTGATGCAGTATGCACCCGCCGATTCGGGATATCCAGTCGATGCGGTTCCTTCCAATTCGATGCCTGGCGCGATGAGTCAAGGAGGTTTCAGCCAAAGTGGCAGCATGTTACCTCCCCCAGTGATTCCCACACCGGCTGCCATGAGTGTTGGCCCCAACGCTCCCAGGCTGGCGCAGCAACCGGCTTTCGTTCCCCATAACCCACAACAGGCCGGAGGAGTGCAGCCGGCTTCCAATGGCATGATTATTCGGTAACGCCAGTTCAATTTAATCTGGCGGTTTTGTTCGGATGTTGTTTTACCTAGGCTGAGTACAATGAGCAATGTTCTGAGGCTGGCTTTAGTCGACCCTCAAGATTCATCGCGAGAGACACTGAAGAAAATGCTGCTGGGCATGGACATCGTGTGGCTCGAAGCGGAATGCTCTCGCTATGAGTTTTTTCCAGATGTGGTTTCTCAATCCTCACCCGATGTCGGTGTCATTAGTCTAGACGGCAATGCCGATAAAGCGGTCTCGTTGTTAGAACGCATGCGCGGAGAAGCCCCCGACTGTTCAATGTTAGCCGTAAGTTCCAGTAGCGACGGTCAGCTGATCTTGCGTGCCATGCGCGCCGGTGCGAAGGAATTTCTGACTCTGCCAACCAGCCTAGAGGACATGATGTCGGCGCTCGGAAGAATTTCCGAGATGAAGTTTGGAGGCGGGGTGGGAAGTTCTACCCGTAGTTCAAAGATAATTGCTGTTGCTGGAGCTTCTGGAGGCGTCGGGTGCACAAGCTTGGCGGTGAACCTGGGGTGCGTGCTGGCGGCCAACCCTCAGAATACCGTGGCGTTGGTTGATTTGGATATGGCCATCGGTGACGCCGATGTCTTCTTGGACACAATTCCTGATTACAGCTTGGTTGATGTTACCCAGAATGTTGCCCGGCTGGACTTTCAACTGCTCAAGCGCTCGCTCACCAAACACGCTTCCGGTCTGTATCTTTTGCCTAGGCCGGTGCAGCTCCAGGACGTAAGCCTGATCACACCTGAATCCTTGAATCGAGTATTTGGACTACTGAAAGCCACCTTCAGTCATATCGTAATCGACGTCTCGAAAGGCTTCAGTTCGACCGACTTGGCCGCTTTTGAGTTTGCCAACGATGTGCTGATGGTTGTCCAACTTGATCTTCCGTGTCTGCGAAATCTTGTTCGTTTGCAGATGTCATTTGATGAAATCGAAGGCTTGCGCGACAAGCTCAAGATCGTCGTCAACCGCATTGGTCTGGAGAGCGGTCAGATAAAATTGAAAAAGGCCAAAGAGACCATTGGAAGAGAAATCTTTCACCAAATCCCTAACGACTACCGTACGATGATCGAAGTGCGAAACAACGGTGTTCCCTTGTTGGAACAAGCTCCCAAAGCACCCATCACCTTGGCTATGCAAGAGTTAGCTGCGTTGCTAACAGGGACCAAGACCGAAGGCAACGCTGAGGCAGAGAATTCAAGTTCTGGCAGCGGGAGTAACTCCTGGTTGAACTTCTGGCCCAACCATAAATCAAAAGCCAAAGGCTAATTCCTGCAATGCCTTAAGAGTTCGCGCTGAAGACTTCGTCAACCAAACAGCCAGCTCTAGCGCGCAACGGCTACTTCCTCAAGGCATTTTTCTCGATGTCTTTTGGCTTGCCAAGCCCGACGGCAATTGTAAGCTGGAAGGTGGTTAGCTCAAGAAATTCGCCAGCGAATTAACGCATTCCGATTGACGCAGCAGCCTGCTCATTGCCGATCTCCTCTATAAATCTCCGCACGAATTTTTCATCAATTGATTTGTTCATACAGCGTTGAAACCTATTGCAAACGGTGTGGAGCTTCGCAGTTCAAGCCCCAGTGAATGCTGGTAGGCAGCGGCGTAACGAATCTTGGTAGCAAACTTGTCTTCAAGGATGGTATGGAATGGACGGGGCACGAAGCTTTCGAGGCTGGCTGGCGGCGATCACCGTTGCCGGTACGCTAGCACTAGTTTTTCTAGCTGTAGAGAAGCATATTCGCACACCAACCGCCAGTTTTTTTAAAGCCAATCGCAGCTCTGAAGCTCAAGCAACCACTACATCCCCGCGCGGCATCCTGCTATCGATCGATCCTGGATTGGCTGGAGTAGCTGAGTTCCCTCCATCGGATACAGCTCCCATCACTCGAAAAGCGGATTATGCTTCGAGCGCTGGATCGGTTGCGAGCAGGCTGCGACGCCCGCCAGAACCTGCGGCGAGCGTTGTCCTGCAAGCGCCCGTTGGCTATGACTTGATGGCTGAATTGCCCTTGCACGCCAATAGCTCTAAGATCGAATACTTAATGGAAGCGATGGACAAAGCATTGGAGACGCCAATGCAAGTCGCTAGCACTCCGCTTCCTCAAGAGCCACCGCCGAGCTTCCCGATCACTTCAGAGCGACTGGCTGGGTTACCCGCTCCAGCGCGGCTAGCTGGTAGAATTCCTGAGCCGACCAGTCTACTCAATCAGCTTGAAACTTTTGATGAAATGATCTCATCGAGGGCGCGGATTGCCAATTCCTTAGCTGAAAACAACGATCGCCAGCAGTCGGTCTTGGTGAGCAATGTACCCAGTGAAATGACTTTGGCCTCAGCCGATGCCCAACTGCTGAGTCAATGGATATCAAGCACGCGAGACACGCTGCATCAACTTGTAAGAATGCATGGCTTGGAGCATCCCGCCAGCGCGCAGGATCTACAGGAGCTCGCAAGACTAGCCAAGCAGGGTGGTGAGTTGGGAAACAAATTGAGCGACTACGAAGCAGCTCGCCTGATTCACAGTGCCAGCTATGGATTGGAACGCAGAGTTGCAGTGTGGCAGTCTATCCAAGATTGCTTGGATGGAACCACGATCGCACTGACAACTCCCCGAAACCCTGAGACAGCCAGACAGGACTTGGCGATTGCCATTGCAGCGGTGGAGTCCAAGCTTTCCATCACAGGCGATACCTCGGGCTGGCGCAAGTATTTGATGCTCGATGAATTGACTCAATGGGCCCAATCGCAGCAGGACATCTGGAGCGAGGGAAACAATTTGGCATTAGACGTACTCTCGCGACTGCACTGGCTTCGCATGAATGATCAACAGCGAAAGTTTGTCTCTCAGCCGGAGTTCGAGGAACTAGCTTCCCATTTGTTGGTTTGGGGCAGAGATCCGATCGACTACCGCCAGCTACTAACTGGCCTGGAAACGCTAGAGCTCGATCCAATTAGCCGCGTGAGCACGCCGCTGGCAGGTGCCGTTCAAGTATTGCGACTTTCCAGCGAAGAGCAACAACAGCGATTAGCTAGTGCGCTCAATACCCATTATAGAAACGCCAATATTCGGTTGAGTGTTTCGGATGAGATGATTCAGCGTTCACTTCCGCAAGAGCAGGTAACGTTCCGTCCGGTTCGCCAGAACATTTTAGGAGCCGACACGGCGGGCAATAGCGAAGTGCGTACCGAGTTGAGAGTAAAGTTAATTCCAGATGAAACCGGTTGGAATGTCGGCGTTGGGGTAATCGGCGATCTGGTCAGTATGACTCGTAGCAGCAAAGGCCCAGCTGTATTCCACAACACATCGACAGCACAGATCGACAGTAACCGCTACGTGCGGTTGGATCCATTGGGTTACAGCGTTTCGTCCACCCCAACCAACGTGGCATCGCAAGACTACGTGCGGAAAATGAGTACGGACTTTGATAGTCTGCCAATCATTGGTGATCTGGCGCGAGTTCTAGTTCGCGAGCAATTCGATCAAAAACGCGGCATAGCCCGTCGCATTACGCAGCGGCTCATCGCCCAGGAGACAGATGCAGAACTCGATCGTCGGCTCGAAGAGAGCCTGTCCAAGGCTCAGAAAGAACTAACCAACCGGCTCGTTGGCCCACTCGAACGTCTTAATCTTAATCCGTTGGTAGTGGCTATGAACACTACCGAAGATCGACTGACCATTCGCTATCGAGTAGCGAACGAAGGGCAACTGGCGGCGAGTACACCGCGTCCCCGAGCGCCGACCGACAGCCTATTGAGCATGCAGGTACATCAATCGGCAATCAACAATACTATTGCACAAATTGGGCTCAGCAACCGCGAATGGACCCTGCCACAGCTTTATCAGCACCTTGGCCAAGCCTTTCAAGGTTCCAAATGGGAACTACCCGCAGACCTTGGCGATGAGGTCAATGAGTGCGTCGTTCGCTTTGCAGATACGCGCCCTGCCACAGTCGAACTAGCGGATGGTAGGCTGAGACTAACGCTTAGAATAGC
>JBGSTP010000307.1:0-4904 GCA_041736515.1 Pirellulaceae bacterium
CAGTCGGCAGAATTCCGCTCGATCGTGGCGGCGCTCTGATTCGTTCCTATTTAGAGCCGCGGACAAAGTTGCTCCGGCAAGCGTTCCAAGTCTGCGATCGAGAGGTTGAGCAAATACCAACTCCACGGTTTGCGAAAGTGAGGCGTCGTATCAAAGTGGACGCGAGGTACGAATCCGATTGGACATCTTAGCCGCTTACAACTGCACCTGCGCACTCACTGGTTTCCTACCAGATGTTCGACCAAAGACTATGGTCTCTAGCTTTACCGACAACGTCGGGCTGAGGGTATGGTTCCAACACTCCGAGTCGCAGTGTAGTATAACGAACTGGTGATTGGTGCGCCAAACTGCCGCAGCTGGCTTCACTTCAATCGTGCTCCCCTCGGGCTTTGCAATCCTCTTGTCTAATATGTCAGCATCCAGCGGAAAGATCTCTAATCTATGAAAGTTAGCCATGCTGAAAGATAAAGAGGATAAAGAGTTTATCGAGTCAGTTCTGCAGAAATGTGCTGCGGTTTATCTCGGCCGCGTTCCGAACGCGACCGATGAAATTGAAAAATGTTGCTTTGCTGATATTGAAATCCTCAAGCTTCAGTGTGACTTAGAAGAGCAGCTAGAAATCCAAATGGACTCGCGATTGATTAACGTTGTGACGTTTGGAGATTGGGTGGAGTATCTGCAAGAACTAAGGTCATCGAGTTCAAAAAGTGTTGGTGCGAAGAAATGCTGAGAGTCATTCCTACATCTGGACGTTCACACAGGGCTGCTTTTTGCAAATTTCCAAGTCAACATTACGCGAAAAATCCCCATTGGGTGCCCATGCTTAGGTCGTTTGAGAAAGAGCTGCTTGGCTTCAAGCATCACCCGTTCTATGACAACGCTGAGATTCAGACTTTCATTGCCATGGAAGACAATAAGTGTGTTGGTAGAATCGCCTCAATCGTTGATCATGCGCACAATGCCACCTATTCTGAGAAACGTGGCATGTTCGGGTTCTTTGAATGTGTCGACGATGAGGAAACGGCTGCTGCACTATTTGAAGCTGCCTTTAGTTGGTTGCGGGAAAAAGGGATGGATTGTGTGAGGGGACCCAACAGCCCATCACTCAACCATCAGTTTGCTGGCTGTTTGACGAATGCATTTGACCGGCCTCCAACTTTCATGATGCCGTACAATATGTCGTACTATCCCAAGCTGATTGAATCTCAGGGATTTGTAAAATCGCAGGACCTGCTCGCCTTTTGGGCCAAAACCGGGATGCTGTCCAATCTAAACCCCAAGCTGAAGCTGGCGGTTGATTACGCAGAAACCCGTTTTCCAAACATGGTTGTACGACGTGGGAACACCAAGAACTTGAAAGCAGATCTTGAATCGTTCGTTCGCCTTTACAACGAAGGACTCCGAGCTACATGGGGATTTGTTCCGCTCAGCGAAAGCGAGGCAGACGAAGTGGCTTCGTCGCTAAAGCTTCTGATCGTTCCAGAGATGACAACCGTGATTGAAATTGACGGCAAAGCAGTCGGAGTCTGCTTCGGTATGCTTGATTACAATCCGATCATAAAGAAGATCAACGGCCGATTGTTCCCGTTCGGCGTTTTTCATCTGATGTTCGGACGTCGTCGATTGAAAAAGGTCCGGTTGATTGGAACCTACGTTGCACCTGAGTACCAGCGATGGGGACTGGGTATCGTGCTCCTATCTAGAATGCTGCCCGACATACTCGCCTGGGGAATTAAGGAAGCCGAATTTTCTTACGTAGTGGAATCCAATCAACTATCTCGAGGAACATTGGAAAGAGGTGGCGCTATCCTTGAGAAAGTTTATCGAATGTACGATCGGAGCCTATAGTTCCGAGTCGTCCAATACACCGTTGAGAGTCTGTATCACTAAATCTCCGATGTGATGCAGAGGAATTTACTTCCTATGCTGGTTCAATCAACCCCGTCTCCCGCCCCGCCTGAACTAGCAGTTCGACGGCAAAACGAATGTCGTCGGGGGTGTGGAGCGTGGTGAGGTTCGTTCGAATGCGTGGAGCATTCATGGGCACAGCGGGATAGACGATCGGGATCACGTATAAGCCAAGTTCACGGCAACGCCTGGTGAACGCAAACGCCTCTTCGTCCGATTCGCAGGCTATCGGAACAATCTGCGTTCCGCTCCCATAAATGTTGAAGCCATTGCTGCGAAGCTGATCTCGGTATTTTCGAGAGATCTCAATAAGTCCTACGGCCAATTGCGGCTCCTCTCGCAAGCGACTGATCGCTGTTCGCACGGCTACCACCTGCGGAACCGGCATCGCAACGCTAAAGACGTAACCCCGGGCTTGATGACGCAGAAAATCAATGATCTGTGACGAGGATGCGATGAAGCCGCCGCATGCCCCGAACGATTTCGAGAGCGTTCCCATCTTGATGTCGATGGCATCCGCTGGCAGTTCAAAATGCTCGAGAACACCTCGCCCTGTCTTGCCAATCGTGCCAATCGAATGTGCTTCGTCAACCATCAGCAACGCACCATACTTCTTGCATAGTGCAACGATCTCAGGAATGGGAGCGATGTCCCCTTCCATGCTGTACACCGCATCCACGGCCACAAGCGTGTTACCACGGCGAGACTTGGTTAATAGTTGCTCCAAATGACGCAGATCGTTATGGCGGAACATCTGAAAGTCAGCCCCCGACAACTGGCAACCGTCAACGATGCAGGCATGGTTCCATTCGTCACCGATGACCGTGTCGCCTTTACCGACCAAGGCTGCGATCGTGGCCAGGTTCGTTACATAACCACTGTTGAACACAATCGCATCTTCGGCCTGCATGAAGTCGGCAAGCTCGCGTTCCAGCGCCTTATGTTCCGAAGTTGTTCCAGAAACCAGCCGCGAGCCGTGCTGACCAATGCCGTATTGATCGATGGCCCGCCGTGCCGATGCAAGTACCGCAACGTCGGAGATGAAACCGAGGTAGTTGTAGGAGGCGAGCATCAGCAACCGCTGACCATCCACGGTGACCCATGCCCCGTCACACGACTCGATCGGTGTGTCATAGAAGTAGCAGTCGTTAGCGCGCAGTTGCTCGAACCGAGTTGTTTGACCTGCGACCCGATCAGAAATCGTTGGTGCGATTGCGTCGGAAGCATCGATATAGTTGCCCGCTCGTTTCGCATTGCTACCGTTTCGATTGAAAAGGTAACGCCACGGGACGTGATCACTCGCAAAGACTTCCGGAGAAACCGTAGACATCCTACCCCCCCCCCGGTTCGCTAGATTGACTTGTTTGAGATTTAGCCTCAGCGAGCTTGGCAAAGACTTCGAGTGCTTCGTCGATCGCTGATTCATCGAAGGACGCCATCACCGTGGCCCGGATTCTCGGCTTATCCATCGGCACGGCTGGGTAGAACACGGGGACCACGAACAATCCGTGGTCGCGACAGAAGCCGACCGCTTCAAGCGTCTCTTCCTCGGAGGAAAAGACAATCGGCACTATCGCCGATTCCGTCGGAGGGACGTTGTACCCAAGGCTTCGCAAGCCACTCACAAAGCGGCCGCTGAGTTCTCTCAGTCGCTGCGCCAGATGAGTCTCTCGCTGGATGATCTCCAGGCATTTGCGAGCAGCACCGACTTGAGCAGCAGGCAGGGCCGCAGAAAAGATGAATCCCCTAGCGTTGTATTTGAGGAAATCGACGATCTCCTGGCGAGCAGCGATGAACCCTCCGCAGCTCGCAACGGCTTTCGACAAAGTTCCCATCTTAATGTCAATTGCATCAGGTGCCAGCCCGAAGTGCTCTTGAATGCCTTTCCCTGTCGCGCCAATCACACCCAGGCTGTGCGCTTCGTCAACCATCAGCAGAGCGCCGTACTGATGGCAAAGCTCGGAAATCCTCGGAAGCGGCGCGATGTCTCCGTCCATCGAATAAACCGCATCGACGACCACAAGTATTTTCTTGCCAACGTTCTGGCTCAGCAGCTTTTCCAACTCGTTGGTGTCATTGTGAGCGAACGTCAGGAACGTCGCCTCCGAGAACTCGCATCCATCAACGATACTCGCATGGTTCAGCTCGTCGCCGATGACGACATCGCCCTTGCTTACCAACGCTGCCACAGTCGCCAGATTGGTCATGAAGCCGCTACTGTAGACGATCGCATCTTCGGCACCAAAGAAGGCGGCGATCTCCTGTTCAAGCTGGCGATGCGCGTTGAAGGTACCGGCAAGTAGCCGTACGCCATGTGCTCCGGTTCCATAGCTGCCGATGGCCTGGTGGGCGGCTTCGTTGACTTCGGCACGGTTGATGAGGCCCAGGTAGCTGTAGGAAGCCATCATCAACATTTGCCGACCATTAACCCAAACGTAACTTCCTTCCTGTCGCTCAATTTCCGTCGCAAAGTAATTATGTCCCGCCTGCTGGATCGAGCGAAATCGATGCAGTCCATCGTCAAAAAATTTTATAAGTTCCGATTTGGTGAAAGGCTTAGAAGCTACGTTGGCTGGAAATCTTGAATGCTTCGCGACGTAGTCGGAGAGCTCGCCAATCGTTCGGTATTGATTCAGAGTATTTACATCAATGGACGTGTTGAGCGCTTGTTCCAGTCGTATCCCGATCTCGGTCGCTGCCATTGAGTCTATCCCCAATGACGTAAAGGTTGTGTTTCTATGAAGCACAGAGGCGGAATGTCCTTCACTTGCGAGCCAGTCGCTTAAGGTTGAAACGATCAATCCAAGAACATGATTGTCTTGGGTTGGCGGTGGCACACTCGACCGTTCTTCAGGATTGTCGAATTCTGAGGAGAATGTCGAGTTCGCGATAATGTCGAAGCTACCCTCGTTGAGCAGCTCTTTTGTCAGCCGACGTTGCACCTTGCCGCTGGACGTTCTGGGAAATTTTCCAGGACGAACAAAAATGACACTTCT
>JBGSTP010000321.1:0-8052 GCA_041736515.1 Pirellulaceae bacterium
AAACACTGTCTCACCCGCCTCAATACTCAGCGGTTCCTGCTGTTGGCTAACAAGAATGTCTCCTCGGTAGACATCGATGAAGCCCTTGTCAGCATGATTGGATGCCAAGGTCACTTCGACAAAAAAAGGCTCGCCCTGGCGAACTTCGGCCGGCGCCTTGACTTCGGCAACCTGCACTTCAGGTTCCGTCCTGACGGGCAAAGGCACGAAGCTGATCGGCACTTTGGCAGACGCGGCTACTTGCAGCATGTCTCCATCTGTTTGGCGACCATCGGTTAGTAGAACAATCTGCGGTACATAGCCGGGCGGGATGGCGGCTTGCGCGGTTTCTATGGCGCTGGCAAGATTCGTTGCGTTCAACTCTTCTTCCGGCAGCGCAACCAGTGTTTCTCGATCGGTCGTAATCGCAGTCGGTCGTGCAGCAACATTCATGAAAGCGACTGTGTGCGCCGCGTTGCCACTGCTAGTGGCTGCCTCGCTAACTTGGTGTAGGTATGTGTCCACTACTGCAGCGGCCTCTTTATCGATGCTGAGCGATCGATCGATCCCCAGAACAACATATTGCTTCTGCGATGGTTTGAGCAGGGTTAGCCCCGCTAAGGCCAGTGCCAACAAAAGCACAATCAAGGAACGTACCAGCAGCGAGAAACGCTTCTGCCACTTCGGGAAATCGGTCAAACTCTTCCAAAAAAACCAAGCGATAGGCAGAAGCAGCAGCAACATCCACAGCATCCAGGGCCGCGTTAGCTCCCAAGCCCAATCGCTCTGCGGAAAATCGTTCATCCGACGATCCTCCTTTGATAGAGCCACCATTCGGTTGCAATTAGCGCGGCTCCAAGCAGCGTCAGATAAAACCACAGCGATCGGCCAGCAAACAACATCACGGCAAGTTCATCCGCCGCCCTGGGAAGCTCAACTCGTGGGCGCAAGTCACTCTCTTCGGCGGACGCCAAATTGCAGGCGATCTCGATTGCGTTCGCATTCGCGTCAACATCAGCAGTGTGGGCGTTGGCAGCAGTCCGGTCGACCGCCAGCAACGTTCCGTTGCCCGGGTTGTCCTTCACATTGCTAACTCTGTCACGCTCGTGATGGGAAGCCTGGTTTATCGGTCGCACGAGCCACATCCCAGCGTGCTGCAAGGGGCCAACCGTCACCTCATTCAGGCTCCTGGTAATCGGCGTGGCTGTTCCATCGGGAGCAATTAACTCTAAAGCCTTCAGGTCTTCATTGGATTTCGCCTGAACGACAACTGAGACATCCGGTTGGTCTGCGTTGTTCGCGTCTTGGGGATTCGTAGCTCGGGCACCCTGAGGGTCTTCGCCGTTGGAAGAAGCCAATGGTCCCGCGTTGAGATCCACGACCACGATGTCGCCGGAGGAAGCTGCGTGGCGCAATTCTCCCGAATCTCCCTGAAACCACTCGATGGTGTTCTTGATCAACACCGGGAAGGCAATTCTCAACGGTAAATCGCCTTTTTCAAGACTGCAGGATAGTATGACGACGTCTCCACCGGGACGCTGGATCCGGGCCAGCAGTGGAACTTCGAACGGATCGCGAATCAAAGCCTGCACCTCGCCCTTGAACACCAACTGATTGGCGCCGGGAAAGAGAACATTGTCGAGTCTCAGATGCTGCGTTAATTGCGATGACTCATCCACACTGGCGACGATGGGCTGCTCGATGTCATTGCCCATACTCCACAGATCGCAGTTTGTTTGCGGGTCGATCACCAGCACTGGCCCATGGGGCAATATCTTGGGGACAACGCGGTCAAAGACATGAATGCACTTGGTCAACTGCTCTGCAGCCTCCAATTCTCTGACTACCTTCAATTCGACCAGAGGAATCGAAGATAGCACGCTACTAATAAACAAATTGCCCTCGCTCGCGAGAACGACTGGTATGGGTTTTCGCGTCGGCAATAGGGCTATCGCTTTGTCGTCTACTGGAAAGGCGTCGTTGCTGTCCAGCTTAGCCGTCATCGTTCCTCCGCGAGCAGAAGTGTGGTTCACAATTCGTGTAACTGTTTGGTTGGGCTCCAGTTCGAGTGGCAACACATCAACTAATTCCCCTTCCAGATCGAGTTCGAGCCGACAAGTAGTTGCGCTGTCGGTAGCATTTGTGACGTCTACAAGAATTTGATAGCCGACCGCATCGCTCAAGCTGCGTCGAACCTGATATCGAGTAATGCCAATATTGTCCTGCGAGTCCCCCACACCGTAGATCTTCACCGACGCATCGCTCAGCAGCGTCTCCAGTTCGCGAGATTGTCCGTCGGTCATGACAATGGTCTCGCCTTCGCCTTGCACATCCATCAACAGTCTTCGCGCGAGCGCTACTGACTGCTCAATCGCCGCAATCGAGTCTGTGGCAGGTAGTTCGTCGATTGCGTCAATCAGCCACCGTTGATGGTTGGTCATTCCCCAAACTACCAATGGCCGACCGCCAGCGGATACAATCGCCATTTCGTCTTGGTCACGCATCGAGCGGACGACAGCGATCGCTGCTTGTTTGGCTAGGTCTAGGCGTGTCGAGCCCGACCCATCCACCGCTTTCATGCTGGCCGAATTATCCATGACCAACACAATCCGACGTCGGTTTTCCTTTTGCCAACTCCACAGTGGATCGAGTAGCGCAGCGACGACCAACATTAAGAACGCCAGTTGCAAAAGTAGAGACAGCCAGTGCCGCAGCTTTTGCCACCACGATCGCGGTTTCTTCTCGTCGAACAATTGGTTCCAGAACATCAACGTCGTTGCGGGAACTTTCCGCAAGCGAACTTTTAAAATATAGAAGCCGATGATAGGCACCGCGATCAGCGCCCACCAAAAACTTGTCGGACTAGCGAATTCCAGTATGTTCAAGGTGTTGGGCTTACCGTTATTTTAGGAAAGTTGCTTGAACGCAGCTCCTGACGAGCTACGCGGATCCGCAAGTTAAGCCAAAGCCGACACACGCATCATGCGCAATATTAACTCGTCAAAGGGAATGTCTGTTGTCGTGCGCGTGCATCCCATAGAGTAAGTTCGACAGTAGCTGTCTATGTTGTCGAGGAAGTCGACGAACAGTTTACGGTACTGCTTCAGTTTTCGCTCCGTGATAGTAATCTTTCTCCGCACACCGTTTTCTACTTCTTCCAATTCAACATCCCCCAATATCGTTGGATTGGCTTCTTCGATGGTATGCACTTGAACTAGATGCGGTTCGTAGCGGCGATGTCGCAGCAGATCAATTCCGTTACGAAATCCCGCCTGGTCAAACAGGTCGCTCAAGATGATCACCAGCCCGGTGCGCTGCCCACGATGCACAAGAGTCTTGGCCACATTGCTGAGGTTGGTCGCGGCACCGGTAGTTTGAAGATCCTCGAGAAAACGCAAGACGGTCAGGATACGATCCTTGCCCCGAGTCAATGGCATGATGGTGTGAACCTGATCCGAGTAAGCATAGATACTCACGCGATCCATGTCTGCGAGCGCAATGTAGGCCAGGGCCGCCGCGATGCGTCGTACATAGTCGAACTTGTTCGGCGACCCGGAGTTCATGCTTTTAGAGATGTCTAACAGGATATAGACATGCAAGTCCTCTTCCTCCTGGAATCGTTTCAGCAGCAATTCGTTGTAACGGGCAAAGATGTTCCAGTCGATATAGCGCAGGTCGTCGCCGCGCGAATACTCGCGATGGTCGGCAAACTCGATGCCGCCACCGAGTTGCTTGGTGCGTCGTTGTGCAAGCAACTGTCCGCGGAAGACCCGACGCGAAACAAGCGACAAATATTCGAGTTTTTTCAAATAATCAGAGTCGAACAGCGGCATGCGGGATCACCAATCTCGGCTTGACACTAATGAAACAACTAAGCGGACGCCAGTTGAGCGACTCGCGAGCTCTTGAGAATATCTTCGACGACGGCGTCCGTTTTCACGTCCTCTGCCTGGCCTTCAAAGTTTAAGAGAATCCGATGACGCAAGCAGTTGGCGGCCACGGCCTTTATGTCTTCGCGTGCCACGTGGTAGCGGCTATCGAGAATCGCGTTGATTTTGGCTGCCAGGATAATAGCCTGAGCGCCACGCGGACTGCTGCCATAGCGGACAAAACGCTTGGTCAGCGAGCTGGCGAGTTCGTGTTCTGGATGAGTGGCCATAACCACTTGAATCGCGAATCGCCGCACTTCATCGCTGATGGGAATCTTTCGCGCTAAATCCGAAAGCTCCAAAACCCGTGCAGGCTCAAACAGCTTTTCCGCCCGCGTTGTGTAGGACTCCGTGGTGCGGTCTAGAATCGTTTCCATGTCAACCGTGGTCGGAAACGGCACGATGAGCTTAAAGAGAAATCGATCCAACTGAGCCTCGGGAAGCGGATAGGTTCCCTCCATTTCCAATGGGTTCTGCGTTGCCAAAACAAAGAACATTCGATCGAGCACGTGCGTAATCCCACCGACAGTGATGCTTTTCTCTTGCATCGCTTCGAGCAGCGCCGATTGAGTTTTGGGCGTAGCGCGATTGATCTCGTCTGCCAACACCACGTTTGCAAAGAGTGGACCCTGCTCGAATCGAAAACTTCGCTCGCCACTCTCCGACTGGATCATCACATTCGTTCCGATTAAGTCGGCTGGCATCAAGTCGGGCGTGAACTGAATTCTCGAGAACTTGGAGTGCAAAGCGTCGGCAAGCGTTCGCACCAGCAAGGTCTTTCCGAGCCCAGGCACACCCTCCAGCAGGACGTGACCGCCAGCCACTAAGCCTGTAAGCACAGCCTCAACAATTTCATGCTGCCCGACAATGACTCGACCAAGCTCGGTACGTAGCAATTGAAAGTCGCTACGAAACTTGTCTAGCTGCTCCCGTAGCTGCGAATCGATGTCGCTCATACACACTCCTAATATTTACGTGGATTCAATTGCCAGTTGTCAAAGTCAGTGAGCGCGCGAGTCCGAACATTCAGTTCCGCGAATCCACTTTCTATTGGCCCGCGCGGCAAAAGTCAACCAAATTGTGCAAATTGCGAAGGCGAGCCGCCGCAACTGGTGATTTTCTCGTGGGCAGGAGTGATGAAATTGTTCACCAGGCGAAAGCTCTGAGTCCCGTCGGCGGGGTGAGTGAGAGACTGTTGCCCCAAAGAGTGCAGCTAGCGATCTTCTGGCAGTGAATGGCCGCGCTCGTCCAATCCCCCTCTACGACACATCAACGCCTTGGTACAAGTTCCTTTCACCCAAGTGCGACACCGACATATGGGTACGAACCGCAGGTCGCACCCCGCAGGAAATTGCGGGAACGTGGTCGCATGAGCTACAGCATTTCTGCGATTTTACGAACTTGCCTGGTATCACCCATCTCGGCAGCGAGAGGCGAGTATTTCCCTGGCTGTGGTGCAGCAGGTATTTCTTGGAGTTTCGGGGGTATCGCGCCGGTGGGACACTCAAAGAGCAAATGCAAATGGGGCAGGCCTTTTTGACTGTAATTTCGCGTGTGCTACCCTCACCCATTGGCTACATTCGTTCTGGCTTCCGCAGTTGTCGGTAATGTCCATTTAGACCACGAATGGCACGAATCGAACGAATAAATCAAACGAAGCTGTCACGAAACTTTGATCTCGAGGGAGTATGTTGTTTTCGTTCAGCACAATAGCTCGCAACATATCCTTGATAACCTTGATACGCGTCAAAAGGCAACCAAAATTGTGCAAATAGCGAAGGCGACACGCCCCAGATCGCTACCAATGCGAATTGGAGATGACAAGCTTATCCCACGAGTCGTCTCGATTCGTTGACTCTGGCGGCCAAGGCGCCCCGCCAGCTCTCCGTTACCAGAGCTGGGTGCACTATGCTACACTGTGCAGCTGTTGGACACGGGGCGTTTTGGTGACGGCCATCCGTGCGATAGCAATACCAACAACTGTCGCCACACGAGTGATAGTCGAACACGCAATTCTAAGAAACTCAATCCTAGCTAACCCAGACCAACCGTGGAGGTTTCTCACATGCCTCGAACAGAACGGGAATGTCGATTTGCGAGGACGTCGCTCGTTGGTGCCGACTCGTTGTTCGCGACCATAGGCATATTGTTGGGAGAGTTGCTTTGGGGATTCGGTCCCCACCCTTCCATGGCTTTCTCGCAACAGTTGGCATCATCAACGACGGAAGTCACCGCAGAAGAATCGCGAGAGAAGCTTGCTGCGCAGCGCTTTTTAGCTTTGCTAAAGCGCAGTCCGCGTCTTGGAACAGCACTCGACAAAGTCTACGGATATCACGTTAGCTTGGGTACGCTCGATAGTTTCACAGAATCTTTGCGACTCGAAGCAACGCAGTCCAATGATGGGAAGCTGTGGTTGGTGCTTGGCATGGTGCAGATGCAGCGAGGGCAAGACGCAGCCGCCGTAGAAGCGTTAGAGCGCGCGGAGAAAATGCTGCCAACCGAGCACCTGAGCAGCTACTACTTGGGAAAAACGTTACTGTTAATCGGTGAACTCGATCGCGCTGCCGAAGCCATGCGGCGAGCGATCGAAAGAAAGCCGGCTCGCGGCGACGCGTTGCAGATCTTTCAGGACTTAGGGCGCGTCTATCAAAGAACCGGTCGCAGTGAACAGGCGCTCGCGATTTGGAGTGAGCTCGAACGGCTGTTTCCCAACGATGCGGGTGTGCAGGAGCAGATAGCTGCAATCCTGGCTGAGGAGGGAGCGGAGCAAGCCGCCTTGGAACGATATGCCGCGCTGGCTAAATCCAGCAAGGATCGCTTTCGTCAAGTCGAAATGTCGGTCCGGGCAGCACAGTTGAAAGCCAAGCTCGGGAACTCTGCAGAAGCGCTACAAGATTTTGAATCGCAACTGACGGTCGTCAACCCCGATAGCTGGTTGTACCGCGATATCCGTCGCCGCATCGAGGAGGTGTTCTGGAGCAGCGGCGATCTTGATGGGCTGGTGTCGTATTACACTCAATGGACCGCGGCTCATCCGGACGATGTCGACGCAATGTTGCGAAACGCCCGCGTGCTATCAATTCAAAAGCGTGGACCCGAGTCCCAGCAATGGTTTCGTAAAGCATTAGAGAAAGCCCCCAGCAATGTCGAAGCACGACAGGCGCTGATCGAATCCCTGGCTGTAGCCGACAACCACGCAGCGGCGGCCGAGGAAATGCGGCAGTTGGTTGAAATCGAACCCGACAATCCCGATTTCATTGTCCGCTGGGGTGAATTGGTACTTAGCGACAACGCACAAAGTGTGCCAGATCGTCAAGCGGCGGCAACTGGTATTTGGAAACGAATGTTGGCGACGCGCGGCGATGATCCCGTAGCGGTTGCCCGTGTTGCTGATCTGCTCCGCGGAGCTGAGTTGATCGAGCCAGCCATCGAACACTACCGCAAAGCAATCTCGCTAGCCGAGAACGAACCACAGTATCGCGAGTATCTCGGCGAGTTCCTGCAGCAGTTGCAGCGCCAGGAAGAAGCGCTCGCAGTTTGGGAGGGAATCGCCAGCGATGCGCGGCATACTCGCGACAATATCGTGCGTCTGAGCGAAGTACTCAGTACATTCCACTACGACGAGTTGGCACTCGAGAAAATGGCAGAAGCCTGCCAGATGAAGCCCACGTTTGGACATCGGGCGCGCTATGCGGAACTGCTTCGCGAAGCCGGCAGAGTTGACCAAGCTTTGGAGCAGTTGGATCTCGCGGAACCCATGGCCGATGACCAAGAGTTGCGAGAATTGGTTATCGACGAGCGCATAAAAAACTACCAAGCGCGGGGCGATCTAGCAGACCAAATCACCCAACTCGAAGCCTCAGTAGCCGGTCCAGCGAAAATCGATCCCGCCGCGTGGCGTCTGTTGGCGCTCATGCGCGAAGCCAATCGAGCGTTCCAACCTGCGTGCGATGCAATTGAACAATCGACGTCGCTGGCCCCCGAGAACACGTTGGTTTGGGAGACGAATGGCACTTAGTTAACGTTTCAGTCGTTGCTGGATTTCTTGTTTCGCAATGTGTCTCGGCTGGGTGAGTAGGTCGTAAGCTCCGTCGCGTCTCTTCCGCTGCCGGGGTTCGAATCGATCGGGCCGGTTCGCGACGCG
>JBGSTP010000330.1:0-24108 GCA_041736515.1 Pirellulaceae bacterium
ATTTCACGGTCGAGGACTACGCCGAGCATCCTGCGAGACCGGTCTCATGGTTCTCTCCCAGAACCTGCTTCGGCTCGATAAGTTGCAGCGACGCACAGAAAAGCCATGCAAAAACAATACTTAAAAACTGCACGACCTCAATTAAGGGGAGAGAGTCCGATATTGCTGAGAGTGATGCTCCGTGGCGAGGCCACACATTGTCCTGCATCCTGCTTCGCAATTTAATTAATTTTTATTTATGAAACTTTCGTGGAGTTGTTTTTCTCCATTAAGAGACGGCTGAGTCGACCAAACAAAAAATTGAAAATTCAGCACATAAATATTTGTTAATGTTAACACGAGGTACACAGAATAGCCACAGAGGGAAACATTTACCCATAGACCATCGGGGACTACTTGCCTAACATTGTAATGAGCGCCGACACAAGCACTTTTTCGTAGTCAAGCTTGTTCAATCAATCTTCTCATCTTTCTGCGGAGCATCTTTACGCTAGTTGAGTTGTTAGTTGTGATTGCCATCATCGGAATTCTCGTCGGATTACTTCTTCCTGCGGTGCAAGCAGCCCGAGAGGCAGCGCGTCGCATGCAGTGCAGCAACAATCTGAAACAGTTTGGATTGGCAATTCATAATTACGCAGACACGTACAAGAAATTTCCCATCGGACACCAATTCCGCGGTCACTTTGATGGTGACGTGGTAAACAACGGCGGTGGTACCGCCTTCAATTGGGGTTGGGCATTGCTGCCCTACATTGAACAAGGAAACTTGTTCAATCAATTCAACTCTGCATGGCCCCTCATGGAAAAGACCATCACCCAGAACGGAGTCTTGGCGGCTACGCCTCAAGCAGTCTTCTCCTGCCCCTCGGATACAAAGCCCCTGGTATTTAACGACGGGGCAATTACGCCTTCGGCTACCAGCAGCTACCAGGGTAATTCGGGTTCATATGACGGATACGCCACGGTGGCTACGACTGCGAGTCCCAATCAGTTGCGACATAACGGATTTTTCCAAGTCGACGCGCGTGGTAACTATTCTTTCAAGGACATTTCTGATGGTACCTCCAATACGATAGCCGTCATAGAAACCAAATGGGACATGGATAACAATCGCCGCAATCGCTCGCGAATCTACGGGGGTTCAGATCAAATTACCCATGCGGTTGGCGCTGTAAATACCAGCTTGGTTTGTGGCCAATGGCCAATGAATTTGACACAACCTGAGGGCAATACTCAGCCCCACCGAACCGCCGGCAGTAACCACACCGGTGGTGCGCAGGCTGTCTTCGCTGATGGCTCGGTACATTTCATCAGTGAGAACATATTCCATACTGCCACCGTATGGATCGATAATGCGAATGCTTACGATGGACCTAATAAAGGTTTGAATTATGGCACCTACCAGAGGCTTTTTTCAGTTTCTGACGGACTGGTCATGTCTGAGCAGTTTTAAGCATCAGTCCAGCTACGGAATATAAAGCGACCCGTCCACAGTGACGGGTCGCTTAGTTTCCCATAAAAATTTGATGCCCCAAAAATGGATAATTGATATGAGTCTCCTAAATAAACCCAAGATTGCGGTCGTTCTTTTGGTCTTATGTTGCTGTGGCTGCGACAGTGGCCCGGAAATTGCCACCGTCGAGGGTACCGTCACGATGGATGGTAAGCCATTGTCGGGTGCCAGCGTGTTGTTCATCAACACCACGGGACGTCCCGCGGGTGCCACCACGGACGCCAACGGACATTATGTGTTAACGTTTACAAAGGGGCGACAAGGGGCTATGCCGGGCCCAAACAAGATTCGCATCTCAACAATTCGTGATGCCGGAGTAGACGAGACAGGCAAACCTATTCCAGCCATGAAAGAAACTGTCCCGATGCGATACAACGCAAAGACCGAACTGGAGTTCGACGTCAAAGCTGGCGAGCAAAATGTGGCAGATTTCAAACTCGAATCGAAGGGAAAAGTGGCTGCAGCTTCGGCCTATTAATGGCCTGCGGCGCAGTTGCAAGCGACTGATCGCTGCACCTAGATTGATTTACCTGCAATTTCAGGCCCTATGCTGACAGTGTTGCATTCCATCCAACTTTAGGGCGTTTGCTCTCAATGCTGTATGTGCGTCAATGCGATATTGCCGCGCTTGATGCTAAATCTAGATAGGGCAGGGAATTTCAAACCAATCACGAGCTCGCGCTTCGAATGTTCAAACAAGTGGCTTGCGGGTTGCGTAACCTGGGATCGCAAACCAAGTTACTCGCGTATTCGATGGCGTTTATGCAGTGCACGAATAGATCTCTTCGGTGTATAGGAGAGCCTAGCGGTGGTCAGTCGCCTACGCATTAACGGTATGAAGCGTTTTTTACATCTACATCGACTAGATTTGTCGCCAACGCGATTTAGTTCCTGTGAGCCACGCAATTTCTGAGCAACAGTACGTCTGCGGAGTGGAATATCGATCCACAATGTACTTCGGTGGGGCTACGGGAGCCGGTATCAGAATGTGGCTTGGTTTTCATGAGGGCAGGGAAAACTCTGAAGTCGCACAAGGTCCCGCCCAAGTTATCCAGGATGCTTCCCGAAAAGCATCATCTTTCCGCTTATAATCTCAGCTGGAATACCGGCTGGTCAGTCTTTTATTTCACCCAGTGGGGAATTTGGTATGAAGCGTTGCATGTGTATTGCGGCAATTGCGATTTCTTGTCTGTCTGGTTTTCCAGTATCTGGTCAGGAATCCGCCACGGCAATAAAGCCAACAGAATCTGACGTTACTTATGGACCGCACAAAAGGAATGTGCTGGATTTTTATCGCGCCGCATCTGCAGAAGCTACGCCATTGATCGTATATATTCATGGCGGCGGATTTGTGGCTGGCGACAAGAAGACGATCAGCGCGGCAATGGTTCGCTCAGCTACCCAAGCGGGAATTAGTATGGCAGCGGTCAACTATCGTTTCGTCGATGGCAGTGAGACTATTTTTCCGGCACCTCAGCTAGATTGTGCGCGAGCCCTGCAATTTCTGCGAAGTAAATCTGCGGATTGGAATATCGATCCAACTCGCATAGTGTGCTACGGAGGCTCTGCGGGAGCAGGGATCAGCATTTGGCTTGGTTTTCATGAGGACTTGGCACATCCTAAAAGCGCGGATCCGCTCTCGCGACAATCGACCAGGATTCTTGCGGTCGGCACAATTGGTGGTCAAGGAACCTATGACCCGATCAAAATTAAGGAACTCATTGGAGGTCGTGCTTGGGAGCATCCATCAATCTTCAAAGTTTATGGATTGAGCTCTGCAGAACAGGCCTTACATCCGAATGTCGAAATGCAGAAGCTCTATGACGAGGCGTCCGCGATTTCCCATTTGACTAAAGACGATCCGCCATTGTTCATGATTTACAGCGAACCCGATATCGTGCCACCAGCCGATTCCGCCCCCGGCAAGTTCATTCACCACCCAAATTTTGGCAAGCAATTGAAGAGTGAAATGGATCGATTGGGGATCGAAAGCATCTATATTCATACCGACGATGCATTAGGCCGAAATCCGCAACTTGAAATGTTCGAATTCTTTAAGAAGAAATTTACCGAAAAGTGAGACTCAGATATGTCAGTCGCGAAAGTGGTTTTAATCCTTTGCAAGCCCAGATGGCTGGTCGCTCTGGGCTGGATGATTAGCTATTTCTGTGTTGCCTGCGTGACTGCTGGAGTTTCTGAGTCTGCGGAACCATTGCGTTACCTTTGCGAGCCGAAACAGAAGTTTTCCTACGAAGTGCATGTGACCATCGATGAAGACGATAGAGTAAAGACGCTCAAAGGAAATGTGCATTATCTGGTCGATAGTGTCGAGAAAGAGCAGCTCCGAATTACCTACCGAGGCGGCCTAGCTGAAAGTGCTAAGCTAAAACAAATCGAGCATGGGGGAGTTCCCGATGGGCTGTTATTCGGGACAAGAGGTTTTCCTGGTGTGGCATTTTCTCCTTTTTCTCGACCTACCTTTACGGGACAAGTTCAGTCGACCAATCGCATCACGCTTTCGCTCACTGGAAGCGTTTTGGCCATGGATGGCGATTCGCAATTGCCCTACCTTCTTGGAAATCTATCGCTGTTGCCGTTTGAAATACTGCCCGAATCAAACGAGCGACAGTGGAAGGTGGACACTGGAACTTCGATTACTGAAGAAAGCAACAGTCGCCGACCTTTCGGCGCATTTGGACCGTTTGCGAACTACGATACTCGCAAAGTGCAGTCAGCTTCAGAAACAATCGAGTACAGAGTCGACAAAGAGGGCGGCGAGTTGATCTCCATCAAGAAGACTTACGGTTTGAAGACGCCAGTGACCGGCGAGAACGAAGCTTTTGAGATGACGGGTACTGGGACTTGGGTGTTTAACGTTGCCGAGCATGTCCCTGAGTCGCTCGATATGACGTACCAGTTGGTCGTAAAAAAAGGAAATTCGTCGACAACATTCCCGGTCTCGGTCAAATTCACACGCATTTCTGCCGCTCAACTTGCCAAGATGGAAGCGGATGCCAAACGCCTCAGGGAGGAACATGAACAAAAGCAGGCCGCCGATAAGTTGAAAGCCGAAACACCACTCACAGACGAACAAAAGGACAGCGCATTGGCGGTCTTGAACAGCGAGGATCCGAAGCAATTATTGGTGACGTTAAAGGAGCTCGCAGCCAAGTCGTTGGCTGAGCCCGATGCCGAGATAGCAGGCGCGATTGAAGACTTGCTTGCGCACACCGATGCGGCAATTGCCAAGGCGGCCAGCGGTGCGTTGATGAAATGGTCGTCGAGCTACAAGGTAAAAATGGAACTGAAGAAAGCCTACGAGGGGCCCTCGCCCGTAAAATCAACCGATCGCGAAGTCAACTCCAGCACTCCGCTATACGTTGGGCAAATTGTGCAGGCACAAGAGCACGGGCATTTTTGGATTCCCGCTGTCGTCAAGGATTTGCTCGGCGATGGTCGTGTTCAAGTTGAATTCTTGGCTTGGGGCAAAACCAATCGTTCGGCGAGCTTGGCTCGGCGAAGTTTGCAATTGGCTCCGGAGGAGCTCGAGCAACCCGCGCGCCCGCAGGCAGCGCGTCTGGCGTCTCCCTCCGGTTCACCCTTTTCACGCACTTGGTCCGATGCTACCGGACGATTTAAAGTCGAGGCTGAGTTCCTCAGCTCCGCAAACGGCAAAGTTCTTCTAAGAAGAAGCGATGGTCGCGAAGTCGAGTTGCCCATCGAAAAGCTGAGCGGTAAGGATCAAGAGGCTATCATCAAGCTCAACGAAGAAATTTTAAAACTCGAAAATCCCTTTGAGCCCAAGGCTGCCGTCGAAAACCCGTTTGAACCGAAGTAATCTCAGGTTGCTACGGATGCCTGAGCACCAATTCGCGATCGATGGCCACGTTCTGGATGACCTGCCGCACGCCGTTTGGCCAGGTGATCGTAAGTTGATCGATTGTGCCGTGTTGCCCCAGCCCAAATGTAACTGGCAATTCGACTTGGGATAAATAACTGCGTGTGGGCGATACCAAGCGTTGCTGGATTTCATCGCCAATTTTTATTGCAACACGGGCTCCGATTGCGTCTGGGTTGGCAGGGCTGCCAATCAGTTTCACTCGCAGCCAATGATTCCCTAGGGCTTGGTCATTCCGCAGCAAACGCGGTGGCTGACCGCAGCCGACAAGGACTATGTCCAAATCTCCGTCGCGGTCGATATCCGCGCAGGACAAGCCGCGTCCAACCATCGGCTTCGGCAGATCTGGTCCTGTTTCTGCCTGGCGACACAGAATGAACTCGGAATCGAAATCGGCTCCCGCATTCCAAAATAACTGAGGCGATTGCTCGTATTTCTGGCTCGTTTGGACTCTCGCGATATCTTGCTCTAAATGTCCATTGGATTGTATGAGATCTAGTCGTCCGTCGAGATCAAAGTCAAGAAAAAGGATGCCGAAAGTAAGTTCCAACCGGGTGGCTGGACCAAATCCGTTTGCCACGGCTGCATCGTAGAACTGCAGATCTCTACCGCGCGCGACATACAAAGCGCTCATCTCATTGGCAAAGTTGCCGATGGCGATACCGATACTCGCATCATTGCGAAATGCGGCGACGTCGATGCCCATCGCCCCGCGCGCAGCGCCGCTGGAATCGTAGGCGATACCGGCCAAGGTGGCAAGCTCGTCAAAAGTTCCATCTTTCTTGTTTACGAATAGAAAATTTTGAGTCGTATCATTTGAAACAACACAATCCAAGCAACCATCGTCGTTGACATCTTCGAACGCCAAGCCAAGCGATTTGGCTGTAGCAGCGGCAGTGACATTGTGCTTGATCTCTAAGCCAGCTTCAAACGACACATCTTCAAATTTCCCCTGTCCATTGTTTCGAAACAGCGAAGGAACGGTACCAGCAAAAGCCTGTGGGCGTCCATAGGCTCGCTCCGAGCCGCCCAACAATCTGAAATTCTGCGCTAAATCGAATTCGCGAGACCATTCGACATAATGCGTGACCATTAAATCCAAATCACCGTCTTGGTCATAGTCGAACCAGCCGCAGGAAACACTCCAAGCATCTGGCTTTCCGGCGACACCAGTCAAGTCGGAAACATCTACGAAGCGATCGAGGTCGTTGCGAAAAAGGTGATCGGCACCTAAGCACGAGACAAACAAATCCACATCGCCATCCCCGTCATAATCGCCGCAGGCTATCCCCATGCCGTACAGGCTCACGTTCAGTCCAAATTTTTCAGTAACGTTTGAAAATTTCCCGAGGCCATCATTCTGGTAAAGGGCCAGTGTGGCTGGAGACAATTCCGATTCTGGATCGCCGGGCCACTGACAAGAATTTACGAACAACAAGTCTTGATCGCCATCGCCATCGAAGTCCAAGAATGCACAGCCTCCTCCCATGGTCTCCGGCAAAAGCTTTTCCCCTCGAGCACCATTGGTATGCACAAAATCGATACCTGCCTCCTGAGTGATGTCCGTCCAAAGCGCGACAGGAACCTTGACGGTCGGATTCGTACGTTTTTCCGGCAGGCTTACAGTCAGGTTTTCGGCAATTTCTAATTGCGAACTTGGCTGTGCGATCCAGTAGCCAACGCCGACGCAGATGGCGATCAAGCAGAATCCAATCACTGAGCCTATGAATGCCCGGCCGATCGCTCGATCTCCGTCTGTAACTTCCTCATCGCTATTATTGTGTGTCTTCATGAGACTCGGTTTAGTCTTAAGGTTCGGACGACGATGTGGAAACAGGCGCCGTGCCGAGGGATCTCGCCTCTTCGGCGGCTTTGATGGGGGACTGAGGAAGACCCACGCGCTGCAGCGGATAGATCACCAGAGGCTCAGCCGCAAAGTTGGCAGCCGGGTACCTTTCGCGTGCCTTGCGGACTGCCACGCCTTGAGCCGAATCATCTGGTTTGTATCGCAGGTGCAGTTCCTTATGCAGTCGCTCGCGCTTCGGATCGCCCAAGTAGGCAAAGAGCAACCCCAAGTTGTAATGCGCATTAACGTTCTCGCTGTCGATGCGCAATGTTCGTTCGAATTGTTCAACCGCATCCATCAGCAATTGCTTGCGAAACTCCGCGTTGGCCTCTCCTCTTAATTGTTCTGCTCGATCGAATGCAGTGCGTCCCAACATATTGAGCACTTCGTAGTCGCGACTGAAATCGAATCCTCGCTGAACACGCTCCTGGGTGTTTCGATCTACGATGCTACGAAAGTTTTCGATTGCTTGTTCGAGTCGTCCTTGCTCGCGATTTACCAATCCGCTAAACCAGGCTAAAGTCCATTCCGGCGCAGCCGGTTCGCGATAGAGGGCCGCTCGCTGCACCGCCTCCGCAGCTTCGTCGAGTCGTCCCTCGCGTAAGTAAACCCGAGCTAGATTCAACGGGCCATCGAAACGTTCATAGCCTTCAACTTGCTGAAATGCCTGTTCCGCCTGCTTCAATTCCGATTTGCCTTCCAGAAACAAACCAATCCCGTAGTCATTCCATCTTTGCCACTCTGGTATGTCGCGGTCCAGCATTGGCAATTTGGCGTCCACTCCTGCAATCGGAAACACCACGGCGTCGGACGCGAGCGTGAGCACAGGAGGCATGCTGCCAATTGGCAAGTCGCCCGGCTTGGCATTTTGCTGCACATACTGCATGTACTCATGGTCAAATTTTCGATATTTCAGTTTGACTGTGGCTGTCAGGGGAGCGTTAAGGTCTTGTGGAACAACGAAACTGTAGTGGACCACTCTGCTCGACCCCGGAGGGATTTGATGGTCGTACAGGGGAGTGAAAATATCCTGCGGATTGCGGCGATTGATACGATTCCCCTCGCGATCCAGCATGAAAACATTGAGGAAATGGGACCAGCGATCCACTTCGCCGTGGGAATCCATGATACCGCTTTGGCCGACGACGCGATCGCCGCTGGTCAACACGACCTCGAGCCAAACTTCATTGGAGTCGGCTGTACCTTGGGTGAATTCGTGCCCAATCTGAAGCGAGCGCACTACAGTCTCAAGCAGGTAGGTTTTCCCCGTTTCGAGCTTTGGAATACTGGGACGCAGCGGAGCATGCAGCAGGCCATCTACCTGACCGCCTTCTTTGACTCCAAAAAAATCGACTCGCAACGTTCCCTTTAAGAACTGTTCGTGTTTGCCAAGAACTTCGGATAGAAATCCCCTTAGCGCAGGCAGGCCCACATTGCCACTGGCGAAGCTATGATCGTGAATGGAAAGACCGGCGTCGGTTTCGGATAGCAGCCTTGCCCCGAAATCGTTCGAAAGCTGCGGCAACATATGGCAATCGGCACATGCCTGCTTGGCTTTCTCTGGATAGTAAAAGCTGCGAGCCCCGTGTCCCGAAACACCGCTGAGTAGCCAAGAATCGTAATGATTTTGCCCGCGAAGAAATTCTTTGTAATGGTTCAATGCGAACGGCAAATGCACCTTGTGGCAAGTCGAGCAAAATTCGGATGTTTGGTGAAAGTCTTTTAGAAAAGTCTTTTTATGGAATTCTGGCTTGGCTTTAATCAGTTGATGGTTGATCCACTGTAACCATGAATTACGGCTGAACGCAAATGGATAGTGCAGCGGTTCTTCGATCGTGTAGTCTGCGTTTCCAACAGCCGAATTAACGTGCGTGATCGCGTGGCAAGTCGTGCATGTTATACCCGATTGAGCTGTGGGATGATTGACATCGTCAAAGTTGGGGTCATCAAACGCACCACTGAAAAATGGTACGGGATCATGGCAGCCAGCGCACCATCGGGAGGCAGAAACGCTTCCGTCTCTCTGCAATGCAGCTTGGCGAGTTTCGCGAACGCTAGCCAGATAGGCTGGATTATTGAATGAACTGAAATGATGAGCGCTGTGATTCCAACTTTTGTAGGCGTCTGCGTGGCACGCCAAACAGTACTCATCATTATCCAAAACTGCGGCTGGAATGAATCCGCCGTTCGAAGTTCTTGCCAGTGAGGGGTCGAAATAACGAATACCATCTGCGGAACCGATCTTGTACCACTCGCGAGGATCCTGCGTGTGGAATGAAACCATCAAGCCCACGACAGCACCTACGCTAACGCCATAGACAGCTCCGAGCTTCCAACGAATTCTCTGCCCGACCAGCCGATGCAGCCAATAGAGCCAAATCGCTACCATCGGACTGATCACATGCGCCCAATAAACGATTGACCTTGAAGCCGGGTTCTTCAGATCAAATATGCTGCTGACTCGGACTAGTAGCAAGCCTGTAGTCAAGACAATGATGCTGGTCGCAAACAACCCGTAGCCAACGCGAATGGCACGCTTGTTCTTTCGTTTTCGCGCCGTAAACAGATGACTTATCGCAAAAATAAGAAATGGCACTACGAACAGGAGTCCCAGGACGACATGTCCAAGAAACATCAACAGCGTGAACTGATTTTGATAGGTTTCGGCAAAATACCACTCACAGATCGTGATCGCTAACAAGTACAGGGAGTTGGCAACTAGTAGAGCCAGCAAGGTAAAAACGATTACGAGCAACTTCCTCAGTTGTGGACCGATGGCGGGAACATAGAGTCGTCGCATTCTTACAATGGGCTGGTCGGAAGAATCGAGTTGATCTTGCATAGGTTATGCTAACGTCACAGCTGTAGCAGTGTTCGAAGCTTGCCACCGGCTAAATTGCCGACAAAAATTGTTTTGGCGCGAGGATCTGCTATCAATAGGCGGTCTTCGTCGACATAAATGCCAACCGGGCTCTGCATCGGTTCGCCTCGAAACAACCGTGTTGGTTTTCCATCCTTGGGAATTTTCCAGATGCAGGCGCCGTATCCGTCGGCCACATAGGCGTCCCCTGTAGCATCCACAGCAACTTGGTGTGCAAACTGAAACACCGAACCATCGACTAGGGACTGACTTGTTTCTCGGTCGACGAGGCGGATAAGCTGTTCTTTGGCGTGCGAGACGACCCAGACTCTTTCCTGCGCATCGATGGCTATCCCTCGCGGCGCAGGGACGGCAGCAAAGGCGACTGGGGTTCCGCCGGTCGCAGCCAACATCAATATGGATTGCGATTCCAAGTCGGCAACAAGAATTTCGTTGTTGCCATTAACCGCTATTGCCATTGGCATACCCACTTTGCCACCAGCTAAGGATACTGGACGTGCATTGCTGTCGAATCGATAGACGTCTCGCGTTGACGAATCTCCAGCCAGCAAATGGCCTTGTTTGTCTATGGCTAAACAGCGGATTGCGTTGAGCGGTGTACGGAATTCCTGGGACGCCTGAAAGTAGACTTGGGCCTTGCCATCCTTAATTTGCCAAATCCCCGGCAGGTCGCGATCAGCCACGTACACTGTTCCGTCGTGGGAGACGACAACGGCTAGCGGATAGTCGAGGTCTTGACAGAATATCGGGACCCGCGCAAACGAGCAGGCCAGAACCGCCAACAGGCAATATTGCAGTAGTCTGTGCGTCATGTATTTTTAGGGCTGGGATAGGATTTCGCAGAAAAGCAGTTCGACTTACTTCGCATTCAACTTACTTCGTCATGCTACTTCGTCAGGGACTTGAGCCCCTCGAGTTCGTCCAGCTTAAGGCGTACGCTGACAATGTACGGTTCTTGCCCCGGTTTCCAATGACCATAGGTGGTGGTCACGATGGTACCATCTGGAAGAATTTCCACGGCAGGGTAAGCGCAATCGGCGCCCTTGTGATTATCCATCAACCGTACGCGATATTGGCCTTCGCTGCCATGAACGATATCGTCGTACTTTCCTACCCATGCCACCCAATCGCCTTTGGTCGGGCTTTCGCGAGTAGTATCGCGAAACGAGATGAACAAGCGACCATCTGGGCAATAGACTCCTGTATGGCGATCACCTGTAAGTGCAGCAGGTAACTCACGTGGTTCGCTCCAGGTCGCGCCCTCGTCGTTTGAAAAGACGACATGGGAGTTGCGACGCCGGCTGTTCTCACGCAGCAGCACGGCCAATTGTTGGCCGTTGGGAGAGCGGATCAGCCCAGGCTCGCACAGGTGCACGTCGGAACCGCGTTGTACGATTTGCGGATCGGACCAGCTTAGGCCTCCGTCGCGAGAAAACGTCTTGTAGAGTCGAAACTCAACGGGCTTATGTATGGCCGACTTTTCGCGAAAAAAACGTCCGTCGTCATGGAACATGGCGAGGTAATTCCCAGCACGAGAGAGTTTGCCGACAAACCCCATGACAACTATTCCGCCCCAGTTTCCCACAGCCTTCAGCTCCGACCAATGGACGCCATCATCTTCGCTGACGGAAAGTCGCGCTGGATACAAACCGGACCAAAGAATTAGTCGTTTCTTGCCAGCGGCATCGACGACCCGATGAATTGTCGGCACTTCCTGGCTCGTAGACCAACTGGCCGGAGTCGGTAGACGCTCCGACCAGGTTAAGCCTGTATCGTGGCTGCGTTTTAGAACGATACCTCCGCGTCCATGTCCCTTGGGATAGACGCAGAGCATGGTCTGATTATCCTCCAGCAGTACCGTGGTAGGATGCCCCAGGTACTGGCCAGGTTCACGGTCCACGACGATTTGGCGATGTTGCTGGTCTGACAGGTCGATTGTGGGAATCGAATAGGATGCGGATAGAGGCTCCTGAGCGGAAACTATTGAGCCGACGAATAAGACGAATAATCCGTACACAAGCAGCGTAGTGGCAAGGCGAGGGAAGCAGAAACTCATCGTCAACTTTCGAACAGGATGCAAATTTCAAGTCAGTGGATGTGCGCCCCACACAGTTTCGTCGACTAGTTTCTCAACGTTCGATTGAAAAGATCGAGCGTCCGCTTCCAAGATAGCTCGGCTGCAGTTTTATCAAAACGCGGAGTTGTATCGTTGTGGAAACCATGATTGACACCTTCGTACACGAACGCCTCGAACCTAACGTTGTTTTGCTGCAGAGCTTTCTCGTATTCAGGCCAGCCCGCGTTGATGCGATTGTCAAGCGCGGCGTAATGCAGTGTCAAACTTGCTTTGATTTTTGGTACATCTTCCTTGGCGGGCTGGGCGCCATAGTATGGGGCAGCCGCTAAGATCGTTTCTGGCAGTCGAACAGCCAACTGATTGGACACACCTCCCCCATAGCAGAACCCGACGACGCCTACTTTGCCACTTGAATACTCATGAGCCTTCAAGAATTCAGCCGCCGCCATGAAGTCCTGCAGCATTTCTTCGCTGTCGCGTTTGGCCTGCAGGGCTCTACCCTCGTCGTCATTGCCAGGGTAACCACCGAACGGCGTCAGCGCGTCGGGCCCAAGAGCGACGAAGCCCGAGGTAGCCAAGCGGCGCACGACATCTTCGATATATGGATTCAAGCCGCGATTTTCATGCACGACAAGAACAGCCGGAAATTTACTGCCGTCTTTCGGTCGAGCCAGTAAACCTTTCATCTTGCCCGCACCCTTGGGTGAATCGTACTCGATTGCGTTAGCGACGATGCGAGGGTCATCATTCGCCACTTGCTGTGCAAAACTGTAATTTGGACTCAGCCGCGAAAGGAGCGCTTCGACCGTCAAGCCTCCCACTGCGAATTTTGCGGCACGGACCATAAAGTCGCGGCGCTCAACGCGACCATGGACATAATCATCATAGAGATTCAATAGATTTTGGTCGAAATCGGCTGCGGTTTCGCGATCTGCCATGGTTAGAACTCCGAGTGCGTGTGTAACTAAATTAGTTTCCCAGAAAGACCGAGCCAATTCAACTGGCAACTTGCTCGGTCGGCGCACTCTGAGACGGGAATTAGGCAGCTCGCCGCTGTTTTGTCGAACCTACTCCCCAAGCTTTTCGTTTCAGCAGGGCATGAAATGCGGAGAACAGTTTTTGCATGTGCGGTCGTTTGTACGGAAACAAATCAATAGGATCCATCGCATGCACAACCGCTCCGCTGTCGATTTCGAAAACCAACAACTTGCCATCTTGAGTTTCAGCGCAGTCCAAAGAGTAGTACTCCAGGCCCATCACGGCGTCGATTGCTGCTAGCGCCCGTTGATGCCGCTCACCGAACTCCCAGTCAAATGTGTCCATAAAATGAGCTTCCGCAGCTCGATTGGAAGCGTTTTCGACCATGTCTGCATTCAGGTAGTGCACCATCCAGCGCGGCGACACCGCCATATGGGCTGGGTATGATTTGCCTGCGATCATGGCAACTCGATACTTGCGATAAAAGCCATCTGTCGCACTGCGATAGTCGATGAACGGCGCACAGCAAAACTCTGCATCCGCATGCATGTCAAGGTAGTCAACGACGTGAGAAACCTGATCCAGTTTATGCAGCCCATGGCCGGCGTGTGAATTGACAGGCCTGATAATCATCGGGAAGGTAGCGTCGGCAATGTGGCCGAGCAGTTCTTCTCGCAGAATGCGAGTCGACTGCACTGCTTCGACGTTTTCCAATCCGCGCAAGCGCTGGCTGATTCGATCTCGCGACAATTGAGCGATTCGACTGGGCGAATTAATGTGTGGGTGCGGCCAGTACTTCATCACTTGTTCTAGTTGACCAAGCAGCTGTTGGCTCGCGTCCGATTCGCATACCGCCACAAAGGCCACATCGTGTTTAGGAATATCATGAACCGGCGGAATGCCTGCTCCTACATAAAGCAGCTCAAGTGCGATGTCGGATTCCTCCAGCAAAAACTCCACCGGCGTATTCGCCATCACTTCACCGGGCCCCATGATGGCCAGAACTCGAAGAGACGCACGCGCGGTGTTAGAACGCAGGCGATAGTGCTGTTGGAGTTGCAAGGCTTGCCACTGCAGTTCTAGCGCGAGACCTGGCTGGCCATCTAGCTGAAGTACGACCGACAGGTCGAGCATCGCTGCAGCATCGTTTGCGTTAGATTGAATGCGATTCCCATACTCGGCGTGCAAATCCGCAAGACTATTGCCAGCGAAAGCCACTCGCATGATCTTGGCCAGCCCGTCCAGCGATTGATGTCTGCCATTCATCAAGATTCTCCTGCTGAATTGATTTTTCTTCCGAAGTAAAGCGTTGCATCAAGCAACGCATCCACTTCATGTTGGGTCGTACGGTGATTGAAAAAGGCAGCCCGGATTGCCACGTTGCCATTGATCTCGGTGCTCGACGGCGCTGCAATGCCAGACTCTTGAATCGCAATGACAATTGCGGCGTTGACCGTATCTACGCTGGCTGAACATCGATAGCGAAAGCAAACTATGTTCAGCGACACAGGTGCGAGCAGCTCCAGTTCCGGATGCGATTCAATTCGACACCCTAGATAGCGTGCTAGCTCACAGGATGTTTCCATCATTTTCCCAAGCCGCTTGGTTCCGTAGACCTTGAGCGTAAACCAGACTTTTAGTGCTTTGAAATTTCTCGATAAATCTGGCCCAAAATCGCATGGCCAGGGCGAACCGGCCGCTAGTCCCCGCTCAGCGCGTCGCAAGTAGGCAGCCGGCGAAGCAAATGTGTCCTGATGTATTTGCCGATCGCGAACCAATACAAATCCCGCATCATACGGGACTTGTGCCCACTTATGAAAATCGAGCGCCAGCGAATCGGCCCGCTCGATTCCATCAAATCGAGTAGCCAACTTTGGCGACATCCTTCCTAGCGCACCACATGCGCCATCGACGTGGAACCACACTTTCTCGCGCTGGCAAATTTCCGCCAGGGCGGACAGATTGTCGATGGCTCCGGTATCAACTGTACCTGCATTCCCTACTACGCAAAACGGTACCAAGCCGGCTGCTTTGTCAGATGCAATCTGTTGTTCCAGCGCATCGGTGCAAATGCGAAAATCTTCATCAACATCGATTCTTCGCAGGCACTGTGAACCCATTCCCGACAACTCTAGCGCTTTCGCGACGCATCCATGCGTGGCAGTGGAGGCGTAGGCCACCAGCGATGCGGATTGCTCCCGCATTCCCTGGATACGCACTTGGACTCCCAAAGCTGAGTTGCGCGCTACCAGGATCGCCACTAAGTTGGCCAGCGATGAGCCGGTGACCATCAAACCACTTGCGACGGAAGGGAACCCAAATAGCTCGCACATCCACCGCACGATTTGTTGCTCGACGGCAATAGGAACATGATCGCGGCCGCCTAAATTAGAATTCAAGCCAGCGGCTAGCATCTCTGCCAACATTCCAACCACGTTCCCGCCGCCATGAGCCCAGCCCATGAAGCCCGGATGGGAATTGCCGACAGCATAGGGCAAAATCTGCCGTGCGAACACATCGTAGACAGAAGCGAATGTCGATGCATCTCGAGGAAGTTCGGCTCGAAAATGGTCGAGGGCCGACTCGGGGGGCGACTGCCAAACCGGCCGTTGTTGAATTCCCGCCATGTAGTCCAACATGTCGTCTAGAGCCCGATGGCTTTGTCGCCGAATCTCGTCCCAATCCGACGGATCCAGCGAGTTTGATTTGTCGAACAAGTTGGTTTCCTGCTAGTTTTTAGTCCCTCATATTCCTCTTTATCGGCAGTCATCGCAGGTCGTTAAAGCAAAACGTAGGATCGAACAGCAAATTGCTCGGGGCCTCGCTTGCTAGCAAGCGCTTGCCAGTCCTCGAACCATCTCCAAACATTAAGTGAAAGCAAGTTTTTGCTTGACTAGGAGCCAATTCCTTCGCCACAGCTGGCGAGAAACGCCCGTCTATCGGGTGCGCAACCAAGCCCAGCAAACTTAACTAATTTTTTTCCAAAAATCCTATTGCAAAGTGGTCGCCCGTCTGCATTAATGTCAATGGTACCGCTAGGTGCATTTTGTGGGGTGTTTTTCCACCATGCGACATTATTCGTGTTGTGGTTTGGGGGTCTGAACCGATTTAATATTGCATCGAGTCGCTACACAGGAGCAATTGCGGTGCATTCAAATTCCTAGCGGTTGGGGACAACCGCAGCCACACTTGGTTTCCCAGCGGTTGGGGACAACCACTCTCATTCAAATATAGTTCTTTTCAGTACCTCTGTTTTGTTTAGGAGATTTCTTATGAAAACTGGTTTTAGAAGCGCCTTTACGCTAGTCGAGCTATTGGTGGTGATTGCCATCATTGGCATCTTGGTTGGCCTGTTGCTGCCAGCCGTTCAGGCAGCTAGGGAAGCAGCACGTAGAATGCAGTGCAGCAACAATCTCAAACAAATTGGCTTGGCAGTTCACAATTACGCTGACGCGAACAAAAAGTTCCCGCCAGGCAACATTACAGACGGGCCATGTTGCGGCACACCTAGCCACACAGTTTGGTCAGTTTGCCTTCTACCTTACCTTGAGCAAGGTAATTTGTCCGGTCGATATGATCCGACACTGCCCATTGAACATGCGACCAATTCATTTTTGAGGCAACAAAAGATGCCGACCTACAGTTGCCCATCCGACCCGACAGCTGGGCAGCTATTGGTTCCAGCTTCTGGTCCACATAATAACTTGCAATCGATGACGTCTTCCTATCGTGGAATGGGTGGAGTTGGATGGGGCCATGCAGGGGAATATCAATACCGTCCCAATGGGACTCATCGGACGTTTTGAATGCCAATGCGCCGAAACAAAAGCGGGGCATTTTTCACTGGACCGGTAACGTGCCTGGCGTAGGCTCGATGTCCGGCGAGACATTCGGAACCATTTCCGACGGCACAAGTAATACGCTTATGGTGGGTGAGTACACGACTATCACGTCTCCGCGACGTACCACGTTCTGGGCTTTCTCGTATACGTCCTATGCTTTGTCCGCAGCTACCCCTGAATCTAGAACTCTTATTGCCAATTACGACCTATGTGCTTCACAGGGCGATTCCAATCCCTGCAAGCGTGCTTTTGGTGCGATGCATCCCGGCGGCGTTATCATGTTTGTTCGTGCGGATGGATCGGTCAATCCGCTACAGACTAGCCTAGACATGAACATTTATCTGGGACTTTCTACGGTCGCTGGTGGCGAAGTGTCCATCGACCCAAACTGAGATAATGGCTGTGTTGAATCCTTCAATGCATGCTGTAAATCGCTTGGAATATCGCTGTTCGCAGCGATATTCCTTTTTTGTTACCATCGCCCCCACAAGGTTTTTCTCTGATGATCATGTTGCGAACCTTAGTTTCGACATTGGCTTTGTTCATCGCTTTCGCGACCCTATCCGGATGCGGTTCTGGACCGCAAATCGAAAGCGTATCTGGAACTATCACACTTGACGGTAAACCGCTACCAGATATCCGTGTCCTGTTTCAGCCGCAGAACAAGGATCCGGAAACCGCCGGAATTGGTTCATTTGGACTAACCGACTCAGAGGGTAAATTCACACTGAAGCTTTCGGACTCCGAGCGGATGGGCGCTGTGGTGGGTATTCATACAGTTATTCTTTCGGACAAGCTAACCGAGGGTGCAGAGGATTCCGATGCTGGTGACTTTGGCAAGGGGCCGCGGTCCCGCATTCCTTTCAAGTACAACAAGACTCCACCGACCTTTGAGGTCAAGCCAGGAGTCGAGAATAAGGCTACTCTTGAATTGAGCTCCAAACGCTAGAACAAAGCAGGCAATGACCGGGCAACGAAGCAACTGTAGTTAGATTGCGCGACCGGCTCAATCGGTGACAATGCCGTTCATAGGCCGACAACGACGGGAGTCGGATACACATCTGGCGAGTAATCTTCATCGTAGGTTTGAATGCGAAAGCCTGTGAACCATAAGAACCAGGCAAAAGCGCCGATGACGGCGATTCCTCTGAGCCACCGAAAACTGAAACGGTAGGACTGTCGTTGCCCTGGTCTCAAGCCGGCTACTGGCTCTACTACGCCACAGGCTTGCAAGATAAGTCTAGCTGTCGAACGAGCGGACGCCGCAATAAAGTCTTCCACGTGTGAAGTAATCGTCGTCCTGGCTGCTTGCGTGCTGAGGTCTGGAGTTAGTCCGATCGAGGCGAGCGCCACCAAATTGGCTCCAACCATCATGGGCTGCAAGGATTTGGCGACAGATTCGAAGTCGCGAGGCCGACGACTGGGGTCTTTGTCAAGCATGGACTCAATGAGTTCAGCCAGCTTCGTTGGTACTTCGCGGCGAAATGTCCTGATCGGTATGGGATCGGATTCCATCGTTGCGAGCAGTTTTGCTGCGATCGTATCCAAATGATCCGTCGAGAATGGCGCTCGACCGGCCAGCAGAAAATACAGCGTACAACCCAAACTATAGATATCCGCACGGTGATCGACGCGTCTTGGGTCGGTGGCTTGCTCAGGCGCCATGAAGTCAATGGTGCCCATCACTTGTCCGGTCGCTGTCATCGTATGACCGTGGTCCATAACTCGTGCCAAGCCGAGATCAAGCAGCTTAACGGTTCCTTCCCGATCCAACATTAGATTCGACGGCTTGACGTCGCGGTGGACGGTGTTTCGCGCCGCTATAAACCCAAGAGCGGTTGCTGCCTGAAAGCCAATCGCGCACACGTTGGCGACGCCAATTTTTTTATACCGTTCGACAAGTTGCGATAGATCGCAACCGTCAACCAGATCGGTGACTAGAAAAAGTTGCTGTCCGACAGTGCCACCATCCGTAGCGCGCACGATATTGGGGTGGATCATCGCCGCGGCAACGCGTGCTTCCCGTTGGAATCGCTGGGTCGAATCGTAGTCATCGGCACGCACACCTACCAAGAATTTGATCGCTACTGGACGAGCGAGCCAGCGATGCGTCGCTCGGTAGACTTCCCCGTTGCCTCCCTTGCCGAGTAAGCCGCCAATCTCGTACTCGCCCAAGGTACGGCCTGACCAAACACGCCCGCTGCCATCCGTGTGCGTGGGTGCATTGGAGTACCCGGGCGCGCCAGTTTGTAAATCCAACTGTTGCATGGGCTGCGACATTCGGGTGGATGTCGGTCGCACAATCGTTTCTTTTTCGCTCATAGTGATTCCCTAGGTGATGATGCTCTAGGATGCAGTCTCCTGGCAGCTCGGCGCTTGCAAGTTGGACTTTTGCGATTAGTGACATACTAAATAATTCGCAACCTTTCGCCCACTCGCTTGCGCGCCGAGCTGGTAGTCGTTCTTGCATCCACTTGCTGGCGCTTCGAGCTGATAATCGAGCTGACAGTGGCTTTAGCTTTTCACGCAGTTTCGTCCATCGCGTTTTGCTTGGTATAGTCGTGCGTCTGCTTCGACCAGGATTGAGTCGCAATCGTTCAAGCATTCGCACGGGGGCGCAGACACGCCAAAGCTTGCCGTAACATTCAACGGGCCGGCTGAAGTCTCGAAGGGTTGCGAGGCAATTGCTTCGCGACACCTTTCGGCCACCTCGACCGCTGCCTCTCGGCCTGCCTCGACCATCACGACGGCAAACTCTTCGCCCCCGAAGCGCGACAGAATTTCGTCGGCGCGAAGTACACTCTGCAATCGTCGCGTAAGCTCCTTGAGCACTTCGTCGCCAACCAGGTGACCGTACGTATCATTGATACTCTTAAAGTAGTCGATGTCCATCAAGGCGACCGCAATTGGACGCTGGTGGCGAATACAGCGATGAATTTCACGGGACAGAGATTCAAGTAAGTATCTCTTGTTGTAGGCACCTGTGAGACCGTCGCGCGTCATCATCGAGTAGACCGTCTCATGATATTGAGCTTCAAAATCGTTGTCGGCCAAGAATCGGTATACTCGAGCGCCCAGCTGGATACGATCGCCGGAGCGCAACAACGCCCGCTCAACAGGCAACTCATTGACGAGCACACCATTGGTACTTTGCAAATCGACGACTTGATATCCGGAATCGAGTCGGTGAATCTCTGCATGTCGACGCGAAACAGACTCGTCGTTGACGTGAATCGTGCAATCAACCGATCTACCCAACGACGTCACTTCGTTACGAAGTTCGATAGGGCCACAGTCTAAATCGAGTGGGTGAATTTGCACTAACCACCTGACCTCAGCCTCAGCTGCTTGGTTCTCGTCGGCGCGATAATTAAGGGTAGCTTGAACGTTCATTGTGCGAATATGCAAAGAGTTTGAGGAAACGCGGCGATGCCTCGAATGAAAAGTCGGTGCGTAGGACCCCATGTGCGATTGAAAAAACATGCGTTGCCAACAGAAGCTCGCAGGTCTTGGGATCATTGAAATACTGACAATTGAAGACATTCATACCCAGAAAACGGGTTGTAGCGATAATTCGGTCGCTGGCGAACGGCGCTGGCGATACAGCCAGGGTTGTGTCAAAGTGGATCGAAATATAGCTCAATTCTGGCTGAATTCGCTACAATTGAAGCAACGCAAATTGGCGCCTTATCTAGTCTGCATCTCCGCTGCAAAGCTCTGCAGGTATGAGTAGCCAGAGAAACCCTCATTCAAAAATCCGCTGGAGCGGACAGGTCGCATGAAAAAAATTCAAACTCCCCTGTCGGCATCTCGCCGAAATTTTCTTAAAACAACTGCTGCTGTGGCCGCCAGCGGACCTACGATCTTGAAAGCGCAAGACAAAGCTGGCACGCAGCTTCCGCGAGTGGGAGCGGGTGAATATGTCTACGAATGCGTGCACGATTGGGGGCTGCAGAACCTGCCCACCGGAGCACTCTATGGCAATGCTTCGCATGGTGTGACGATTGATAGCCAAGGGCTGATTTACATTACGCACTGTGGCAATCCTGGATCTATCTTCGTGTTCGATTCAGACGGGCGCTTTGTCCGATCTCTCGGCGAAGAACTACAGATCAACGGCTTGGCTAAAGGACACGGTATAGACATTCGGAAAGAAGGCAGCGAAGAGTTTCTCTACTTGTCACCCAACGAAAGCTCGTTGGCTTTCACAAAAATGACGACACGTGGCGAAATTGTTTGGCAGCGCGGCAAGGAGCAGCTCAACAAAGATAGTCAGCTCTGGGATCAGCACGAGCGGCTCGGTTATAGACCGACAAATACGAGCTTTCGTCCCGATGGCGGTTACTACTTGGGCGATGGGTACGGAAGTGGATTCCTATTTCATTACGACCAACACGATAAGTTTGTAAAAGCCATTGGTGGCGTAGGCGTTGAGAACGGACAATTCAAAACACCTCATGGTCAATGGCTCGATGATCGAGATGGCACACCCAAGCTTGTGGTGGCGGATCGGGCGAATACTCGGTTGCAATGGTTTGATATGGATGGAAACCACCTGCGTACGCAAGCTGGGTTTCTTTTTCCTGCGGACATCGATGCGCAGGGCGAATTGCTGCTGGTACCAGACCTGCATGCCCGGGTTACAATCCTGAACGCCAACAATACTCCGGTAGCACAGTTGGGGGACAATGCGGATTGGCGGGAGAAAGTCTTGGCCAACAATATGGCCATGCGAGCCCAACGATCGGCGTGGAAGCCCGGTCATTTCGTACATCCGCACGACGCATGCTTTGATTCAGCGGGGAATATATTTGTGGTCGAATGGGTAGTGACAGGTCGAGTATCGAAGCTAACTAAGGTTAGCTAGCTCTGCTGTGGCCTAGGAATCGCTATGACTCTTCGTTTTTTTTTAGCCCCCAATATCCACGAGCTACTGCATAGTTGCTTGTCCGAACGCAGTATCTCTGCCAAAAACAGTTATACGCAGACACAATTCCAGCCACTGACCACTCACTGGCTATCTGCTTCGCGAAAGTCAACGCCGCGATAGAGTTCGGACAGTCCAATTGAAATCCCAATGGATGGCAGCTCAAGCGTTGCCGTCAAAACTCTCTCTTCATGAAACAACCAATCTCCATTAGCTTGCCGAGTAAAACATTCGGCGTGAGCACGATCCTGGGCAATGAAAACAAGCTCTCGCAGCGACACGACCTGTCGGTAGTTGTTGGCCTTGAGACCACGATCGTACTTCTCGGTAGAGTCCGACAAAACCTCTACCAACACTGTCGGATTGGTGAGCGTATCGCGGCGGTCGTCGACGAATTTCATTTCGTCACACACGATCGTTGCATCTGGATAGGTATTGAGCCCCGTCGCTTCAACCCGCACCCGTAAATCGCTGTTGAAAACCTTACATGGTCTGTTCTTAAGCGAATTTCCAGCTTCTCGAACGAAATTGGCCGTAATGAGGCTATGACTAGCTGAACCACCAGCCATAGCGAAAATCTCACCTTGGAAAAACTCGCTCTTGCATTCGGCCTCACGCTCGCGGCGCAAGTATTCCTGTTCTGTTACGCGTTTTAGGGTTGTCGACATTTCTGGCACTCGCATTTCTGGTACTCGTTCCCCAACGATGCATCCTGAGGACTGATTATACCAGAAGTTCGAGCGGAACTGGCTGAAGTGTCTACTGCTTCGACGCTTGCTTAGAATGAACCTGCGGCATACTGCCACTTACGGCCCACTGGCGACTACTACCTGATTACTGCCTCTTTTTTGTTTTTCTTTGCAAGGTGAAGTTGACCACAGTTCCTCCCGACTCGACCTCGATTTCGTTTGGGCTGATGGTGTATTTGTTGGCGGGCGGAGCATACGGCTTGAATTCGTCTTCCTGGACATTTTCCGCGCTACCTTCTTCGAACACCACGGTGTGCTTGCCGATAATTGCCCCTGGTACGCCGTAGACGTAAATCGCCTTGAATTCACCCTGTTTGTTGGTTCCACCCACTGAAGGCCGCCCACCGTCAACTGGCGAGAACATCAGACCGCCATACTGCACCGGCTCTCCGTCGAGTGTCACGGTACCGGTGAGGGGCGCAAGTGGCGGACGATCGCTTCCACACCCTGCGAGAACCACCATGCTCAAACAAAAAAGATTGCAAAGAAAACGCATATGTTCCGGCCCCATGCTAGTACAAACAGAATCGACAACGCTATTTTTGCTTTAGCGTAAAAGCAATCTCTGTACCGCCATCTTCGACCGTGACCTCGCTGGGCGTTACCTTAAAATTCTGCGCAGGGGGCGCATAGGGCTTAAATTCATCTTCTTCAGCTTTTCCGGCTGGTTCGAAGGTGACGGAATGCGTGCCTATCAATGCGCCGGGCGTGTTAAGATTGTACATCGCTTTAAAATTACCGTTCTCGTCGATCGCGGCGAGCGACGGCCTACCGCCGCCAGTTGGGGTGAACATGAGCGAGCCGTTGGCGTACGCTTTCCCGTCCATCGTGACGGTACCAGTCAATGGTGCAATTGGAGGCAGGTCGCTGCCGCACCCGGACAGCAAAAAAAAACATAGGCAGGGCAGAATAACAGTATGCACGAACTTCATTGATTAACAGCCTTTTCTTTTGCGTTGTTTTTTATTGCGGAGTAGCGTTCATTACTTCGAATCGCACTATTTGGCTCAGCGGAGTGCAGACAACACCCCATCAAAACCTGTGCAAGACCAATCGGCAAGAAGACGCACGATGGCGTCCTCTTGCGATCATCAACATCAATGCATTATCGGAAATGGGCACTCAACTTAGAATTCGCCAACCACGGTTCCGTCATCTCTGCCGCAAAGAGCATTGAACAATATCCCGAAGTCGATGTTCTCGGAGATGAAACGTACTGAGCCGTCGCCGAGGACGAACTGAGCGCCACCGGTGTGAGCCCTCGTTGTTACACACAAATTAGAGGGCGGCTCCGGGTCCAAAGGTTAGCCAAGCATTGGCGAAGTCGTGCATGCGTTGGATGCCAATCCACACGGTTTGTGGACCAGGTGGAGCAGCACCGCTGCGAACAACATAGC
>JBGSTP010000252.1:0-39022 GCA_041736515.1 Pirellulaceae bacterium
GTTGTTAGTACAATTGAGTATGGTAGTAATATTGAGACACCACAAAGAGGAAACTCGTGGCAACAGCTAAACACAAACCACCACCTAAACTCAAAAGGCTACTTCCTACTCGCCCGTGTCACCGACGCCCTGCTTAGACAGCTTGGGACATTTCAGTTGTTTACTTACGACGGGAGCGTCGTAGAATGCCTCCGGCGCACGCTAGCCCGAGCATAACTAAGGAGCTTGGTTCGGGAACAGCCGTGACGGAGAATGAAATTCTCGCGATGTTGGTGTTCGCCGCCAGACCGGCGTTGGAAAAGGTGTATCCAGCCCCAGTAGTTAGACCCTCAAACGCCAGCAACTGCGTGCTGTCGAAGCGCACTAGGCCGTTTTCGGGTGTGCGATTGTCATTGACACCGCCATTGACGAATGCAGCATTCGCTGGGTTGGTCGCTTCCGATCCCGCATCCCAAATTTGACCGGCGGTTTGATTTATCTGGGTGATCAACAGATTCCCTGAACTATCGAGCACTTGAAGTCCTGCAGGGTTGTCATTTCCAATGAACAAATCGTTACTTGGAACAACCATCGACGCAAACGTGAAGAAGGGGTTGACATTCGTATCGACGGTGAAAACCTGTGTGGCCACTTGTCCAGGCGTAAGTAGGCCGCCCACGGTACCTACGACAGCAGTGGGTTGAGCCGCCGCAAATGCAGGAAACCAATTGCTCCCGCTGCCGCCTTCGGCGATGGAAATAATGGGTGCAGTGGCAGTCGTACCGATGTTGAACGAATCAAACGTTCCATTGTTGAAACCGACTCGCAAGGGCGCGAAGGAAATGCTGTTCGTAGGGGCGGTATTCTCAACCATGACCATCACATTGACGATAGCCGCCATCGATGGGCTAGCGCTGCCCAATGCGGTAAGAGTCAGGACAGCCGCAAGTCTAAACATTCTCATACGATGTTCTCCGAAATCTGGGTGACGTTGCTGCAGCGCGCAGCAACTGAATCAAGATTGGTCGGAGGAAAACGCGTGGGATTACGGGGATTTTGCACGAATTTCCGGAATAGCTAAAGTTTTTCACCTGTGATGGAGCGGTTGCTAAACCATTTTGCTGGGGTTAATCCCGAAGCGATGGCATTGCGATAGCCACGGACGTCGATCCGTGGCTTGTGCCGAGCGACACATACCGGCTCGCACTCAAGGCCGCAACTGCTTCAGTCGCTGCTTGAAGGATTCGTCCATTTGGTTGGCTGGGTCGCCCATCGTGGCAGCTAATTCTTGTTTTTCTTGCTGGTCGAGCTTCCGGAAGGCCAATCGAATTAATCGCAAGTGCTTCTCAAATTGACGGCACGACCAACATACGACGATATGTCCGCGCAGCGCTAGGCGTTCGTGCAGGAGCAATTTTCGCTCGAACGATTCGGAGATCAGCTCCGACGCGCGCTGGCACTGGATGGTGAGGATTAGATTCAGTTTTTCAACAAAACTCGCCATGCTGTCTAGTCCTTGGAAAACCAATGTTTGTCCAGACAGTCGCGTAGCAGCGAGCGCGCACGGAACACACGCACAGCAAGATTCTTATTGGATATTTGCAGCAGCTCGCAGACTTGCGTTGGCTGCAGGCCGTCGAGTTCTCGCAAAGAGAACGCGCGGGAAAGTGTCGCTGGCAGCTGTTCGACGCATGCACGGAACACATCCCAGAACTCGTGATTCTCGATCGTCTGGCTAGCCTCACAATTCCAGGCCTTCAATCGCTCGCAGCGTGCTGGCATTCTTTCCGCTGCGAGCGTGTTGGTTTCGGTCGCTATCTCTTTCTCGGCGCGGCGGTAATAGTCGATGATTTTTAACCTCAGGATGGCGATCAACCAGGTGCGCGTCGACGACTCTCGACGGAAGGACTCGCTGGATTTTAGCGCAGCCAAATAAGTTTCTTGCAGCAGGTCCTCGACCGTGTGTTTGTCATTCACACGCGTCATAGCGAAGCGGTAGAGCGCGTCAGCATGATCATCCACCCACATTGACAGCAACTGCGACTGTGCATCGCCATTGGGAGGCTCCACGCCGGGGCTGCCGTCTATTCTAGTATTTGCGTTAGGCTCTTGCATGAATCCAAGCGGTGAAGTGGACGATGGTGCGATTCTCTGCTTACTTGGTCGGAGAATCTTTCCATCGATGACAGCAAGTTGCATAAAATTCTAAGAAGATTCTTGGATTTCTCGCTGAAGGCCAGCCGTTTATTTACAAATTCAAGAATGCCTAAATTCGATAATTCCCGACCGTAACCGGAATGCTTGATACCGCCAAAAGGGAGTTCGGCTCGCGATCGCGTGGGCTGGTTGATGAAAACCATTCCCGACTCGATTTGCTCGGCGACTCGACGACCTCGCTCTAGGTCTTGCGTGAAGACGCTTCCTCCCAATCCGTAGGAAGACTGATTGGCAAGCTCAATAGCCGCCTGTTCGTCAGGCACTGTATATACCGTCGCCACTGGGCCGAAAAGTTCTTGATCGAAAGATGGCATGAGGGGCGTTACACCGTTGAGAATTGTGGCGTTAAAGTAGGCACCAGCCCGTTGGGGGCGATCTCCGCCCAGTACTACATTGGCACCAGCGTGCACGGTAGCGTTGACTTGTTCTAGCAACCTGACAGCGGCAGATTCGGTGGATAACGGCGCCAGCGTCGTACTCGCGTCAAGCGGATCGCCAATTTGCAACGCAGCCATCTGATCGCGAAATGCTGACAGGAACTTGGCCGCAATCGCATCGACTACGATAAAACGCTTTGATGCAACACAGGATTGCCCTGCATTAACGATACGCCCTTTTACAGCCATTTCGACGGTCTTGTCGATGTCCGCGTCTTCTAGCACGATGAACGCGTCGTTACCGCCAAGCTCAAGCACACTCCGCTTCAGGTGTTTTCCGGCAGCGGTAGCCACGGCAGCACCGGCTCGCTCGCTGCCAGTCAGCGAAACTCCTTGGACGCGACTGTCGGCGATGATCGGTTCGACAAACTCATTGGGGATAAACAAATTCATGAACACGCTAGGCGGCAGTCCTGCATCGGCGAAGATGCGCTCGATGGTTTGTGCGCACTGTGGGACATTGCTGGCGTGTTTCAACAGAATCGAATTGCCCGCCATGATATTTGGAGCCGCGAAGCGCACGACTTGGTAAAACGGAAAATTCCATGGCATCACACCAAGCAGCACACCCAGCGGAGAGTGTTGGAGATAGGCCTGGATGCCGGGCACATCCATAGGCTGATCGGCTAAGAATTGCTGCGCTCCGGCAGCGTAGTACTCCGCGATCTTGGCACAGTACTCAATCTCGTACTCGCTTTCGGCTAATCTTTTCCCCATTTCGATGGTGATCAAGCGAGACAGCTCCGGCGATCGCTCTCTCAGCAGCTTAGCGAATTCGAGCATGATTGCTTGCCGCGCGGAGAACGACGTTTTCCGCCAAGAGCGATAGGCTTGGTCAGCCTGGTCGATGGCGGCAACTGTCGCGTCCCACGACCAAGCCGCGAAGGTCTTTAGTATCTCGTTGGTAGCCGGATTAATGCTCTGAATTGTCATGAGATTTCTAACTGACCGCAAAACTTGCCAAGCCGAGACGACGGTAGGCACCGGAACGGACGGCATCGACCCAGGCATTGTTCTCTAAATACCAACGCACCGTTTCGCATATTCCCGACGAAAATGTTTGATCGGGTGTCCAGCCCAATTCCATACGTATTTTCTGTGAATCGATGGCATAACGTCGATCGTGTCCAGGTCGATCGGTCACGTGCTGTATCAGCCGCAAATAATCGGCTGCTCGGGCGTTAGAACATTCTGCCACCTGCTGGCAGATCAAGTGCACGACTTCCAAGTTCGTCAGTTCCGTTCCGCCGCCGATGTTGTAGACTTCCCCAATTCGTCCGCGATCGAGCACCAGCCGAATTGCCCTGCAATGGTCCGTGACATGCAGCCAATCGCGGATTTGCTTGCCGTCGCCGTAGACTGGCAGTGGCTTACCGGCTGCGGCGTTGAGTATCATTAGCGGGATCAGTTTCTCTGGAAACTGATAGGGTCCATAATTGTTGGAGCAATTAGTAATCAGTACCGGCAAGCCATACGTGTGGTGATAGGCTCTAACAAAGTGATCGGAGGCTGCCTTGGAAGCTGCGTAGGGAGAATTGGGCGCATATTGGCTAGTTTCGCTAAAGGCTCCCGATGCACCGAGCGATCCGTAAACCTCATCCGTGGATACGTGCAGGAAGCGAAACGCGTTTTGAGTATTGGGTTCCAATTCGCGATAATAGCTAAGCGCTGCACCCAGCAATCGAACCGTACCGGAGACATTTGTATCGACGAAGGGATCGGGGCAATCAATCGATCGATCGACATGACTTTCGGCTGCAAAGTTAACGATGCCCGTACAGCCATGTGTGCGCAGCAGTTGCAGTATTTGGGCCTGATCGCCGATATCGCAGTGTGCGAAAACTGTGGTTGCTAGACGAAGCGGTTTCTCGATCGACTGCAGGTTTCCAGCGTAGGTCAGCTTGTCGACCAGGCACAGTCTGCGGCCCATGTCGGCTTCCATACGCGCGAACGCCCCACCGATAAACCCTGCTGCTCCAGTTACCATTAACATAAACGCGTTGGCTTTCCTTAGTATGGATTGTTAGCGGAGCTCGGCCGCTCGTGTGGCTTACGTCCGACTGGCAACTTCCTTGAGGTAAGCCCCGTAGTCATTTTTGATTTCGTTCCCTAGCGCAACTAATTGTTCGGCACCGATCCAGCCTTTCGAAAAGGCGATTTCTTCGATACACGCGATGCGCAATCCCTGACGCGCTTCGAGGGTTTCGACAAATTGGCCAGCTTGAACCAGCGACTCGTGTGTGCCCGTGTCGAGCCACGCGAAGCCGCGCGAGAATTGTTCCACAAACAGCTGCTGTTTTTCAAGATAAATACGAAGCACATCAGTAATTTCGAGTTCGCCACGTTGGGAAGGTTTTAGATTGGCAGCAATGTCGACGACTTGTTCATCAAAGAAGTAAAGACCTGTGATGGCTGTTCGCGATTTTGGTTGCAAAGGTTTTTCTTCCAACGAAATTGCTTTGCCACTCTTGTCAAACTCGACGACTCCATATCGTTCGGGATTCTTAACGGGATAGCCGAAGATTGTTGCCCCACGTTGGCGTGCAACGGATTGCTTCAACAGCGATTGAAACCCCTGTCCGAAAAAAAGATTGTCGCCTAACACGAGCGTGGAACAATGTCCCGAAACGAAATCGGCACCGATGATGTAGGCCTGCGCCAAACCCTCGGGCTGTGGCTGCGCGGCGTAGCTGATTCGCATCCCCAACCAAGCACCATCGCCCAATAGCCGCTCAAATAAAGGCAAGTCAATTGGCGTGGAGATTATCAGGACGTCGCGGATTCCAGCCAGCATTAACGTCGACAGCGGATAGTAAATCATCGGCTTGTCGTAAATCGGTAGTAATTGTTTGCTGACAACACGCGTTAACGGGTGCAACCGCGTTCCAGTTCCACCGGCGAGGATGATGCCTCTATGATCCATTAGGTCCTATCCGACAGAAGTTGATGTGTAAGCGGACCAACCTATTCTACCATCAATCAGAATTTGGCAACCAGACGCAGGCAACATTCGGATTGCCAATAGACACAGGATACAAAAATCGCTTCTTATTCCTCTGTGTTCCTCAGTGTCACCCTGTGGTTGAAAACTTGTGAATAAGAACGACTGTTGAAGAGAAGTCGCGAGAGCCACAGATGAACACGGATGAACATAGATTGCCAATACCTAGAGGGTACAGAGTTCGCTTCGCAAGAGTCAGTGTTGCTGTGTCGTTGAAAACTTTGCAATTAAGAGCAATTGTCGAATAGAAGCCCGCGGGGCTGTGTAGAATGTGAGCGTTGAAGCGGTGCGGAGCCAAGGTAACCATGCAGCGCCAGATGAAGTCAGTGTGGGCTCGTTTGGAGAGCCGATCTACGGCGTGCCAACGAGCATTGAATGCGGGACGCCAATGAAGCTTGCGGACTTCACGTTTTCACTGGCAGTTTTCGCCCCGCACTTTGATTGGACGCTTTTGCGCACAAGGTTGGTTATGTCCGATTGGGCTTGGTATTTGTTGTTGATTCCCGCTGGCTTTGCTGCGGGAGTCGTGAACACGATTGCAGGTGGAGGATCGTTTTTAACTTTGCCCGCTCTCATGTTTGTTTGTGGAATGGATGCCAAACTGGCCAATGGGACCAATCGCGTCGCCATCTTGATGTCGTCGGCTTCGGCTGCCGCAACATTTCATCGCAGCGGGCTATTGGATAAAAAGTTAGCCCTGCGACTGGCGGTTCCAACACTGCTTGGGGTTCCGTTGGGGGCAGGCTTGGCTATCTATTTGCCGACCGATGCGTTTCAGCCCATATTCGGCATACTGTTCTTGGCGATGGCAGCACTGCTGCTCATCAATCCAAGCCGACTGACTGAGAAACAAGCGAATTGGCAGCACGCGGATAAGTTGGTGACACCGCTGTTTTTCGCGATCGGCGTTTACGTAGGTTTCATCCAAGCCGGAATGGGAATGCTGCTGCTCTTGGGGATGAGCCTTATTCGATCTGGCGATTTAGTAGCTGCCAACGCGGTCAAGAACTTGATAGGCTTTTTAGTAACGCTGCTGGCGATGGCCATGTTCGCGGGGACTGGCTTGGTCGACTGGCTACCGGCGCTTTTGATGGCGTCGGGAAACATCGTGGGCGGAGTCGTGGGTGCGAAACTAGCTATTCGAAAAGGCAATCGACTCGTCTTGATATTCCTCATCGTGGTGATGACCGCCACAGGAATCAAGCTGCTGTTGGGTTAGGCTTCGATCTTGGAGCCCAGTAATTGTAGAAACTGTCGGATCCAAGCCGGATGAGCTGGCCAGGCGGGCGCAGTGACGAGGTTGCCATCGGTGTGCGCGGAATCCAGGCCGCTGGATGGTAGCACATAATTACCACCGCCAAGACTGATTTCGGGGCTGACGGCAGGGTAGCAACTGCAGGTTTTACCGGAGAGCACGCCTGCTGCGGCAAGAATTTGGGGGCCATGGCAGATGGCGGCGATGGGTTTGTTTTGGCTGGCGAAGTGTCTAACCACTGCGAGCACTCTTGGGTTCAGCCGCAAGTACTCTGGTGCACGTCCACCGGGAAGCAACAGCGCGTCGAACAAGGATTCATCGAGACTATCGAAGTCTGTGTTGATAACAAAGTTATGTCCCGGCTTTTCGCTATAGGTTTGGTGACCTTCGAAATCATGGATGGCCGTGGCGACCGCGTCACCGGGTTTCTTGCCGGGACAGACTGTATGGCAATGGTGACCAACCATCAACAGCATTTGATAGGGGACCATGATTTCATAGTCTTCCACGAAATCGCCCACAAGGAACAAGATTTTCTTGGCTGCCATTTTCCAGTTACTCCATAGGCTCATCGGTTTCGTCGAATTCGTAATCCATGTCCAACCCGCTGCCCGGCAACTCGTCCAGATCGATGTCCTCCACGCTCTTTCTGTCGCGATTGGAAAGATCTTGGCTCTCGCGCTTTTGCAGGTAAAGCTTGATCGGTACCTCGCCGAAGCGCAGATTGTCGCGGCAAACATTGATTAGATAGCGTTGGTAGCTGGGTGGGAAACCCTGCGGAATGTTGCACATCAGAATTAAAGTCGGCGGTGTCGTGGCTATTTGCGAACCAAAATAAATTTTGGGACGGCGATTCATGTACAGCGGTGGTTGCTGCTGCCGAAGTGCAGCTTGCAGGAGCTTGTTGATGTTGGCGGTGGACACCCGCGTCTGCGATTGTTTATACAGCATTTGCGCATGATTCAACAAAGCTTTCATATTCTTGCCGGATTGCCCTGTGATAAACGCAATCGGACAATAGGCCATGGTGGGAAAGTGCTCGCGCAAATAGCGAACCCAGCGCTCGGTTGGAACTTGGCCGGCAACTTTGTCCCACTTGTTGACCACAAAAATGCACGGCTTGTACTGTTGTTCGATGTAGTGCGCGAGTTGTTTGTCGACCTTGCTGATCGTCTCCATGCAATCGAAAAATAGCAGTGAAACATCGGCGCGACGAACGCTGCGTTGGGCACGATGGAAGCCATAGAAGTCGATGTTGGTGCGAATGCTCTTGTTTCGACGAAGACCGGGCGTGTCGATGGCTACAAATCTATGTCCATCGAGATCGAAATGAACGTCGACGCTATCGCGAGTGGTTCCCGGTACTTCGCTGACAATCATGCGTTGAGCTTGAGCAAGTGTGTTGACGAACGTGCTCTTGCCAACATTGCGTCGTCCCACGATCGTCAATTTCATTCGCGGAGCATCGGTTTCTCCCTCTTCGGGAACCGTGTCGGGAATGCGCTCGAGGATCTCGTCAAACAACAGTTGCTTGTTGCGGTTTTCTTTCGTACTAATCGGAATCAGCCAGCCACGTCCCAATCGATGGAACTCGAGCGCAGCATTGTCTAGACCCGCATGGTCGGTTTTGTTGGCTAACAGCAGGATGGGCTTTTCAATTTTCCGTAGCCGCTCTGCGACTTTCTCATCGAGCGGCGTTAGACCGGATTTGGTGTCGACGACGAAGAGCAAGACGTCTGCCTCATCGATGCCTGCTTCAATTTGCTGCTCGACTTGCTTCGTCAGATTGTCGACGTCTTCGATCCCCATGCCTCCGGTGTCGACTAGCTCAAAAAAACGATCGTCGTGCTCGATCAACGTAACCATACGGTCGCGGGTAACACCGGCCATGTCGTCGACCACAGCCAAGCGACGGCCATCTAGCCAATTAAAAATGCTGCTTTTACCGACGTTCGGACGGCCAACAATGACAACACGGGGAATAGACATATCAGAGCGATGCCGAAGAAGCGGTGTAGCAAAACCCCTAGTTTACTCGTGATTGCCCAAATCTGCGAGGAGAGTATGCCTGCGGAGTTGCCAGGTCGAGGGTATGATCTATGGCAATTCTCAGCTAATTTCCGTTCTTTTGATCTGTGGAGTTGCGTGCGTCGATGGATTCGGGCCAAGTGAAAGCTGCACTAGTTCAGGTACTGGAGACCTATCGCCGCTGTGGGATTTCGCGATTTGGCCGAACGGCAGCCGAGCAGCTATCGCCAGAACTAATTGAAAAACTCGCTACTTTGAATAGCCAAATCGAGAATGTTCCGTCCCGATTGGCGATTCCCACTCAGCCGGGCATCCGTCCGGATCCGAACCGCAGCTCTGCGCCGCTCACCCAGGACGCGGCGATTTCCACGGTTTCCCCTTCTTTCCCACCGGCGAGCGAGCGAGTACCTAGCCAACCTTTTCCCAACCAACCGATACCCAGTCCAGCTACTCCCAGTCAACCATGGAGTTTGCCGGTACTCTCGGTCGAGGATCGCCAGCAACACTTTGCGGCACTGGGGGCCGAAGTGCGAGATTGCCGAAAATGTGCTGGGATCGTTACTTTCCGCCAGCAGACTGTGTTTGGCGACGGCAATTTGACTCCTACGCTGTGTTTCATGGGGGAAGCGCCTGGTGCCGACGAGGATCGAACGGGCAAACCGTTTGTTGGCAAAGCGGGGCAGCTACTGACCAAAATTATCTTGGCCATGCAACTGCAGCGCGAAGAGGTCTACATCTTGAATGCCCTCAAATGTAGGCCGCCTCAAAATCGCACACCAATGCCAGATGAAATTGATCAATGCCGACACTTTGTCGAGGCTCAACTGGAAATACTGCAGCCAAAATTTATCGTCTGTCTTGGTGCCGTGGCGGTACGATCTCTACTGCGTTCGGAGCAATCCATTGGCCGACTGCGCGGCAAATTCCACAATTATCGCAACGCGCGCGTGGTGGTCACTTATCATCCTTCTTACTTGCTACGCAATGAAAGCGCTAAGAAGTTAGTCTGGGAAGATATGAAAATGTTGATGGCGGAACTGCCGCGGTAGTTTTTTCTTTAGAGAATCACTTACTTTAGAAAATCCAAGTGGACCGCGACGCAGCGTGGCATATGTTCGAGGTGATAGCCGCCTTCAAGTATGCTGACAATGCGGCCTTCGCAGTATTGATTGGCCAAGTCGCGAACACTGCGCGTCAGTTGGCCGAAGTCATCTTCTTCCAGGCACAGCGAGCCGACAGGATCGAGGCGATGCGCATCAAATCCCGCGCTAACCAAAATTAGTTGTGGTTTCACGCGTGTTGCCAGTGCCGCAATGCTGCGATTGAATTCCGCCATATATTCATCGACCGTAGTTGAGGCGGGCATTGGAGAGTTGGCGATACACCCCAGCCCGCGACCGGAACCCGTTTCCGATCGAGCTCCTGTGCCCGGATAGAATGGGCTGCGATGAATCGAATAAAAGCCGACTCGACCGTCTTTGTAAAATGTATCCTGCGTGCCGTTTCCGTGATGCACGTCCCAGTCGATGATCAATACACGTTCCAGTCCCTGGGCAAGGGCAGCGTGGGCTGCGATGGCAACGTTGTTGAATAGACAAAAGCCCATCGGTCCGGTCCGCAGCGCATGGTGCCCCGGCGGACGCACGGCACAGAAGGCTGTTCGGGCTTCGCCGCCAATCACACGCAAAGTCGCATCGATGGCCGCACCGGCGCCGCGCACGGCTGCTTTCCACGAACCTGTGCTGACGACTGTATCCGCCTCGATCTGCCCTGCATTCTGCCGACACCAGACCTCGAGTTGGTCGATGTAACTGGCATCGTGAACCCAGCTCAGTTGCTCTCGAGAGGCATCGCTCCAGGTAGGACAATCCGTCTGTTCGAACCACCCCTCCTGCTGCAATAATTCTTTTAATCTCACGATTCTTGCGATGCACTCGGGGTGTCTACCGGTGTTATGACCCGCAAAGACATCATCAACGTAAAGCAACATGCGATTGTCTCACAATTAGGTTTCGTGTTCGGGCTGGGAATCTCGCTCGCAAGCTGCTTATTTAAAGAAAATTAGCTAGACTTTACTAGCTGGTAGTGCCCGTTGCAATTCAGTTATCCGCGAACGGTTCCAAACCAAAACCTAAGAACTAAGAACGAAATCCATGAATCAACCGGAATTCGAATACCTGGGCCCTTACAGGGTAGAAAAAGTTCTGGGTCGGGGAGGCATGGGCACTGTCTACAAGGGAGTCCACGCCAAGAGTAGCGAGGTCGTTGCGATTAAGGTTATCGCGAGTGGTATCGGTAACAATATGCGTTTCCGGCGGAGATTCAACGCGGAAGTGGATACGCTGATCCGACTAAAACACCCTAACATTGTTCGCTTGATTGGCTGCGGAGAAGAGCAAGGCTTGCTGTTCTATGCCATGGAATACGTTGAGGGACATTCTTTGCATGAGCATTTGCGGCAGCACCAGCGTTTGGCTGCCGATGAAGTCATCCAAATCGGTATCGACACGACTGCGGCACTCAAGCACGCGCATGATTTGGGTATTATCCACCGCGACTTAAAACCGGCCAATTTAATGCTCAATCTCTCGGGCCGCGTCAAGTTGACGGACTTTGGCATCGCCAAGCTCTTTGGCTCGGCGGAAATGACTGCGATCGGCTCGGTTATCGGAACAGCGGACTATATGCCGCCAGAGCAAGCCGAAGGAAAGCCCGTCACGCCGAGAAGCGATTTGTATAGTTTGGGTGGAGTGCTTTACGCGTTGTTGGCTGGCAAAGCTCCGTTTGCCGGCAAGAGCGTACCAGAGGTGCTGTATTCGGTACGCTACAACGCGGTACCCGAGTTACAGTACTTGGTTAAAGACGTACCGCATGAGCTAACGGAACTGATTCATCAATTGTTGGAGAAAGATCCGCAAAAACGACCTGTAACAGCACTCGTCGTTGGTAATCGATTGAAGTCGATGCAGCAGGGGCTCAAGAAAATTTCCTCCAAAACAGAATCGACCGCCAAGGAACCAACTGCTGCCAATGAGCACGTAGGCCCACAGTTGACGAGCCTCGATCTTTCGGATGTCGAGGACGAAGAGTTGAAGTTGACCGGCGCAGAAAAACGCGATGGTAGCGTTGAAGCCCACAGCGACCAGCCGATGGGGACGCACGAACTGCAGACGTTAGTTGCTCCCGACGGCATGGTTTCCTCGCCCAGCGAGGAAAAGTTTACCGCAATCATTGGCGGCGAAGTAAGCGATCGGTTGAGCCACGATGGTGAATCGCTCGAACGAAACACCGGGTCGGGAAATACCGATTCATTCACTAGCGGCGGTCCGTCGCACTTTACACCCGTATCGGAGATGCCAGCGAAGACATCTACCTTCGGTTTTGAGTTGCCGGATGAACAACCGAAAATCGATTGGCTTCATTACGGCTCCATCGCAGGCATGGCGGTTTTACTGTTAGTTAGTTTAGGAATGGGCTGGTGGCTGCTTCAGCCCATCTCCGCTGATCGGCTGTACGACGAAATATCAGTCGCTGTAGCCTCCGGGGATGACGCGCAATTGCTGCAAGCGAGCGGTTTAGTCGACGAGTTCCTGTCGCGATTTCCCAGCGATGAACGTAGCGCAGAACTACAACTGTTGTCCGATGAAGTTGAGCTGGCGCGGTGGACTAGAATTCTTCAACGCCGCGCAGCGCGCGAAGGCGGTGCAGAACATCTTAGCGCCCTAGAACAAGCCTTTCTCAGTTCGGTAATGCTCTTAAGCGAAGACGCCAGTCGGGCGCAACAGAAATTAACCTCCTTTGTGGAGGTCTTTGGTAAGGCCAAAGACTTGTCTCGCGAAGAAAAGAAGTTTGTCGATCTAGCCAAATACGCCATTCGAACTGGAGCCAGCAACGCCTTAGAAAAGGTACCCGAGGCCGCCATGCAGTTGCAAAAGCTAATCGAAGCCGCAGAAGCTTCAATGGCCCCGGACAAACTCAGTTCGTATTATCAAGATTTGATTTCTCTCTACGGCGACACGCCCTGGGCTAAACAGCAGATGGATCGAGTTCGCAACAAACTGGAAACGGGGTCCTAAGTGCCGATTCGTTTGCTGTGTTGCAGTGGTTCGCTGGAGGGAGGTGGTAGCGAGCGACAATTGTGGCAACTCGCTACCAAAGCGGATCGAGCGCGGTTGGATCCGGAAATCTATCTCCTGTATCGCCGCGGTGATTTCCTGTCGCAACTGCCAGACACGCTGCCCGTGCATGCTTTCTGGTCGGACCACGCATCCGAAAGATACTTCTTTCCCGGACAAATTGCAGCTCAACAAGTTCGGCATCTATCGCAAGTGATTCAAAGCCGCAGCGTTCAAGTTGTTTACGACCGCACCTTCCATATGACTTTGCTAACTGCGGCAGCCTGTCGCAAAACTGCGACACCTCGCGTTTCTGTAATCGTTAGTCCGCCATCGTTTGATTTCGCACGCAGCCGCGAACGGTTTCAATGGCTGAAGAAACGACTGCTCGCCCGTGCCTATGGCGATCCGCGCAGTCTAATTTTGGCAGTCTCCAACGCGGTGGCGGCCGACGCGGCCGACTTTTACCGACTCGACCGCGCAAACTTTGTGACGGTTCCCAGTCCCATCGATTGCGCTGCGGTACAGCGGGCCGCCTTGGACGGCTTAACCTCCAGACAACCAGACTTCAGCGATCGCGCATTGAATGTCGCGATTGTCGGTAGGTTGACCGCCGAAAAGGGGCATCGCGTTGCAATCGAAGCCATAGCTCGCCTCGCTAAGACTCTTCCAAATCAGGAAGTGCACCTGTGGATTATCGGCGATGGCGATCTGCGGTCGGAGCTAATGCAACTTACAAACGATTTTACCGTCAGTCACCGAGTTCATTTTCTCGGTCGTCAAGCAAATCCCTATCCCTGGATGAAAGCAGCGGGACTATTATGTATTGCTAGTGAATATGAGGGGCTGCCTAATGTGGTTTTGGAGGGTATGTGCCTCCAGACGCCGATTGTCTCCAGCAATTGCAGCGACTCAGTGAAAGAACTTTTGGGGAACGGATCGCGTGGAGCACTGACTCCCGTTGGCGATATTGCCGCATTGATGGCTGCCATCGTAGATCGTATCGAACATGCGGAACTGTGGAAAAAAAGAGCGCTCGAATCGAGTCGATGGGTGCAGGACCATCACGGTTTGGATGAATGGCTGGAACGTATGCAGAGTTTGTTCGAAGAACAAGTGCAAAGGTGGCAGAAGTAAGTGACCGCAAGCGAATCGATAACCCTGAACTGCGCGGAACTCTCCAGCCGTGAGTTGGCCCGCAAGCTGTTCGAACTCAAAGGCGATTCGGCGGTGCGGCTCCTCGCTAGCCCTGCCTCTCGGCCGCCATCCAGTTTATGTAGCGGGCTGACAGAACATCTCTCGATAGAGATCGACGGCAATGTGGGCGATTTTCTCTACCTGCTCGGTGCGGAAGCCAATATCGAAGTGCATGGGAATGCTGGTGACTGCGTGGGGCACTCGATGGTCTCGGGCGGAGTTACAGTGCGCGGCAGCGTGGGGCATAGCTTTGGCGCTTTTGCTTCTGCGGGATTTCTTACTTCGTTAGGCCAAGCGGGTGATTTTTGCGGACGAGGACTGGTCGGGGCAGATGTTTTCGTGCGCAGTAAAGTTGGCTCCTTCGCTGGATTCGAGATGCTCAGCGGTACGCTAGTGCTTGGCAACGGAGCGGGCGAAAATCTCGGAACCGGCATGACCGGCGGCGTCATCTACGTTCGAGGCGATGTCAAGTCAATCTGCCCAGGCCTACGCGGTGTTAGGCTTAAAGACGCGGATGCAATGCGATTGAGCCTGCTATTGGTGAGAGCTGGCATCAAGGCTAATGCTACGGATTTCAAAGCCTTTCGATCGAGGCAGGGAGAATGAATAGTTCTAGCTCAGCAACCGCCATTCTCGAGGAACTGATGTTCACGCAGGCTGAACTGCCGGGCGCCAGTGCGGCGAGCTCGACATCCGAAGCTGTACCTGTTGCCCGAACAGACTGTTCTGTAGCTGTGTACGAAGGTCAAAGGAAGTTCAAGTTTTCAGTGCCGTACTTCGTTCGCGGGTTGGGACGCGCCGAATTAGGATTGGCATGGAGTCCTTTTTGTGGATTGTTGCGCGGCCACGGGATACCTGTTTTCAGCGACGTAAAATCGCTGGAAGGCGTGCCTGCGTCCGCCGTGCCTGCGCGATGGGCCTGTCGCTACATCGACGAACCAATTGATGCAACCGAGTTGAAGTCGGCCGATGCCTTCGAGCTGATGTGCCGCAGTCGCGATGCACGGAGCTGGTGTTGGACTAGCGAAGTTGGGATGATGCAATTGGAGTCATTCGTTTTTGCGGTGCGGATGGCAGCGGGAGGAGATACGCCCATAGGTGTAGGCCTGCCGCTCGGCTGTCACGATGCGGACATTGAGCGCTGTGTCTCCGCCAATGTCGATTTCATCAGCTTGGTAGCTAGGTTTTCGCAGCTGGATGCCAACGACATTCGCAGCGTTATTCGCTGCCGACATATTGCTCAGCAGGCGAAGCGGCCCGACCTGTCAATCTTCGTAACTGCTCCTCTACGCGATATTCAGCACGCTCACAAACTACTGGCCCTTGGCGCCACCGCAATTTGTGTGGATGAACTGCTCTTGCCCTTAATCCCCAAACCCAACGCGACCTCCACTTCACTTTCCGCAAATTCGGGGATGCTCAGCGGCATTTCCATACCGCAAAATCGAAAACCAATCGAGCTGCCCGAGCTGTCCGTCATGCTGACGAAATTTCGCGATGAGTTGGCCGACCGCATGCTCAGCGTGGGAGCTCCGTCGCTCGCAGACTTCAACGCAAACACTCTTCGTAGTTGCACGGAACGCTGCTGCAGAATCACCGGCGTGGCCGCGCTGGAACTATAATTCCAAATTAGCGACATTTCTCGCCGATCGCCATCACATAGGTCAGCCTCTCCGAGGCTGATACCAACAAAGCAGTGGTCTTTCGAGTCTCGGAGAGACTCGACTACGTGACTTGCCGACGTCGTTACTTACTCACACGCGTAAATAGTTTAGAGTTAAGATTGATGGCGATCAGCGAGAAGTGTCAAAATAGCTGCGAATTTCTTAGTCAAGACCAACCAGCTTGAGCAGCTTCATAGCATTGGTGGTGGGGGTTGGGCCGGCTCGCATCTTGTAATCGAAACGCATGACCTCTTTGCCATCCAAGGTCTCAAAATATTCATGGAAGTGAACAACTTGCCCGATTCGCTTGATTTCTTCAACGGTTGCTAGATCAAGGTCATGGGTGGATAGTAGGCCTGAGGCGCCATAACTCAACAAGCGTTGGACCACCGTCGTCACAGCCATTTGGCGTTCGCGACTATTGGTGCCCTGTAGAATTTCATCCAGTAGAAATAGGATTGGATTATCGCGATCCTGGGCGCGATGCTGCGCCAAATCTACCACTTCCTTGAGGCGACGTAGCTCAGCCATAAAAAAGGAAACGCCGTCTCGCAAACTATCGCGCACACGAATACTGGTGGCAAGTTCGAAGAGTGGAGTCGATAGTTTGGAAGCGCAAACCGGCGCACCAACTCGAGCTAACAATAGATTGAGTCCAAGCGAGCGCAAAAAAGTACTCTTGCCTGCCATGTTGGAGCCAGTGACCAACAACAGCGGTTGGTCCCTCGTCAGCTCAAGATCGTTCTCTACTCGCGCCGCATCCGGCAAGAGAGGATGTCCCAATCCCACCACCGACAGTTTGAGCGTTGGATCGAGTTGGGGTGTGGGATAAGCCCAATTTCTATTCTCGTCTGCCAAAGTCGCGGCACTGATGATGGCTTCGCAGGTTCCCAAGGCATCGAACCAGGTAGCAGTGTGTGGACCGAAGCGACGTTGCCAGCGCTCCAGCCATTTGAGAATGCGAAAATCCCATAGAAATACTAATTGCAGGAATAGATACAACACATAGAGTGTTGGATCGCGTTGCAAATTGGCTAAGCGAACAGGCCAGAGTAGTTGTTCAAAACCCAGTGTCGCGCAGTTCGCGTTTTCAGTCGCATCACGACGTATTCTATCGAGCACCCCATGGTCATGGGGCAAGCGTGCAAATGAACGGAAGACTTCGGCAAATTGAAATGTCGCTTGATGGGTACCAGTCACTTGGTGGAAGATGTCGTGAATCCAACTGCCCCAAAAGACCGTAATCAGTACGTTTAGCAGTAGTCCGCCGCCCAGCAGTCCAATCGCTGCATTGGGTAGGAATGATTTGTCGCGGGTGGCAATTGCCAACAATACCAGGATGGCTCCAGCTCCGATGGCGAGCGGTCCGATGTAGCTCAGCACATGAGCGACGCGATGGCGCGGCAGCCACAGCGGACTGGCAGCCCACCGCGGCAATCCATAGACATCCTCCGTTCCATCGGAGTTTGCCATGACAGATTTTAGGATGGACAGGCGTAGAGCGCGCTGGTCCGTCATGGCCTGAACTGCCTTTTGGCGTTCCTGGACCGTATCCCAGTTTGGATTCTCAACCAGCCAACTCTGCAGCGTTTTCCGACCAGGACGAGTTCCTGCAAGCGAAAGCAGGTTCAATAGACTGGCGTTGCCTGCAACATCTAAATCATCTGCACACGGAAACTCGGCGTATTCTGGCAACAATTGCTGATTCGGTAGTTGATTCCAGTTGCGGTCAAGCCGGGCCAGGAGGCTCTCAAACAAACTTGCATCGGCACTGTATTTGAGTTTTTCCAGCCGCAGATGTTCATGCCTGACGATCGCAAGCAGAAACGCGAACGCGGATGTCCAGCCGATCGACAGCAACAGCATGCGATATTCGGCTGTTCCGTAGCCTAAAAACAGACACAGGAATGCCAAAACAAAGCTGGCGGTTCGAATCCAAACCATACGGACATGGAGCGATTGAAGCGCTGCAATTCGTGCTTGTGCCGTAGCCAAAAGATCGTGATATTCGACGCGGGCTGTCTTTTCAGGTGTCAATTCAAATCTCAACTGGTAGAAGTGCCGATCAACAGCATGGCCCTCACTCGCACGTTACTGTTCCTCTTGCTGATCCAAGCCTAAGCGAAACGATTGGCGACGAGAGCAAGGATGTCCCAAATGGTACCCGCTCTTTGCCCAGACACCAGCAGACCAGGTAGCCTAGGCTTCCAACCTGGGTCCTCCAGCAACTAAGAAAAACGCGGTAGAACCCCGCAGGAGCCCAAGGCTACGTTCAAAAACCCAGGCAAGATGCCCAGGCTACGTCGCACTATGCAACTTCCTCATCGGGTAGCGGGGTGGGCTGAGCTTCAACAACGGTGGGGAAAATCGTTCCTGTTGTGGGTAATTTTTCCTGCCACTGCTCGGTCTCTTTGGTTTCCTTGGGAAGTTCTCCGTGCAACACATCAATGGGATGACCCTCCCTGGCCAGCCGTCCGGCAAACCGTGCTGGCATGCGCGCATGAATTTCCACGTGATCATCGTGAAACTGCTTGCTAATAATCTCACCCGATTTGGCGAGCCACGCCATAGTTTTGCCATCACCTACACTCAGTCGCACACTGAGAGTTACGAAACTTGTGCTCAGTTCGTTGCTGACACGCGATGCCAGTGCGTCTAAACCGATGCCGCTCAAGGCGCTCACCGCGATGCTGTGTCGATAACGATTCTGCACCGCCTGCATTCGTTCCTCGGCACCCGGTACATCAATTTTATTGATAACCAGCAGGGTTTGCTTTTCATCGATCTCCAGCTCTTTGAGCACCGCATAGACAGCGGAAATCTGATCGAGCACGGCAGGATTGCTGGCGTCTGCAACATGCAGCAGCAAATCTGCTTCGCGGGCTTCTTCAAGCGTAGCTCGAAAACTGGCTACTAACTTGTGCGGCAAATCGCGAATGAAGCCCACGGTATCGCTCAACAGTACCGGGCCCCAACTGGGTAGCGTCCACCGCCGAGTGCGAGTGTCCAGCGTTGCGAAGAGTTTATCAACCGCTTCGACGTCAGCTTCGGTCAAAGCGTTCATCAATGTGCTCTTGCCCGCATTGGTATATCCTACCAAAGAAACCGTCAAATAATCGCGGCGTCCGGCGACCTCTCGCTGCTTTCGGCGTTCGACCTTTTGCAGGTCCTGCTTCAGTTCGTGGATGCGTTTTTCTACCAGCCGTCGGTCAACTTCCAATTGCTTTTCGCCCGGTCCACGCATGCCCACGCCCATCGACTGACGCGACAAGTGTGTCCACATACGCTTCAGTCGCGGTAGCGAGTATTCCAGTTGAGCCAATTCAACCGCCAAGCGAGCTTCGTGTGTTCTCGCATTGGAAGCAAAAATGTCCAGAATCAACTCGGTACGGTCGAGAACCTTTGTGCCCAATTCCTTTTCTAAGTTGCGCGTCTGGCTCGGCGAAAGGTCGTTGTCGAAAATCACAACATCTGCCGAGTGCATTTCGACGAGCTGACGAAGTTCGGCCACTTTGCCCTTGCCAAGAAAAGTTTTCGGATCGGGCGATTCGCGACGTTGCACAATGCCACCAAGCACTTGGGTTCCAGCCGATTCCGCTAGACCGGTCATCTCGTCCAGTGGATTTTCTGCAAAAGCGTCATTGGGCCCGACGAGTCGAGCCAAGACGCAATTTTCAAGAGCAATACTCTGTGAGCGATAGTGTTCGTGCACGTTTACAGATAGTCTCCCCAATGAAACTTGCCAATGAATTTTTGCAAACGAAATTTGCTGAGGACTAGAAGCTCAGGTGGTAGCGCCACGCTCCATTATAACTCGTCCAAAGCCCGCAGAATTTCGCGACGATAATAAATTACACCGCAGGCTAAGAGGGCTTTCGAGGTCAAATGGTTCGAGCTGAGAATTTTAGGCTAATACGGACAATGGATTGGCCGGTATGCAGAGCACCGGTAGCACCAGCGAGGCCCAGCCAATGATCTGCCGCGGCAAACCAAGCGCTCGACTGTCGTCGCTGCTCGGTGGATGTTTCAGCCCCATAAAAATGACCAGGACCAACATCAAAGAAAAAATGATCACTTCATAGTAGATCATGTAACCAACGGCCGCACACAGCACAGCGATCGCAACATAGTACGACTTGGGTCCAAGCAAACCAAAGGTTACGTGACCGCCATCCAATTGACCCAGCGGCATCATGTTCAGGCCTGTCACCAGCAGACCTACCCAGCCGGCCATCAGCAAAGGACTTACTTCCGTGTTGGCAATACTGACGAAATCGCTTGCTTTGTCCGGGACTAGCCACGTAGCGAGCCACTGAATCAAAAGCGGTTGTCCCATAATCAAAGATTCGTCTGGCGCGAAGGCGATCGGCTGCGCAAAAGTAATGCCAAAAATCAATATAGGAACCGCAACGACCAATCCCGCAAGCGGCCCGGCCAGTCCAATATCGAAGATCTGCTTCCGATCCGCCGAACCACTCTGCATCATGATCACCGCTCCCATCGTTCCGATGGGCGAGTAAAAAGGAAACGGAATGAACAGCGGCGGTGTACTGGGTACGCGATAAATGATAGTCAGGACATAGTGTCCCAACTCGTGTGCTCCCAGGATGGCCATCAGGGCGAGCGAGAACTCCAGCCCGCCCAGCCAATTGGCTAGCAGAGCTTGGCGCACGGGCATCAACGAGCCCACAGAAGCCGCTAACTCAAAGGGCTTCGAGGGTACCCAAGCCCCCACGCCTGCCCAGAATGTGGAGATGATCGTCGCAATCAGCAACCAAAAAGCAATGCGGTGCATTCTTCTTGGGTTGGTCGGTGTGGCAACATCGGGTGGCGCCTGTCTCTGTTCAATTTGGGGCGACTCGAGCAGAAAGCTCTCGTCCTTCAATCGCGGCCGGCTGACATGATCCACTCGAACGGTTTCCTATTGCTTGATAATCGACAAATCTACTAGGCTAAGCCTCTCAATGGTGCTAACCCATTTTTTGCACACGGAATTGCTGCAGACTGAACAAACCAAGTGAACTGTTTTGATAAATGATTTCACGCGTTGCCGGAGAGGGGCAGACCCCTCAAGAGGCAATGTCAAAGAAATGACCCATCCTATTGTACTTGAGTTCCCTCGGGAAGGTCGCGCGGGGCCGCCAAGTGCTTCAACACAATAGGGTTTGCAGTTTTATTGTAGAACGATTGCCCCAATCGTTTTCATACGCAATTGGGACAATTGTTCTACACCGAACCCTAATTTTAAAGTTGGACTGAGCACTAGTTGGTCGCTGCGCATTTTTTAACTTCTGAACAACATAGGTAAAGCGTTAATTCAAGGCCATGCTTCAAGTATCCTATTCGCGAATTGTGCTGCTCCTATTTGTGGTTCTAGCCGTTTTTTTCACGGAACTAGGCACAGCTCGGTTGTGGGACCGGGACGAACCTCGCAATTCGCGGGCAAGCCACGAAATGCTCGCGCGCGGCGACTGGATTGTACCTACTTTCAACGGCGAGCTGCGGGATCACAAACCAATCTTACTGTATTGGGGGCAAATGCTGAGCTATCGGGCTTTGGGGGAGTCCGAGTTTTCGGCGCGTCTTCCATCCGTCTTGTGCGCCCTGTTAACTGTCGCTGCCGTAGCCGTGTTGGCTTCGAGATTATCTGGTCGGCCCAAGGGGCTCAGTCAGGAAGGCTTTTGGGCGGCGAGTTGTTTAGCTACTTGTTTGTTATTTGTCATGGCGGGGCGGGCCGCGACTCCCGATTCATGCTTGATCGCGTTCAGTACACTTGGCATCGCTGCGCTGGTCATCGGTTCTCTGTCACCTGCGGCCCCATACTCGAGTGGACGTGTTGCCAAGACAAGGTGGCTGCCAGCCCTTTTCGGCTATGCCATGCTGGGGTTGGCCGCTTTGGCAAAGGGACCGGTCGGCATCGTCTTGCCGCTAGCAGTCGTTCACAGTTGGTGGATGGTTTGCCGAAGACTGCAATCGCAAGAAAACTCCGCAGTTTCAGGGGCTCGAACCTGGTTGGAAGCACTTCGCACGACGCTGTTAGAGGCGTGGCTTGCCTTCCATCCGCTCCAGTGCTTTCGCGCCATTTGGGGGCTACGTGCCATTCCAGGCGTGTTGCTGAGTTTGCTGGTGGCTACGCCCTGGTACGCTGCAGTAGGCATGCAGACGAACGGAGAATTTTTGCGCGGATTCTTCCTGGAGCACAATGTGGGGCGGGCCATGGGCTCGATGGAAGGGCATCAAGGTTCGATTCTTTTTTATCCGCTTGCCTTTGTTGTTGGCGTTTTTCCTTGGTCGCTCTGGCTGATTCCCATAGCTCTTTGGTGCCGAACGGCAATCGCAAACAGCGTGGTTCAACGGCAAATGGTTGTGTTGGCCGTTGCATGGATGGCTGTGTACATCGTGGCCTTTTCGGCAGCTAGCACGAAGCTACCCAGCTACATAACGCCGTGCTATGCAGGAGCCGCTCTGTTGCTTGGTGGCTACTGGCGACAATTTGAAAATGCCTGGTCTCGCCCGCAGTTGCAGCTGCGTCACATTGCGTATGCGCTTACCATCGTCGTGGGTATAGGAGTCAGCGGCGGAATTCTCTGGCTGAGTCGCCACGAGTCGATGCCACTGTTGGCCAGGGCGGCCACCTGTGGTGCGGTTTTGGCAGCGGTGGGAATGCTGGGCTTTGCCTGTGAGCGATTCTCGCGAACCAATTGGGTCCCCGTAACATGGCTCATGGGGGCGGCTGTTTTTCAGACAGTCTTGTTTGGCTATGGCACCAAGTCGGTCGACCTATATCGCCAAGATCTAGCGGCGTTGACAGGCGTCTCCCATGCTACGGCAGGAGAACACTGGCTAGCCATCGGCGGCATGGAGCCTAGCTGGGTTCACTATTTGAACAGCGAGATTGTCGAGGTGACAGACGATCCAGCCGAGTCCCAAGCTTGGGAGCAGGTGAGCGCGTTTCTCAAACAATTCCCTACGGGAAAAATAGTGGTGGTTGGCGAGTCCACACACTTGCAATTTTTGGACTGGCAGAAAAACACCAACTCGCCGGACTTTGCACAGCTTAGCGAGGCTCCGCGTTTCCTTCGACCCGGCAACTTGCGGGTGTACCAACAAGCCAACGCATCAGAAACAGGCGTTGTAGCGCACACAGCCCCCCAGCCAACGACACTGCAGCCAGCGACACTGCAGCCAGCGAAAATTTTTCAATCGCCGCCTGCAGTCGAAAGCCATCGTGAAAGCGGTCCTGGGATTCAGCCGCTGTCGGTATTGCGCTCCGCCGAAACGGTTGAAACCGACAATCCTCTCCGCCCAAGAGTAAGCGTGCAGCGCTGATTAGTTGTGGCCAAGCCTGGAGGGCTGACACATCCTTTCGAATGCAAGTTGATGATGAGATTTGTTGTGTCGGCCTTCCAGGCCTTATTGGTTCAATTGTCAGACCACCGGGGCCTTCGACCCCGGCAGAGGATATGCCAGCCCTCCGGGCTTAAAACAAAAAAACGCAGAGCGCGAGTTCTCTTCGCCCCGCTGGGGTGTTTTTTTAAGCCCGAGGGGCTGACACATCGTCAGCCGGTGGTGCTAAACACCGGATGCAGCGTCCCCACAAACTGCGCGGTTACAGAGCCCTAGCTGACCGCTTCCGCAAGCTCGCTCAGCCGCAGTGCCGTACGCTCGATTGCTTCAAAAGGAATCGTGTGTGGACCGTTGAATTCAATGAAGTCAACCTCGCAGCCCGCGTCTTGCATCATGTCTCTAAGCCAGACACCTGTTTGCAAGGGCAATATAGGATCCTGTCGTCCGTGGCTTTGCAGAATCTGAGTCGAATTGAGTTTCGCGGCCAGCGGTTTCCACAATCGTTCGCAAATCAGTGCTCCCGAATACAAGCATACTACCGCAGGAGGTTCCGGCAGCCCGCGCAGGGCCGTTTCAACCGACAGCATTGCTCCCTGCGAAAAACCACCCAACAGCAACTTCTGGGAGGTCAGTTGGCACCTGTCGAGTGCGATGCTGATTGCCTCGCACAGCTTGTCGCGAGCAATGTCGATTCCCTCAGGAACTTCGTCACGAACTTGCTCGAACCGGCCGTCCTCGAAAGCCGAGATCAGTTTTTGGATGCTGAGCATCCACCATGCGCGCGAGCCCGGCATGCCCTGCTCATCCAATGAGAGCGGAGCGGCTGGAAAAACGAGCATCAATCCAGCGTCTGTGGCTGCGATCTGCAGCAGCTCCCCGGCTAATCCAACCAAGTCGTCGCCACCCGCTCCATAGCCGTGACAAAAAACTCCGACTGCAGAAATTTTCTTTTGTTTGTCGCTGGGAACAACGACAACACAGTCGAGTGTCCCCAGACGCTCTCGCGTGGCTTGATATGGTATTTGGTTCACAGTAGTTTCAGTCTTGAATCAACGAATAGGTTAACCCGGAAAATCAATTCTCGGTATACTTACTAAAGTTCATTGAGGTTAGGGCGCTGTTCAGGAAATTCCGTATGGCTGAGTGTAAGCGAGGCGATTGTAACGAAAAGTCGTGCAGCAGCGCCTGCACAAAAAGACACCACTATTGAAATTAGCCGTTTTATCTGGGAGGTAAATTGAATGAAGTTCGCCATCAACTGCTGGTTGCAGAGTGCTTGGGCTGTGGTGTTGCTTTGTTCGATTAGTTCGCTCGGATATGGGCAGGCCACCGCGACCATAACGCCGCCAGCCGCTAAATCCAAGCCGACCGAATCCAAGCCGGCCGAATCCAAGCCGGCCGAGAGCGAACAAAGTGATCAGTCCACGGATTCCAGTGCATCCAAGGAATATGAGGTCCCCGAGTTTGTACGCGTCTTTAGCGACAAGAAAGTTCCCAAGGCACTGCAGACGGCCGTCGCCACCTATCGCAAGCCGGGTGACAGCACCGGCGTAGAGGTTGTGTTGATTGGCGCTGTGCACATCGGCGAGCCCGACTATTACAGCCAACTCAACCAGTTATTTAAGTCGTTTGACGGACTGCTCTACGAATTGGTGGCCGACCCAGACGCGGGTATTCCTGATCCCAAAGAACGTGGCTTAAGTCCAGTTAGCGCGATTCAGGTTGGCATGAAGGATTCTTTGGGACTTGCATTTCAGCTCGATGAAGTTGACTACAAAGCCAAGAATTTTGTGCATGCCGACATGACGCCCGAGGAGTTTTTTACGGCGATGGAGTCGCGTAAAGAGGGCGTGATGCAGATGCTCTTCCGCTCCATCGGTTCTGGTTTGGCCATGCAGAGTACAGGCAAGGGCGGAGATGTTGGTCTGCTTGCCGCCCTCGTTTCCGAGGATCGCCCACGCGCCCTCCGCCGCGCTTTCGCCGAGCAGATGCAGGCCATGGATGGCCAAATGGCCGCCATCACCGGAGACGATGGCAAGAGTACTCTGATCACCGAACGCAACGCCAAAGCTTTCGTTGTGTTGGAACGCGAGATAAAGGCTGGCAAGAAGAAACTCGGCGTCTTTTATGGTGCGGGGCATCTCAAGGATATGCACTCACGCTTGTTGAAAGATTTTGGCTTGGAGCTGGTGGAAACCAAGTGGCTGGATGCTTGGAGTTTGTAGAGATGGCATTTCGCCTCATTAATGACCAGCCATTTAACGAGATTGCTCGCTGGCAACGAAATTGCCAATTTGGTTTCGCGTGCCTGTGGCTTTCGGCATGGCTCTGCTGCGGACCTGCTGTGACCGCAGAGCCCAAGAATGTGTTGTTTATCGCTGTCGATGATCTAGCGTGTTCGTTGCGATGTTACGGCGATACGAGCGCAAAAACGCCCAATTTCGATCGCTTGGCAGCACAGGGCGTGCAATTTGATCGGGCCTACTGCCAACTACCGCTGTGCAATCCAAGTCGCGCTTCGGTTCTGACCGGTAGGCGTCCCGATGAGATCTGCGTGTATGATCTCGACCGTCACTTTCGCGATCAAATGCCCGAAGTGGTTACGCTTCCCCAGCTTTATAGGAAGCATGGCTGGTTTGTCGGTCGCGTCGGCAAGATATTCCACTACAACGTACCCACGAGCATCGGCACCGATGGATTGGACGATCCGGCAAGTTGGCAAGTTACCGTGAATCCCAAAGGTAGAGATACCGTCAACGAAGATCGTATCGTCAATGCCGAGCTTAATCGTCCCATTAGCGCGGCGCTGAGCTGGTTGGCCGACGACGGAGAAGACGAAGAGCAAACCGATGGAATGATCGCATCGGAAGCAATTCGCTTGATGCGTGAGCATCGCGATGCGCCGTTTTTTCTAGGTGTCGGGTTCTTTCGTCCTCATACACCGTACGTTGCACCCAAGAAGTACTTCGACTGGTACCCGTTGGAAAAAATGCAACTGCCTTTCGCACCGCAAAACGATCGAGACGATATTCCTCCCAGCGCATTTGCTCATAATTGCTCCGTGCCAAACTATGGACTGCCCGCAACCACCTGCTTGCAAGCCTTGCAGGCCTATTACGCGGCCGTTTCATTCGTAGATGCGCAAGTGGGGCGTGTGCTCGACGCGCTTGACGATCTGGGAATTGCACATAACACAATTGTCGTGCTGTGGTCCGATCACGGTTATCATTTGGGCGAACATTTGGGGGCATGGCAAAAACGCAATCTGTTCGAGGAGTCCGCGCGAGCGCCGCTCATTGTTTTCGCCCCCAGTCTGGCTGGGAATGGGCAGGTCTGCCAGCGTGTTGTCGAGTTCGTAGACATTTATCCAACGCTGGCCGAATTAAGTGGCTTGCCCTTGGATGGCTCTTTGACCGGCACTAGTCTCGTACCACTACTGCAGAATCCGCTGCGTTCCTGGGATAGTTGCGCCGCGACACAAGTTCTGCGACCAGGCGACGGAAACCCAGTAATGGGGAGAAGTATTCGCACGGAACGATGGCGTTATACCGAGTGGAATGGAGGCCAGGCGGGAACAGAATTGTACGACCATGTGTCGGATCCACACGAATTCTTGAACTTGTCCGACGACCCAAAGGTTCAGCCCATTATTGCCGAGTTGCGAACCAAACTGGAACCTCGAGCCCAACCGTTGCCGCCAACTACTCCCTACAATCCGGTGCGACTGTGATAAGTGCGAGAGCTGCACACGCATCGATGTTTCAATGGACCCTGTTTCGATGGGCCCTGTTTCGATGGGCCAGCGCCGTCGCATTGATTGCGACAGGTTGCCAGAATAACTGCGCGGCGCAGGACCATGATCCGCGCGAATCCGACTTGGTCGAGTATGTAGGGTCTGCGGAGCGTCTCGATGCCTGGAGTACCCGCGAAACAGTGCAACTCCGTGGGCAAATCCGAGAGTTTGACTACGACAAGCTGGTATTGTTGCAGAACGATGGATCCAGCCGTACGCTAGCTAGTGCCCAGGTCTCGAAAGTGTTGCCGGTTTGGCGCAATGCTGTGGCCGCTAGCACACATCAACTGATGGTTGAACGAAAGTATCGCGATGTCTACCGAACTGTGCCAGAAGCTCTCAAGAGCGACCTTGTCCAATGGCAACAACGCATTTTGATCGCAGACCTGGTGCAGGCCGCCGATGCGCTCGGTAACCAGCAGGCTGCCTGCGTAGTGTTTCTAAGCTTGGCAAAATCTAATGCCCCTCCCCTGCTCTACAATTGTATTCCACTCTGCTGGACAGCTCTCGAGCCCAGCCCAGCGTTGGTCCAATCGGCATCGAAATGGTTGGGTTCGGAGGACGAAGTTGAAAAACTGATTGGAGCCAGTTGGCTACTGCTGGGCGAGCAGCAGTCTGCCGCCAGTCAGGCATTGACGCAACTCCGCTCTTCCGAGAATTTGGTTGTCGCTCAAATGGCGGTAGCCCAGAGTTGGAGAATGTTGCCGCCCCCAAAGACGATGGTCGAGCTGCCAGCTTGGTTGAGTTTTCGGGATAAACTACTGCCGCCATTGCAGCTGGGACCGACCGAATTGATTGCCGATCGCCTGATGCGGGTCGGGGAGACAGATTTGGCGATTGGACAGTGGATGCGGATTGCCAGCGTGCATGCCGATCAATACCATCGTGCTGCCGCAGCATTAGAACTGGCGGCTGCGCAATTAAAGCGTTTAGGACGAGACGAAGAAGCAAAGAGGCTAGAGCCATGGGTCAGCGAATTACGCGGCGAATTATCAACAGCACTGCCCGCACAACCTGCAGAATAGTCCTCAGGTTGATGGTTGCCTGTTGGGTGCTGACAACACTTTTGTCCCAACCTGCCTGGGCTCAAGAGACAACCGCGCCGGCGGAGGTCGGTGGCGTATGGGAAATCGTATTCAGCGGTGGGTGGAGCGGCATGCTCATTGTCATCACACTATTGCTGATGTCGATGGTCGCTGCCTATCTGGTCATCGAGCAAATAATTACGCTGCGAAAGAATGAAGTCATGCCACAAGGCTTGGCCGATGAGGTAAGGCAGCTATTGGCGCAGGGGCGTTTGCCGGATGCTGACGCAGCCTGTCGCAAGCGTCCCAGTCCGTTGTCGTTTGTCTTGATTAGCGGGCTATCGGAAATCGACTTCGGATGGCAGGCCATGGAAAAATCCATGGAAGATGCCGTGGCTGAACAAGCTGCGAAGCTCTATCGAAAGATCGAGTATCTGTCCGTAATTGGCAATCTCGCGCCGATGTGTGGTTTGTTGGGAACGGTGACGGGGATGATCATAGCGTTTCAGCAAGTTGCAGTCACTCAGGGAACAGCTGGTGCGGCGCAGCTGGCTGAAGGGATCTATTCCGCACTGGTCACTACTGTCGCAGGACTGGTGGTTGCGATTCCCTCGCTGGGGGCCTTCGCTGTTTTCAGAAATCGAGTCGATCAATTGATTGCAGAAACCGCTTATCTGGCACAGCATGTTTTTGTTCCGGTGCGCAGGCGCGCTACAGCCATTGCATCGAGACCAGCGGGGTCACCACCACCATCGCCTCCGCGCTCATAGGGTTAAATATTGTGCGAAGTCCTACGCTGCTCGCGGCTGGTTCCTCATCGGTCAACATGACGCCGATGATCGATGTTGTATTTCTGTTGATCATTTTTTTTCTCGTTTCCAGCCACATGGCGAAACAGGAAAACTCGATCAAGCTTGAATTGCCCAACGCAGACTCGGCGCTCGATGATACAGCCAGTCGAGAGACCTTGGTTGTGAATATCATGGCCGACGGCCAATGGCAAATTGGCGGGATGTTCGTGGATGAAAACGCGGTCGCGCAGCGGCTCAAGCAGCGCGCAATGCAAGTTAGCCAACCCTTGCAGCTGAAAATTCGCACGGATCGCAACGTCACCTACGATCGCATCGAACCCATTCTACGGCAAGCGACGGCGGCAGGAGTCGGCGATGTCGTGTTTTCAGTTTATCAGGAGCGAGGCTCATGAAACGCGATTTCTCGCTAACTGCTACTGGACGTTCGGGCCGGCCCCGAAAGCCCATCGAGTTGATGATGACGCCGATGATCGATGTAGTATTTTTACTTTTAGTTTTCTTCCTGACCACAAGCAGTTTTCAAATTATCGAACATGTGCTTCCCAGCGCCGTATCGCAATCCAGCAGCCCCTCAGGCAGTGCGGCTAGTTCGCCGCAGGAGCCGACCCAGGACGCGTTGGATCAAGTCGTGGTGAAGCTGGCAGTGGTGAATCAAGGAATCGTCGCTAGTTTGAACGGGATTGCACTGACAGAATTTACGCTCCTCAGGGAACGGCTCAAGTCCATCAGCGCAGTGCAGGCCGATGTGCCGGTCATCATCGACCCAGAAAAGAACGTGGCGGCGAAAGATGTCGTGGCTGCCTACGATTGGGCGCGGCAGGTTGGCTTGACTCGCGTTTACTTGGCGACTCGCGGTTAGCCAAAGCAGCCTTGGTAGGATGGGGCTTTTTCTACGCCCGCGGTGCGTGGTTTTTCTTAAGCCCACAGGGCGCCAATTTTTTCAGCAGCAGGGCGCGGTTTTTCTTAAGCCCGGAGGGCTGGCATATCCTCTGCCGGTGGTGCTAACCACCGGTCACAGCAGAAATGAACCCAAAAGCCCGGAGGGCTGACACATCCATTCGAATGCAAGTTGATGATGAGATTCAGTGTGTCGGCCTTTCAGGCCTGAGTGGCTTGTTGGTTAGATCACCGGGGCCTTCGACCCCGGCAGAGGATATGCCAGCCCTTCGGGCTTAATACAAAAAAACGCAGGGCGCGAGTTTTTCATAAGCCCGGAGGGCTAGTACATCCTCTGCCGGTGGTGGTAACCACCGGTCGCAGCTATTATAAACTCTTCCGATACCGCTCTTCGTCGTCTCTTTTCATCTGTTTTGGATGGCCCAGAAGTGGGCGGTCCTCGTTTTGCAACCGGACTGATAATGGGTCAGCCATCGCAACATTTTGCAACTCATTATCAACTGCAACTCGAAAGAGTTTGGCAGACTTGGTTTGATACCGATGGTGTGGATTTGACTTTGCCAGGCAGTTTTCGAGCTGCCTTGCAAGTCGATGGCTTAACGTCGGAAAGCCCTACAGAAATTTGGCCTGGGTTCATGTTGCCCGACACATTACCCGTGCTGGGCAATGAATATGGAGATTGGATCTGTGTTCGAGTAACTGCCGACAATCGCTTGGGTGAGTTAATTCACTGGTACCATGGCGGAGGCGATTGGATACCCGTGGGTACGAATCTGGCTGAGGCCATATTGCATGATACGGTGGACCAATTTCGACCGCTACGCAATCAAATGCTGCGCGGAGCTGCAGAGACACTCGAACCGATGCAGCAGGGACGGGCCTTGCTCGCACTCGAAGAGCCGCGACTAATCGACTGGCTAGTGCGGAATCTGACGAGCGTTGTGGGCGACGTTGGCTCGGTCAGCCAGTCGATCCAAGCAATTTGTAGTGCGTTAAAGCAAAATGATTATGTCAGCGGTCTTGCTATGCTTCGCGAACAGCACTGGGCATCCGACGCGGTTGCGTGCGATCTGATCGAGCAGACGCTACAAAGCGGATTGACGCAGCTCGCCAATCCAAAGATTGCAAAGCATTTGGAAATGAATTGGACACCGGACTACGTGCGCTGGCTGTTCGATGTTGCCGATGTGCCCGTCGAAGAGCGCACCAAGATGGCAGCACTGCTGGGATTTGCTCTGGAGGACTGGCCAGTTCAGAATTGGAAAATCGCAGGTGACCTAGCGCGTGAGGTATTGCAGCGTCGCGGCGACCTGGGGTGGGCATTCAATATTGCGGGCTGGGCCCAGCAGCGCGCTGGAAATCAGATTGAAGCCGCCTCAATCTATTTTCAAGGTCGCCATGCATCGGCTTTTTCAGACCAAGCCGTGCGGTTGCGGACGCATTGGTGCGAATCGCGCTTCGGTAAATTCACTGTCACACAATTGGAGTCGCTCTACGAACTCTTGGCAAAGGCAGACCAGGCTGACAGTTATTTGGCAACCGTGTGGCAGACGCCCGAAAAGCTACGTTTGAATCTAATTCAGGAGTTTTGGTTGCAAGAAGGGCGAAAGCACTTGGCTGCCGACAACCCAGAAAGAGCCTACGAGAATTTTTATCGCGCAGGTTGGGATTTCGGCGTTCAGAGGCTGTCTGAATACTCGCGAATACTCGAATTGCTGGTGCAAAGCGCCAGTGCGGCAGGATGGACCGGGCGGGCCACAGTAGCGCAGACACATCTGGCATGCCTGCGCAGTCGGCACGCCTAAACACCACCTAGCACCTTGTTACTCGCTACGCAGCCCTTCCAAAACTGACCTCTTCATTGCAGCACGCACGGCCACAATCGCCGCGACATAGCCGGCCAATACCACCAGGATTAACATCGCCAAGGGATTGAGGGCGCTGATCTGCGAGCGGTTCTCCAGCAAATAGGGGACGAGCGCGAACGCGGCTGCCAGGCAGCCTATAAGCAGACCACCGCCCAAGAGTATGGCCGTTTCCCAAGTCAGCATGCGCGTAATCCGATTCTTCGAAAAGCCCACCGCTTGCATCAGTGCTAATTCGCCGCGACGCTCATTGACGCTACGCACCTGCACAGCAATCAAACCAAACGTCCCAAGGAGAAGTCCCAACGCGCCCAGGGATTGAAAGGCACTAATATACGTGTTCTGTACACCCAGCAACTTAGTCAACATTTCGCGACTCGAGGTGATATCGAGTCCCTCGCTGCTCCAGCCCTTTTCAAGGTTCTCGGTGACTGCCTGCTCCTCACCTGCGTCTCTCGTCTGAATCATAAAGAAACGATTGCCGCTAATCTCCGGGAAAATTGTTAGAAAGTTCCTTTCGCTGATAAGAAGCTTTCCCTGCAGAACACTATTGGACAGCAATCCGACGGTGCGAAAGTGAATGTCCCGATCGCCGTAATGAACCACGATGGGCGCGCCAAGACTCGCACCCTGCTTCAGACTCCAGGCCGCGGTATTTTGGTCGAGAATCACAGGAATGGGACTGTTGGACTGGCCAAGTCCCAACGAGTCGAGCGCTTGCCAAGGATTCGTTGGATACTCCGCAGCTGCCCATTCAAACGGAGCTGAATTGCTGTTGAACTCGTTGAGCATCGCCATCCTCTGAGACACGCCTAAAATTGTTGGCTGCGACACTTGGAACAAATTGTTGCAACTGGCATCCTCTCCCGGCTTGACTCGAAAGGTCATGATGGACACGTCGGTTAGCTGGGCCGCGTCAGCTCCCAATACCTCACTGCGCACGGCTGGAGAACCAATGTTCCGAAAAATGGGCTGCGCACTTTCTCCCAAAAGATTGAAGCCACCATAGCCTCGAGCTGACGGAGAGACATGAAATACACTCATCGAAGAGATCAGAAAACAGGCTACCGAGAGCAGGCCGAGCGTCAATGAGCTGCGCAGCGGATTGCGGTGAACTGCGCTCCACGCCAGCGAAAAGAGCGTCGAGTGCTTCGGGCGATGTCTGTTTTGGTTCTGCCACTGTAGCAATTGATGGGTTGCGAATACTGCGCCCGTCAACAGTAGCATGCCGCTGCCGAAAAAGCTGCCGGCTCGAGCCATCCCCACTTGCCCCAAGGCAGAGAAGATGAGTGCGCAGGCCCCAGCAATGGATCCGCCGATTGCCGTCAAAACCAACTTATTTAGATTGCCGCCCATTTCAGCTGCAGATTTCTGACCGCGCAGTAATTCCAGCGGCTCGCGACGGCTTAGCTGGCGCAGCGCACCATAAATCGTCAGCAGGCTAATGACTAAGCCCGCAACGCTGCCAATCCCTAGGCTCAACCACGAATAATGGAACTGTAGAAACGGAGTCGAAATCGCTCCAATCCACCATGTCTGCAATGCGGCGAGCATCAATCTCGCATAACCCAAACCGAGCAATGTTCCCAGTACGGCCCCGGCTAGTGCGACAAGTACTAGCTCCCGCATCATCAAACTACGCACCCTACTATCGGAAAAGCCCTGCGCGGCAAGTAAGCCCAACTGCCCCGAACGTTGTTGAATTCCCAACTTGAAAAGCAGCATGACCAACATCAGCGCTGCCACAATGACAAAAAAGCTGAGCGACAAAAACAGCATGTCAAATGGAGTTGTGCCCGTCGCCGATTGGAGTAAGTTGTCGCGGATGGGAACAAAAGCCAATCCCTTTTTGACGCGCAACGAAGCCAGCGATTTCTCGAGCTCTGCGCGCAGTTGGCCTTCGTCCGAATAGTCCTGCGCAACGAATCGAAATGCGGTCGTTTGTCCAAAGCGACTGCCAAACATTCGTAACGACGCAACGTCGCTGTATCGCACGAACATCTTCGGTGTCAAGCGATGATTCTCGTAGTACTCGTCGTCTGCATCTAAGATGAGGTCTGTTTTTAACTTGAATGGCGCATCCCAATTCGCGATCGAGTCTTTGTCCGTTAAGCCTGGCACATAAGGCGTGAGATCAGGGTCATTAAAAAAAGTAGGCGAAGTGTCGTATCGGGCGGCTTGATCGCGAACAAATCCCCGCGCGGGTTCTGTCAACGGAACAATCCCGACAATCATGAATCTCGCCACGTTTTCTCGCTCGTTGCCATCTACGGTTTCCGGTTCATAATACTTTATTTGAACCCAATCTCCCGCTCGGGCGTCGAGCTGCGAGGCTAACCAAGTGTTGATCCAGCAATAGGGATAGCGCAAATTCTCGCGGGAGACCTCATTGTGCTTCCAGAGTTCTTGTTCGCCAATTCCCTCCAGCCCCACAATAGTCGAGTACGGTACTGCGCGACTTTTGACTTGGCTGCCGCTCAGCGGCTGTATCGGCAACGGGCTCGAGCGCGAAGCGGTCAGATCGGTATCCAGCGGGACGACTTTCTCGATCGTATTGGCCAAGTAAGTGAGCAATCGGAAATCAGCGTCCTGGAATGCACGCGAGATCGCTAAAGCCGTGTCGTCGTCGATTACAAGCTGGTTAGACGACAGTTGGAAATAGTCGTAAATCGTCGCAACAGCAGCTTTATCCGGCAATGTCTCCTTGTTTTTTTCGTCGGGGAATACACGTTGGATGCGTTCCAGCTTCAAACCGTAGTCCTCGATCCGCGGGTTTATCTGGCGATTCAGCACATCGCACAACTCGCTGCCCACGACTTGCTTGCCGGTCGCGCCATTGTGACTGAGCACTAAGGTCGCGTTGATTTGTGACCCACATTCCAAAATGTCCTGCATGGTCATTTTGGAGCAGAAGACATTGCGTGGGACGGACTGGGAGGAGGAAAAACTCACGCCACCAATTCCGTCGTCAGGCAAAATAGCGACGATTTTCTGTCGCGGCAAACTCAACGAGGAGTCATCGCGCCGCCCAAGCGGATTGTCGGCTGGAACGCCAGATATAGATTGAAGCCCAAGAGTCAGCTCGTCTCCCAGTGCAGCGTTTAGTTCAATTGCCAATGAACCGTTGATGGCAATTTCATCCTCTGCCAACTCTACCTCTGCGCCTGCTGTCTTGGCAGAAATACTAGTCCAAAAACTATTGTCCACCGCCAATACCTGTACATGCGAACCGCGACGCACTTGATCGCCTGCGCGATTTTCAACAGTGGAGCTTGGCAAGTAAATCAAGGGCACGAGCGACCACTCGCTAGCTTGGGAAGTACGAATCCCCGCCAGGAGCTGCGGGTCAAAGTAGTTTCGCGCATGCAACAGGCACTCGATATTCGCCAGTCGGCTCTCCACTAGATAGCGCAAACTGCCGCGCACGCTGTCTCCAACAACCAAGGCTCCCACGATTACAGCGGTCGCTGCCGCAATTCCCAAACAGACTGCCGTGTGAGAGCGCAAAAAGAAGCGAATGGAACGGTAGGCAACTGTGGAGAGAGTCAGCGTGTTCATCGAGTCGCTTGGATTAGAGTAAAGATGCAATTCCCCAACTGTTTATGCTCACTGCACAACCAAACGTTGGTTTTCCAATCGCATTTGTTTTCGCGCGCGCTTGGCAAGCCACTCGCTGTGCGTCACCACAATCAACATTGCACCCTCGCGCTCGGTCAGCTCGAATAACAATTCTGCGATCCGCTCCGTGTTCGCAACATCCAGGTTGCCCGTGGGCTCGTCGGCCAACAGCAATTTAGGTCGATTAAGCAATGCGCGAGCTACTGCTACCCGCTGACGCTCCCCACCACTAACTTGGCCTGGCAAGTGATCCTTGCGATCGGCCAGCCCAACCTGCTCAATCAATTCCTCAGCCCGCGCAATCGCTTCCGGCTGGGGCTTACCATTGGCTAAAGCCGGCAACAGTACGTTCTCAGCCACGCTCAACTGCGGTAATAGATGATGGTCTTGGAAAATAAAGCCAAGCGATTGTCCGCGGAATTGGGCTAACTGTGTCGCTGACATTTGAAATGGGTCCGTGCCATCGAGCAGCACATTGCCCGATGTGGGGCGATCCAAAGTACCGAGGATATATAGCAGGGTGGATTTGCCGCAACCACTGGGCCCAACAATCGACAAATTCTCTCCGGCAGACATTTTCAAATCAATGTCTTTCAGCACATGCAGCGTTTCGGCTGGTGACGTAAAGTCCTTCGAAAGTTGCGAGACGGAAAGTGTTGTCATTGTTGGCCGGTGGGCTAGAGTGCAGGCGGATGCAACGCGACCCTCGTCAAGAACCACTCGCAGCGCGAGGTTCCGCTAACGAGCGTATACGATCATCCAGTGCAGGGTTATTCATTACTGAGTTATTCAATAGTGCAGCAGTTGGCTTGTCAACGATAGACGCCCGAGTTTACTGCGATTGCAGCCCTAACAACGACACCCTGCAGTCTGAACTTCTTATGCAAACTGAATCTCGGCAACTTTGAAGAGCGTCTCGACTCGCCGGAATCCAAGCCGCTGGTAAAGCCGAATCGCCGCCGTGTTGTGCACGGTGACTTCCAAATGCACAAAGCGACAACCGACTTGCCGGAAGCCATCCATGGCCGCGGCCAACAGTGCCCTACCAAGCCCCAGATCGCGAAAGCTCGGATGAACTCCAACGTTCTGTATCGCTCCCTCGCGCGCGCCCGTCAAGAGTCCCTGGATTGTTCCACAGGGCTGCGGGCTTGTACTGAATTCGGTGAGGCGGCAGGCTAGCCAAGTGGCCTCGGGAACAAAGTCTTTGCGTCCGCAGATCTCGCGCATCAACCGGCGGCACCCCTCTTGATCGCCCAGACATGGGAATACATGCGCATCGATTTCGTCGCGAAAACTCTCCCACTTCACATCGGCATGCTGACAGAGTATTTGCGGTTCCCATGGTAACAGCTGAAATCCCTCAGGTACAAACCGAATCGGATCGTCCGGCAATTGATCCAAACGAGCTTCCATCCGATAGCGTTTTATATAGGTAACTGCCATGAATGTTCTTCAAATACTAATTGCTAGCTTCTATTCTCTGACGCAGCGCTTCGTACAGCGTGACGGCTGCACTAATGGATAGGTTTAAACTGTCTGTAACGCCTCGCATGGGGATGCTAAAACTCTGCAGGCCAGGACCATTCCATTCCGTTCCCAATCCGTGCGCTTCGCTACCAAAGACAAACGCACCACCACTTTTCAAATCCTGATTCCAAAGGCTTGCCGTCGCATCCACGCGAGCTGTAAACAATTGTACGTCATGCGCACGGCAAAAATCTTGCAATTCCTGAGCGGTGGCCACTGCCACCGGCAAAGAAAAAACCGTCCCTCGACTAGCCCGAATCGTGTTGGGATTGTGTAGTTCACAAATGGGGTGAGTCAGAATCACCGCGTCGATGCCGCATGCAGACGCCGTCCGCAGGCATGCTCCCAAATTCCCAGGCTTCTCCGTATGGTCCAGAACCAACAGCAGTGGGTGCTGCGATATTCTCAAATCAGCCAGCGAAGTCTGCGGAGTTCTACCAATTGCAACTGGCGAACTTTGACGTTGGCCATAGCTAATCCGCTCAAGTACTTTCGATGTGACCGGCTGAATTAAGCGAATAATCGTTTCGCCACAGACACTGACCAACTCCGACAGCTTCGCTTCGTCGACAAAAATGGATTCCAGTTCAATGCCATGTTTGCATGCAAGTGAAATCTCTCGCTCGCCATCAATCAAAAAACACTCCGCGCGTCGGCGACTGCTCGCATCGCGCAGTCCCAATGCCCGCTTGATCTTTGCATTCTGAAAGCTGGCTATGGTCGGAAAAAAAGGTCGAATAGTTGTCAAAGCAGGTAGTCTTGGTTATCCGGCATGGCTACGAAGAAAATACTGAGCGAACAATCGCTAAAATCGAATCAGCCTATGACCAATGCTCTGTCTCGGCGTAGCCACCGTCACCAGACGGTGGACGCAGTTGTGTGGTATCGGTTGTCCCAACCGGTTCTTAATCCCATCCACCGCTTGGCAGCGGGTGGTTACGAGGCTGGAGCTTGGCAGTTTATTGTAGAACGATTGTCCCAATCGTTTCCATAAGCAATTGGGACAATTGCTCTACACTGAACCCTAATTTTTGATGCCGACAAAGCACTAGTCGCTATGACTCGACTATTTAAGCTCATCTTGCGACGAACAAGATACGATCAATAGAGCAAGTCTGCATTTCACAATTCTAGTCAACTGGAGAAATTTTCGCATGGTTGCAGGCGAAGGCGATATCAATCCCTACCTCCAGCAGGAAGTGATGACGGCATCACCGGCTCGCTTGCGCTGGCTGCTGATCCGACGCTCCGAAGAATTGTGCGGAATGGTCGCGACCATGTGGGAGATGGGGCAATACGAACTCTCCAAACAATGGATGATTCGCATTCGCGAGATCATTGGTGAATTGCTGGAGGGCGTAAAGGATGAGAGCAATCCAGTCAGTACCCCAATCTCTGATTTCTACCTCTACTTGCTAAAGCTGTCGTTAGAAGTCGAAGGCACGCAGGACCGCCAAAGATTAAAAGTTCTGAAGGATTTGCTCGCTATCGAATCCGAAACTTGGCGCCTAGTCATTGAAAAGGTTGGTGCAGAGTCGCAGACCGCCTCCGCTTCGAGCATTTTTCCCGCCCTACCCTCCTCGTCAGAATCGGTCGGCGGCTCGTTCAGTCTAGAAGTGTAGAAGCGAAAAGCTAGACTCGACCGCAACTAACGCTGTTCGCGATACGTGGTCCAAGCAACATAGGCCAAGCCGCCTGAGGCTATCATAAAGACGACGTCCATTAGTGAACTGGCAGTGCGCAACGGTGCCATATTCGTCAGGCCGCTAAGCCCGAGAACTAAGTCCAGAAAAAAGATTAAAAAGACCAAGCTGGCGATCACCAACCCGATAAGACACAATGCTTTCGGCATCAGCCAACCTTTTTGGCTTGAAACAGACGAGCTCAAAATGGCGCCTCTTGAAGGTTAAACTTCAGCTTTTGACCTTAAGGAGGGGAACATTCAAGTGCTCCAAAAAGTCAAAGCCGGCGGTGTCGGAACCTTACAAGGGTACGCCGATACGGGTGGTAGTATAATCCAACAATCGGGACTGTCACCTATATCCCCCATTTATCCCGAGTTCCGGGAGGAATTGAGGGCTCAGAATAGCCTCCCAACCGGAAAAATCAACCTAACCGTAGCCACCCGCCTTCGTAGCCACCCGCTGCAAGCGGTGGGTTGGCTGCTAAGAACCGGTTGGGACAACCGGTACCACGCAACAGCGTCCACCGTCTGGCGACTGTGGCTACGTAGCCGTAGCCACCC
>JBGSTP010000017.1:0-13531 GCA_041736515.1 Pirellulaceae bacterium
GTTGCCCACCTATCACGACATGGGTTTGGTCGGCGGTGTTTTGGAGTCGGTGTTTATTGGGCGCCCGGTTGTCCTGATGAGCCCGATGGCTTTTTTGCAAAAGCCGATTCGATGGTTCCGAACAATTTCACGCTATCGCGCTACAACCAGTGGGGGCCCTAATTTTGCCTACCAGTTGTGTGTCGACAAGATTCTGGACGAGGACCTGCAGGATATCGACCTGAGTTCCTGGGGCACGGCCTTTAACGGTGCAGAGCCGGTTCGCGCTGCGACACTGAACCAGTTTACCCAGCGGTTTACCAAAGTTGGTTTTAATTCGGCCGCTTTTCTTCCTTGCTATGGTATGGCGGAGACCACACTGATTGTGACAGGTGGCCCTCAAAATGAGCCGCCGGTGATTCGTTTTTTTGATTCGCAAGCGCTCGACAATCAAAAGGTTTTACCGTGCAGCGAGGATGCCCCGAACGCGCGACAATTGGTGGCCAGCGGCCGCATCCTGCCAGGTGAGCAATTGTTAGTGGTCGATCCCGAGACAGGCACGCCGCTCGACGCCGACTCGATCGGCGAGATCTGGATCAACAGTTCGAGTGTGGGCAAAGGCTATTGGGAACGCGAAGAGATCACCCAGGAAACTTTCGGAGCTATCACAAGCGACGGACAAGGCCCATTCTTGCGGACCGGCGATTTGGGTTTCGTTTGCGAAGGCCAGCTCTATGTCGCAGGACGCTTGAAGGACATGATCATTGTTCGCGGCGTCAATCGTTATCCTCAAGATATTGAACAAACCGTTGAGTCGTCCCATGAAATCATGCAGAGTGGACTGATTGCTGCGTTTGCTGATTCTGCCGAGGAGCGCGAACGTTTGATTATTGCTGCCGAAGTTCAAACTCGACGGGAAGAAACGAATTGGGACGACGTGATCGTTGCCGTCCGTCGCGCCGTGGCCCAGCAGCATGAGTTGCCACCCGAAGCCGTATTGCTGGTGAGATTTGGTACGCTTCCAAGAACCTCCAGCGGCAAAATCCAGCGCCATGCTTGCCGGGACGAATTTGTACGCGGCTCACTAAAGATCGTCGCGCAATGGAAAGCCTGGGAGATCGACTTGCCGGAAAGCGAGCCCATGATTGCAGCATCGTCGTATCGCCCCGGGGGCAATGGACAAGCCGCAGTTCCAGTAGCGCACGACGCCGATGCCCAGCCGGATCACGAGATCGTGGATATTGTGATGGACGCAATTCGCGCCGTTGCCCAGGAGCGTGCCAAGCAGCTCGATCTGGAGACCAATATCGTGCTAGATCTCGGACTGGATAGCCTCGAACGCATGCAGATTGCGCATGCCCTCGAACAGACCTTTGACGGCCGATTTCCAGAACATGTGCTGCCGGAAATTGAAACAGTTCGCGAGGTAGCGGCGGCGATCGAGAGATACCTTGGGAAAAAGCGTATCCGCCGCGACTTGGTTCCAACCGAAACCGGGCTAAAACCTGCCGACAGCCGAGAAGTTCAGGAGGAGGACTATCGCTTTGATCAGTTGCCCGAATATCGTCGTTTAAAGCGGACCAAAGCCCAGTTCGAATTGACCGGTGTACCCAACCCATACTTCTCAGTGCACCAGGGTACGGTTCGCGATACTACCGTGATTGCAGGACGCAGTCTGATCAGCTTTGCATCGTACAATTATTTGGGGATGTCCGGCGATCCGGAAGTGACGGCCGCAGTAATCCAAGCCGCCCAAACCTACGGAACGAGCGTGAGCGCCTCGCGGTTGGTCAGTGGCGAGAAGACCATTCACCGCGAATTGGAAAATGCCATCGCGGAGTGGGTCGGGGCCGAGGCCGCCATCGTGATGGTGGGGGGCCATGCGACGAACGAAACGACCATTGGACACTTGGTAGGCCCGGGCGACTTGATAGTGCACGATGCCTTGTCGCACAATAGTATCGTTCAAGGTGCGATTCTATCAGGTGCTAGGCGTCGGCCATTCCCTCACAATGATTGGCAAGCGCTCGAAGGCGTACTAGCCGAAACACGCGCCAGCTATCGTCGCATTCTGGTCGTCATCGAAGGCGTATACAGCATGGACGGCGACTATCCCGATCTGCCAAAATTCATCGAAGTGAAGAACCGTCACAAATGCTGGTTGATGGTCGATGAAGCCCACTCGATCGGCACCATGGGCAAAACAGGACGTGGGATCGGCGAACATTTTGGAGTTGATGGGCGTGATGTCGATATCTGGATGGGCACACTCAGCAAGTCGTTTGGTAGCTGCGGAGGATATATCGCAGGAAGCGAAGCGCTAGTTGAATTATTGAAATACACGGCTCCTGGCTTTGTCTTCAGTGTCGGTCTGTCGCCGACAAACACCGCGGCTGCCATCGCTTCGTTGAAGACGCTCAAGGCGCATCCGGAACGTGTGAAGACGCTGCATGACAGAGCCAGACTCTTCCTAAGTGAGGCCAGACGACGCGGACTCAATACGGGCGATTCGCACGACACACCCGTAATCCCCGTGATTACTGGTAACTCGCTCCACGCACTGCTACTATCGCACAAGATGTTTGAAGCTGGAGTCAATGTGCAACCCATTCTTTACCCGGCCGTGGAAGAAACTGCCGCGCGCCTCAGATTCTTCATCAACTGCACCCATTCGGAAGAGCAGATCCTGTACGCGGTTGAAAAAGCCGCCGATGCTTTGCACGAAATCACACCTGCCTATTTTGAATCGCCACGCGAAAGCGTCTGATGGCCCGCCGTGTCGCTTGGGATTGGGGCATCGGCGATTTCCTGCGGCAAGTCTTGTATGGCTGGCCACTGCTCGATCCCATGAGGATTTTCGCCTCGGATTGATGTAGAATAGAACGCGGTTACTGTTTCACATACTCACCGCGAGGCCTCCCGATGCGCATTGCTGCCGATTCCCCGCTCCCCGCGTCCGCAACTGCTACACCAACCTCCCCAACGCCAGCCAGCCGTCGACGATTTTTGGGCACCACGGCTGCAGCCACAACTGCACTTTCCAGCATGGTTCATACTTCTGTAGCGAGCGCTCAGGAAACACGACAGCTGCGATTGGCCGTCGTTGGCTGTGGTGGACGCGGCAAAGGCGCGATCGATGATTCGTTGACAATCAACGAAAACATTAAACTCGTCGCGGCTGCCGACCTCTATCCCGAGAAATGCGATCAGCTGCGTGTGGCGATGGGAAAGCGACATACAGAGAAAGTCGATGTTGCCGACGACAAAATGTACCACGGCTTGGATGCGTACAAAAGAGTTTTGGATGATCCTAATGTCGACGTGGTGCTACTGACTACTTCTCCGGGATTCCGCCCCTATCACATCACAGATGCGGTAGCGGCTGGTAAACACGTGTTTGCAGAAAAACCCAGTTGCGTCGATCCAGCCGGTTACCGCATTTGCTTGGCTGCCCATGATCAGGCTGTTGCCAACAAAACAGCCATCGTTACCGGAACACAGTATCGACGCCAGGTCAACTATATCGGCGCCGTCGAGCAGATCCGGGCAGGAGCGATTGGCGAAATCGTCAGCGCTGTGACGCGCTATTGCTCCAATGGCATTTGGTATAAGAACCGCGAACCCGGTATGAGCGACACACAGTATCAGCTTTATAACTGGATGCACTTTGTTTGGCTCAGCGGCGATCAAATTGCCGAGCAGGCCGTTCACAACATCGACGCGATGAACTGGGTAATGGACTCTGTACCCGTCTCTGCGTTTGGAGGTGGTGGGCGTTTCACCCGTCCAGAGGACAGCGAAATGTGGGACAACGTTCTGCTCGATTACGAATATCCAGGCAATCGCATCTGTTCTTTCATGTGCCGGCAAATCCCGGGAACCGATGCCGACAACGGGAACGTGATCTATGGGACTCAGGGCATTTGCTATATAGGCGCAGGCAGCAGCGGCTCGCGAATTACCGACCACAACGGCAAAGAAGTGTGGAAGATGGAAGGCAATATAGGCACAGCCTATCAGCAAGAGCATAAGGAGCTGATTGACTCAATTCGCGCAGGTCGTCCGATCGTCGAGCTCAAGCAGACTGCGGACAGTTCGCTAACAGCCGTAATGGGGCGTATGGCGGCCTATACGGGTAAGAAAGTGTCCTGGGACTTCGTCACTAAGGAGTCCAAACTCGATCTCTTTCCCAAGGACTTAAAGATCGATGGTGAGTTGCCGAAACCTACGTTTGCAGTTCCCGGCAAGACGCCACTTGTTTAATGAGATTGCCAAAAGTTGTCCGAGCTAGAAACGACTGCAGAACAGCGTGGAGAAGATGTGCTCGCGTGGTGGAGCAACCGTCTCGGTTCACCGCCATGCGAGACTACAGAACAAGCCTGCGCAGCAGGCGGGCCATCTAGCCTGCTGCTCAGCATCTCGCGGCCAGCGATGGCGTGCGATTTTGAAGTACTCTTGAACCAACACCAACATGCTCGCGGTGCCGAACAGGCAATGTCCGCGTTGGACTTGATCGAGCTGCTTGAAAACAAATTCAGTGTCTACAAACCCCATAGCGATCTGAGTCTACTCAATCGGTTTGGCGCAATTCGTCCCGTGGCTGTGTCTACCGACACGTTGGCACTCCTGCAGCTAGCACAGGACATTCATGCATTGACCAGTGGTGCTTTCGACATCACGGCGGGCAGCCTATCCGACGCTTGGGGCTTTGCCCGCCGCCAAGGGGCCATGCCCACTGCCGAAGCCATCGCGCAAGCACTGGACTTGGTCGGTTCCCACCTTCTAAAGGTGGACGCATCGAGAGGGCTGGTTTCCTGTCAACGCGCCAATGTAAAAACGAATCCTGGAGGAATTGGCAAAGGCTATGCTCTCGATCGCGCGTCGCGTCACTTGACAGACGCTGGCATCAATGACTTCATGATGCATGGCGGCTTAAGCTCCGTGGTTGCGCGCGGCAGTCGTCAATTTTCAACTTCCTCCGAAGTGCCTGCTTCCTACCAGGGAGGCTGGCTGGTTTCGCTGCGGCATCCCTGGCGGCACGAGGAGCTGCTGGGAACTATTCGGCTGCGCAACAAATCCCTTGCAACGAGTGGTTCTGGCAAGCAGTTTTTCCATTTTGGCGGCAAGCGTTACAGTCATATCATTGATCCGAGATCCGGCTGGCCTGCCCAGGGTATGTTGAGCGTGACCGTTATTTCTCGCAGCGGGGCCGTGGCGGACGCGTTGGCGACAGCCATGTTTGTTATGGGAATCGACGCCATCTCGCAATTCTGTCAAACACATTCCACGGTGGCCGCGATCGCCGTCCTGACGAATCCCAAAAGTGGAAGAACCCACATCGAGACCTTCAATTTAGAAGATGGACAGTGGAGCCCGCATGCAGTGGGGATCGACTAAGTCCAGTTGGAGTGTTTCACCGCCACAAAGTTCGCCAAGGCCCGAGAACATGCCGTTTGAAGCGAATTTATTTATCTGAAGCTCGATAAAAATGTGTGGGAAACCGATGTTCACTTCGGTGTTCCTCACTATTATATGTTAGCTTTCAGACAGACAGCGACCAATTCTGAAGCTTCAGCATGGGTTGGCCTCATCTATCGGCGTGGGACTCGGGCGTATCCCGTCGGTTTGGTGAGGTCGCCCGCCCTGCTGAGTGTGCCGAACAAGTGATCATGCGAACGCATGCGATCAGGCTGAACCCATTGAAGCAAAAGATGATTCCGTGCACCGCCCTCAGCAATCCTTGTAGGGCGGAGCATCCATGCACGTGCACGGAACCCGGTTTCGACTATGCCCTGTCGAATCACGCTGCAAATTGCGTCAAGTTCTGAGCTGGCGCGTTGGGTTGAGTCAGCGCTTCGATGAATTCTTCGAAAATGCGAACGTCGAGCGCACTGGCGGCCGCACATTCCGGGTGGAATTGCGTACCGATTGCAAACCAGTCGATCATTTCGCTTTCGATGGCTTCGATGACACCATCTTGGCAGCGAGCCGTAACTCGAAAGCCCTGGGCCACCTCGTCAATTGCCATGTGGTGTCGGCTGGTAACGCGGATTTCGCCTTCGCCGTAGACGCGGCCAATCAGCGAGTTGGCTTCGATGATCAACGAGTGGCGGTGGTTTGGATCCTGAGCGTCGCGATGCGGCAGAGCATCGGGAAGATCCTCCGGGATATGCAAGAACAAATTGCCGCCGCAAACCAAATTCAGCAACTGCATTCCAGCTCCAATGCCGAGAACGGGCATTCTACGCTCGACGATTTCGTGAGCCAGTCGACGGTCGAAGCGTTCGCGTCGAGCTTCCATTGGTTTAACGCTAGGGTGCAGCATGAAGCCATCATTTCTTGGATCTAGATCGCCGCCGCCGATCAGCACGCATCCGTCAAGATGATCGAGTATTTGCCCAATACCTGCGTCGTCTGCCATGGGAGCCAAGATTACTGGAATTGCTCCAGCGCGAGCGATTGCATCGTAGTATCCGGAGGCCACGAACGAAAAAGCGGGCTGGTTATGTGTGGCCGATCGAAAATCTGCGTTAATACCAATAATTGGCTTCGTCATCTGAAGTTCCTTATCAGATCTAAGTGAGTCGTCGCTCAATTTGAGGCGTCTTTTTGGGGAGAAGTGGAAGCGCAATTCCAGCATGGGAACAGCACTTCAGTCGTGATGCCAGCAGACGAGATACTTCACGTCGAAGTTGCATTGCTTCGAAAATCGTTCCATTCCATTCAAACCAGTTGGGCATCATCATCCCGATGAATCTAGGCCAACAAACTGGAGCCAACGGCACAGTTGACTTTCAAAGCGACGTTCGCACAATCCCTGCGAAAAACGTCAGAATAGGTTAAACTCCGATACTCACGAATTCCACTGACAACCTTTGTCAGTGCGATGGTGAGGAGAATAGCAACGATTTGCTTGACTTCAAGTCCAATACTAGATTTGGTAGTCATGGCATTTGCTAGCACGAGGTAGTGTGCTAGCAAATTAGGTTGGTTGGTCTTTTTTCAATTGCTGAGGTTCATTCGTGCAATTCGAACGCGTCGCCATTGAGACTCTTGGTTTCACTCTCCCATCGGAGATAGTCCCCTCAACGACGATCGAACAATGGCTTGCACCGACCTACCAACGCCTGCGTCTTCCAGAGGGAAGGTTGGAGCTAATGAGCGGCATCCGCGAACGTCGATTCTGGCCACAACGGACATCGATTAGTGGACCGAGTTCGGCCAGCGCGCGATTGGCCTTAGATGCATCCGGAATCAGCCCAGCCGATATCGGCTGCTTAATTCATGCCAGCGTCTGCCGCGACTATCTGGAACCGGCGACCGCCTGTGGAGTGCATGCCGACTTGGGCTTGAGTTCCAATTGTTGGGTCTACGATCTTTCCAACGCCTGCCTGGGATTGCTCAGCGGCATGGTACAGATAGCTACGATGATCGAGAGTGGGGCGATTCGGGCAGGGATTGTGGTTGGGACGGAGAACGCAAGGAATCTAGTCGAATCTACGATTGCCTCGCTCAACGCTGACAACGAACTGACCCGTCAGTCGATCAAACCCTCATTTGCCTCATTGACGATCGGTTCGGGCAGCTGCGCCATCCTGCTGGTGGATCGAAAATTGAGCCAGACCGATAACCGCTTACTTGCCTGCGTGGCACGCGCTGAGACACAGCACCATCAGCTGTGCCAAAGCGATTCCGATCAGGCCGGAAGTTCCATGCAGCCTCTGATGCAAACCGATTCCGAGCAGCTGTTGCACGCGGGTGTCGGCGTTGGCGTCCGCACGTTTGCGCAACTTCTGCAAGAGGTGGTGGCCCGCCAGGATTTCGATGCAACTGTCTGTCATCAGGTAGGTGCAGCTCATCGAAAGCTGATGCTAGAGTCGCTCAGTCTGCCGGAGGATCGAGATTTCAGTACCTTTGCTTGGATGGGCAATACCGGTTCGGTCGCTCTTCCCAGCGCGCTCGCGTTGGGTTTGCAATCCGGGGCGATTTCCGCTGGCAGTCGAGTTGCCTTGCTCGGTATCGGCTCCGGCATAAACTCCGTCATGATGTCGACCTACTGGAATCATCCCATCGCCGTCGGTCGTCTGGATGCGAACGCGCGACAGAATTTGTTTGCTTCCGAGTTCCGCACGCCATGAGCAATTCTCTAATCGAACCATCGGTATCCACTAAGTCTTTGGCCAGACGATTGTTGGAATTGATTCGTTTTAGCCATACCGTTTTTGCGCTGCCCTTCGCCGCACTCGCCTGTGTCTGGGCTTTGGCTCTTCCGCTGCAGTTTGATGTTAGTGCATTGCAAATAGCCAAACGCTTATTGGGTGTGTTACTGTGCATGATTAGCGCACGCTCTGCCGCCATGGCGTTCAATCGCTTGGTAGACGCCCGATTCGACGCGGCCAATCCAAGGACGGCAGGCCGCCACTTGCCAGCCGGCGAACTCACCGCATTCCAAGCCTGGATGTTCTTCGGACTAATGGTGGCTGTGTTCGTGGGATCCTGCCTGCTGTTCTTGCCAAATTGGTTACCCTTACTTTTGGCATTGCCGGTTTTGGCGTGGATCTGCGCTTATAGCTTGGCAAAACGCTTTACTTCCGCAGTTCACTTGTGGCTGGGGATCGCGCTGGCACTTTCGCCAATTTGTGCCTGGGTGGCGATCCGCGGGGAAGCCGTAATTGCCGACCCCCGCGATTGTCTGCCGGCAGTTGGCTTAGCGCTGGCGATCGCCTGTTGGGTCGCGGGATTCGATATCGTCTACGCGTGCCAAGATGCAGAATTCGATCAAAATTCAAAGTTGCACAGTGTACCAGCCAGGTTCGGCATTGCAGGTGCATTGCGGATGGCAACCGGCTTCCATGCTTTAATGCTGTTGCTGTTATGCCTGCTGCCATTTTTTTTTCCGCAACTATCTTTGGGTTGGATCTACTTTGGTGGGTTGCTATTTATAGCAGCCCTGGTGGTGCGACAGCATTGGATCCTTAGCCCAACCGATCTTGGTCGAGTCAACGAAGCTTTCTTCCAGATTAATGCGATTATTAGTTTTTTCCTCAGCTCTGTCGCCGCGCTCGATGCGTGGTTGCAATAGTACTCCTCCTTTTGTAGGAACTTGTTTTGTAGGAACTGTCGCCAGCACGTGCACGAATCTTTTTTTGACATCGCGGTGGCTTACACCGCTCCAAGAACAACCTCATTGCTGCTAATCTATGGCCATCAATACGCTAACTTTTGAGTGAACAAGCCAATGAACCAAATCGAATTACGCGACTACATTCGCGACGTTCCGAATTTCCCCAAGCCAGGGATCCTATTCAAGGATATAACACCGCTGCTCGCGTCTCCCATCGCATTCGAAGCGGCAATTGCAGCGTTTACCAAACGTTATGTCGATGAAGGCATCGATTGCGTGGTCGCTGCAGAGTCGCGTGGCTTCATTTTTGGAGCTCCCTTGGCGCTGCGATTAAAAGCGGCTTTCGTGCCCGTGCGGAAGCCCGGCAAGCTGCCCTATACAACCCACAGCCATTCCTACGATTTGGAATACGGTAGCGATACGCTTGAAATCCACTCAGACGCCATCCGCGCTGGACAGCGGGTGCTAGTGATCGACGATCTTCTGGCTACCGGCGGTACGGTGCAAGCCTGTGTTCAATTGCTGTCAAACTTCTCCATCGAAATAGTAGAATTTGCGTTTGCAATTCACCTCAAGGCACTTCAGGGTGAAAAAAAACTTGCGCCACATTCAGTATTTAGCTTGCTCGAGTACTGAACTCGTTTTTGTCGTTGCCAGAATCGCCAGCGCTGCTGCGAAGCCCACAACCGCAATAGGCCAGTAATGTCCAGTGCCAGGATGCTGGCCCACATGGTCGATCGCACAGCCCACCACTGGGGCGACCAAGAGTGTCGCCAACCTCTGCGACTGACTTTCAATTGACAGAATGGTTGCACCCGACTGAGCCACGGAGCAGTCGTCAAAGCGACTGATGAGGATCGGTCGCCACACGCTTTGTAGAACATTGAGCAACACAAAAGCAGCCACTAGACCTAGCCCCCAATCTGAAATATCGCTTATCCCGAGCATGAGATAAAGAGCGAGGTTTGTCCACCACAGCCATTTCGAAGCAGCGAGGTGGCCGCCGGCACGAAGGACCAATCGATGCGCTGATCGGCTGGCCAATCCACTGAACACAAACAGAAAGGTGTAGGTCAGCGAGATGGCCCATACAACCTGAGGACTGGTAGAACGATCCATTGCATCGAGTGCAACTGGGGCAGTGCTCGTGGAAGGGTGATTCAGTGCTGCAACCAACACAAAAGTCAGCAGTGCAGGCTGCAAGTAATCCTCGATGGCGGCAAGCACACCCTCCCAAGCCATCGACTCGGCCATCAAACGGCGCAGCTCTCGAGCTTTGATCGCGGTTAGGATCGTCGAGGCGGAAGCTCGGACCATCCGGCGAAGGCTTAGCCAGGATCCATCGTGCGGGAGCGTTTCGCCATCCACGTGCGCGGGATAACCTAGAAAGTTGATAATGTTCAATACATAGGGCACAACTGCGCAGAGGAAGACGGTGCGGAAGTCTCCTGTGGTTATCACGAATATCGCAGCCACCAGCGCGCTGACGGCCGAGCCGTATTGGCTCCAGCTTCGTGTTATGCCATAGATCTGCGTCCGTTCGAATTCGCGTCCCTCGTTCTTGAGCCACTGAAAGATCATGGCTTTATGCGTGCCCGTACGAAAGGAGTCACCAATTCCATAAAGTACCATCGCCAGAATAAGCCAGCCGAGGCTAGATGCGAACGCAAAGAGTAGAAAGCTCAGGATATAGGCGACAAACGAACCGATCATGCTGCGCCGCCGCCCCCAGTGATCGGCCATCGCTCCCGAGGGGATCTCAAGCAGGTTTAGCGTTACCGATCGGCAAGCGACCAGTAATCCGATCTGAAAGTAGTTGAGCCCGTGCGCGAGCAGCGCGAGCATGAAAAACGGCTCGAAGTAGCGCTGGTTCTTCAGGAAGCCGTACAGGCAGAATCGAAATAACATGTGGGAGCTAGAGCGCCAAGTCGATCCAGAGCCTGGCAACCCATTCATACAGCCCCAGGTCCGCGCGTCCCAGAACCGATTTCAAACGCCTCTTCTGTCGGAATAACAAAGACTTTGCCGTCGCCAATGTTCCCATTCGATCCTGTTCGCGCCACCCGCAGCAAGACGTCGATCGTCTTTTCTAAAAAGTCATCGTTGACCCAAATCTCTAACGACAGCTTACGTAGCATATTGACCTTGTATTCGATACCGCGATACGTGGCCGTTTGACCGCGTTGACGGCCATATCCCTGCGCATCGCACACCGTCATGCGTTCTACCCCCGCATGAACGAGCGCCTCGCGTACCGCTTGCAGTTTCGTAGGCTGAATAATTGCTAAAAGAAGTTTCATAAGTGCGCCGAGAATTGAGAATCGGATTTATGCGTTACTATAACGTTTCCTCGCAGGGAAATGCGAGATAGGGTAAGTGAGCAAATCATTCCGCTGGTGGGTAAAGATCGATCGGAGGATAAGTAGTTGTGCTGGACGTGTTGGCTCGCGACAGCTTGGGACGCCTGTTCAACATTGAGATGCAAACTCGGCTGCCGCTTTCGTTTCTAATCGCTTGCTCTACTACAACTGCAAGAACTATGCTCGGCAAATGCATGAGGGGGACGGCTACGAGCAATTGCGACCAGCCATCAGCATCTGCCTGTTGGATCGGCTGATGTTCCCACAGAGGTCCGAACAGGCTCGTTGGTATCATAGCTTCCGTCTGCGCTGTGACCAAAACGCAGATCTGATTTTGACCGATCTTGAATTCCACATTTTCGAGCTACCCAAATTTGCACCCTCGAGTGAAAATATAGGCGAGTTATCCGCAGATGAGAAATGGCTACATTTATTTGCGCATGCTGCGGAAACCGACCCGCTCACGTTAGCGAACCTACTGCGTGACCCAGCCTACCGCGAAGCCATAGGAGTACTCCAGATGATATCCAAGTCCCCTGAGGATCTTCAATACTACGATGACCGCTTGAAGTTTTTGTGCGACGAACGGGGCAAGTTGCTCGCCGCTCGCGAAGAAGGACGCGAAGAAGGACGCGAACAGGGCGCTTTGGCAGGCAAGGTTCAATTGTTACAGGAGTTGCTGGGGGACATGCCTACGACCGCCAATGAACTCCAATCACTAAGCGTTGACACACTTGCGACTCAGTTCGCAGAACTTCAACAGCGGCTTCGCGACCGCCAAGCCTGACTAGCAAGTGCCTGGGGACACAATCAACGGCGCGGACACAGCTGTCTGATAGGTAAATTTTTTTTGAGAAACGTGGGGTATTTCGTGTAAGCACTGGTCGGTTTGTCCGTCTTCCAATTAGCACTCGCGGATATCCATGCTTAGTCGGAGAGCTCGAAATGGTCCAGCTTGCTAGAGAAGAAGTGTTTTCGCTTGTTGAGGTCGCTTGTCTTCACGTGATGAATCGGGCTGTGTCCGCCGCTGTTTCCTACTTGAGCAAACAAAGGCTTCCGGAGTGTCCGGAGTCTTTGATGTTCGCACTTGGCAGCTAGCCGGCGATCTAAATGCTCAACTTTAAGCCCAAAGGCGAGTGGCCTTTGCTTACATGAGTTGCATGGCGAATTCAAAGAAGGAGTTCTAAGATGGGTCTCTTTGATACAATCGATAGATTTGGAACAACTACCGACGCCTCATAACAACTTCTTTCGCTTCGCGCTATCGGACTTGCCCAACGCGCGGAGCTTGATCGAAACGCAGTTTTCCAGTGCAGCGCTGGCCGAGTTGGATTTGCAGACTCTGCAGCTAGAGACCGGGAGTTTCATTGATCCTGACCTGCGTGAGAAGTTCTCCGATTTGCTGTTCTCGGTAAAGCTTGCCCAGCAGAATCGGGACGCAATGCTCGACGAGGCGTTGATTTACTTCTTGTTCGAACACAAAAGTCAAACCGACCCGCTGACGGTACTGCAACTGCTTTCCTACATCGTCCGCATCTGGGAAAAGCGATTGCGTGACGGCCTGCCGCTATGTCCGATCGTTCCGCTGGTGGTTTACCATGGTGAACGCGGATGGACGGCGGCCAAGAGTCTGCGTGAGTTGATTCCCTCGCCCAGTGGCCTAGCCGAATATCAAATTGACTTTCGGCTGCCATTGCTGGACCTCAGCCAGCTTTCGGATGAGGAAATTAGCGGTGAGCCGATTTTGCGAAGCACGCTGCGGCTACTAAAATACAGTCGGAGCAAGCAATTGGTTGAAAAGCTTGGCGAGATTCTTCATTTTATCGCCCAGTCTTTGCCCCAGGGAAGTTTGCCTCAATGGATTCAAGCCATAGGAGTATACGTCATGACAGTCAATAAAGAAATTGGCGTCGAAGAGTACAAGCAGACGCTGAAGAGTATTTTACCAACACAATTCGAACCCGGCTCGCTTGCTGATCGTCTCCTGATTCAAGGTCGCGAAGAAGGTCGAGAAGAAGGCTTAGAGCGTGGAGAGTTGCGAGGCAAGATCCATATATTGCAAGAGATG
>JBGSTP010000024.1:0-13950 GCA_041736515.1 Pirellulaceae bacterium
GGAAATGGCAACCAGAGCGGAATTTCAGAAGAACTACTTGATGCGTTACGCGGCGCTCGCCGCTGTATGTTTGTTCATGGCAGCTTGGTTTGGCTACGATGGTCTAATCGGCTACCCCAAAAAACTGGAGTATGCCCACGCTTACGATCCACTCCGTGAGTTGGATGCGGCGGAGCGATCAGAAAAATGGAAAGAGCTTGTCGCACAAAACAACTGGCCGAAAGACATTCCAACGAAGAAGGCCGAGGAGATTGAGGAGGATATTATCGGCCAGTACTTCTGGGCTGGATTGAACTTGCTGGCTGGTATTCCGGCAATGTTTCTGCTCTTGCGATCGCGTGGATCATGGGTCGAGCGCACAGAGACCGGACTCCGGACTAGTTGGGGACAGTCGATGAACTATGCTGATGTCACTCAATTGGATAAAAAACGCTGGGAACGCAAAGGCATCGCTCGGGCGACCTACAACTCACCGGCCGGTGGGACCCAAGTCTTCGTATTTGATGATTTCAAGTTTGAACGCGAACCGCTTGGGGAAATGTTAAGAGAGCTTGAAGCAGTGTTGTCTCCAGAGCAGATTGTCGGCGGTCCACCCGAAGCCCAGTCCACTTCCCAGCTCGATCCGGAACAGTTAGAGGAAAGGGGCGACTGACTGCGTAGCTTTTAGGAATTGTTGCCAATATGGGGAGTCGACGAAGTAGCTGCCGGTGGTAGTCTACGCGATTTGACTACAAACAGTTAAACTGCTGTTTTTGCGGGCGCGATTATCGGACATTTGCCCCCAAAGCGAGCAACAGGACTGGGATTACCAATGAACAACCTAGCAGTGAAGACGTTGGCTGTCGGTGGGGATCATGCCGGATTCGGAATGAAGTCTACGCTGGTGGAGTATCTACGGGGCTGCGATTTGATGGTCATCGATTGTGGCACCAAGGATGACTCACCCTGCGACTTCCCCGATTTTGCGGAAAGCGTTTCGCGTGAGGTTCTGACCGGAGCGGTGGAGCGGGGCATTTTGGTCTGCGGAAGCGGCGTGGGAGTCAGCGTAGCTGCCAACAAGATTCCCGGTATCCGGGCCAGTCTGTGTCACGACACTTATTCGGCTCATCAAGGGGTTGAGCATGACGACATGAATGTGCTCTGCATCGGTGCTCGCGTCATTGGTCCGGAGCTCGCTATGGAAATCCTTAAGGCCTTTCTATCGGCGCGATACAATCCTCAGCCCCGACATCAGCGCCGTCTGGACAAGATCCTGGACCTCGAACGTCGAGCACTGGGCGGAGAGTTCTCAAAGCTTCCACGTCGCGATGATTACCTTGACTGAGTCGCCCACTGACCAGCTTTACTTTCTACAACTCTTCGAGATCATAATCTAAGGTATGGGTGTATTGATTCAAATTCGCGGAGCTCAAAAGAGCTACGGCGAACAGATGCTATTGGACGACGCCGAAGCCTCGTTAAACGACAACGTACGGGTAGGTTTTGTAGGTCGTAATGGCGCTGGAAAATCTACCTTGCTCCGCGTTCTCTTGGGTGAGGAAGAGTTGGAGAAGGGAGAGGTTATCCGCCATTCAAGCTTAAAAGTAGGCTATCTGCGACAGCACGATCCGTTTCAGCCGGGAGAGTCGGCAATGGACTTTCTGATGCGCGATAGCGGCCAGCCGGACTGGAAATGTGGCGAAGTGGGCGGCGAGTTTGAATTGAAGGGCGATTATCTCCATGGCCCCATTTCCGCATTGTCCGGAGGTTGGCAAACTCGTGTCAAATTGGCATCGTTGTTGCTCCAAGAACCGAATTTACTTTTGCTGGACGAACCCACAAACTTTCTCGATGTGCGTACCCAAATCCTGCTGGAGCATTTCCTCAGGGGCTTCAATAAAGCCGCATTGATCGTTTCGCACGACCGGGCCTTCTTGCAAGCCACCTGCGATCACACGCTCGATTTGTCACGCGGTAAATTGACGATGTACCCCGGTAAAATTGAGGCATTCCTACTTTATCAAGCCGAGCGTCGGGAGCACGATGAACGCGTTAATGCTACGGTTCAAGCCAAACAGAAACATCTGCAGAAGTTTATTGACAAGAATCGTGCTCGGGCAAGTACCGCCAGTCAGGCGCGTTCCAAGGGCAAGCAGCTTGAAAAACTGCAGACGATCGAGATTGCCGAAGATTTGCCAATAGCTTCGATACGAGCGCCCATCGTCACGCCACGCAATGGAGCGGCAGTGCGCATGGTCGATATGTCCATCGGCTATCCGGATCATACGGTCGCCACGGACATTACCATTGAGATCGAACACGGACAGCGCGCGGCCATCGTTGGAGACAATGGCCAGGGTAAGACTACTCTACTGCGGACGATTGTCGGGTCGTTGTCACCTTTGGCCGGTGCTGTACGCTGGGGGCATGCCTGCGAAATCGGCGTTTACGCGCAACACGTTTATGGAAGTCTCGAGCCCAAGCAAACGGTGCTCGATTATCTTGAGTACAAGGCAACACCTGGTACCACGAATCAACAGATTTTGGCAGTCGCTGGCTCGCTGCTCTTTCGCGGAGACCATGTACGTAAAAAAGTGCAAGTGCTCTCAGGCGGAGAGCGAGCGCGTTTGTGTATGGCAGGGCTACTTCTGGGGACCTACAATATCCTCGTACTCGACGAGCCTGGAAACCACTTGGATGTGGAGACGGTCGAGTCTCTAGCGGAAGCCATTCTGGCCTACCGAGGTACCGTTATTTTCACTAGCCACGATCGTCACTTTATGAGTCGTTTGGCTACGAACATCATCGAAGTTCGAGATGGCACAGCCAAAAACTATGGCGGGGACTACGAAGCCTACCTCTACTATATCAACAAGGAGATTGAGGAAGGGGAACGAACTCGTGCACCAACACGGGCAAAAGCAAAGAAAGACAAGGCGGAATCCAACCCGCAGAAGTCCACCCCGTTGGGTATAGATCCTCGTCAGTTGCAGAAGGAGTTGAAGAATATTGAACGTAGTATCAAGACCTTGGATGCACAGCGCATCGAGCTGAATGCACTTTTAATGAGCACCACCGATGCCAAAGAAGCTCTGCGGATACACAATGAGGTGAAAGCGGTTGAAATGGAGTTAGGTGCTGCCGAAGAACGATGGCTGGAGCTCAACGCCCTGGAATAGCAAGGCGCAAACGCACCGTGTGCTTGAACGCGTCGAGGGAGAATTTATTTGCAACCCAGGCTGATCAACTGATGTCTGTGTTGGCTGCCACAACTTGTTCGTAGGTTCTCGACGAGTTTCCGGCTACTTGGCCGATATTCTGCAAGGCGATATTGAACAATCGCTGTCCATGTTCAGTGGGGTAGTTTCTATCCACACAGGCTTGGCAGAGTTGTTCTTGTGGTAATTCGATTGCTCGCGAAATCGCACTGACAGGCAAGTAACGCAGTGAATCGCACCCCAATGTTGCTGCCATGCGTTGTTGGGATTCCTCTGTCAGGTTGCCGTTGTCTAGAAACTTTGGTGCGAAGAGCTCATCGATGGTCGACATATCAATTCCGTAGAAGCACGGAGCGATAATTGGGGGACAAGCGACACGCACATGGATTTCTTTGGCACCGCCCAAATGTCGAATGCGGTCGAGCAGTACCTTCATTGTGGTGGAACGCACAATAGAATCTTCGACGAGAAAGACCCGTTTCCCTTCGAGAACTTCCCGCAGAGGCGTGTATTTGACAGAGGCTTTCGTCACTCGAGCCCGTCCGCCCTCAATAAAGGTTCGACCGCTATAGCGATTGCGTATCAAGCCTTCGCGACTGGGAATCCCCAGTTCGAAAGCCATTGCATCTGCCGCAGCTTTGCTAGTATCCGGAACTGGTACCACAATCGTATCTCGGTCCAAAGGCACTCGATTCTCGGCAACTTCCAATCTTGCGAGTTCTTCACCGAGTCGCGTTCTGGAAAGATACACACTCCGCGCGTCCAGGGTACTTGCAACATTTGCAAAGTAGATCCATTCGAAAAAGCAGTGCGCGGTTCGATTGGATTTAGCGAACTGCTTTATCTTGATCCCATCAGGACGTACCACGATCAAGTGCCCGGGAAGCAACGAACGGATGCTATCCGGCTCAAAACCAAGATTAAGCAACGCTACACTCTCGCTGGCAGCGGCGAAAAGCGATCCTTCCACGGCATAGCACAGCGGCTTGATGCCAAGCGGATCTCGCGCGAGCAGCAATTCACCGCGCGCGTTGAGGAAAGCTAAACTGTAGGCACCGTCAAACTGGCAGGCCACTTTCGTGAATACGTCCGCAATATCTCGGCCCGCAGCGCCGGAAGACAATTCACGGCCTAGCTCATGCATGATGATTTCCGTGTCGGTGTCGCGCGCTAAGTGATGTTCGCCCTCATGCAATAGCTTGGCCCGCAATTGCGCGTAGTTCGCCAACTGACCATTGAAACAGAAGCTGAACCATTTGTGCTTATGAATGTGTTGACGCTCAAAAGGCTGAGCGTAATTGCGATCGTCCTTTCCACAGGTGGCATAACGCACGTGTCCAATGCCAGCCTGACCCGCGTACTCCTGCATGAGTGCTTCGCTCTTGCCGCGGTGGGAAAGTCGAAACACCTCTGCTACTGTTCCAATGTCTTTGTAAGTATCGAGTAAATTTGCGCGATCTGGAGAATAGGTTGTAATCCCGGCGGCTAATTGCCCGCGATTCTGGATATCCTGCAACATGCGCGGCAGTAATCGCGAGATTTCGTGGGGCCCTTGGTCTGGGCACAGCGGACTAGCTTCCGCACTGGGGAGATGATAAATCGCCGCAATGCCACAGTCGTGATGCAATTCACTCATTAATCCAAAGTCCAGTTGGAGACCGGTCAGTTGCGCAATTCAGGTAGCAAAAATTGCCGACGCTTGCATTGTGGATTCGGAGATCCGCCTTCGGTGTGTCGCGCTACCGTCACTACCCATAGTCTAGCCACGGCGACCAAATGAGCAATCGACTTATCCTTCTTTGTCCCCAGCAAATGTGTCGCAACGCTAGTTTATGGGGGTTTTTCAACATTACTTGTCTTTTAGGCACGGTGGACCCTGGCAGGGAGGGTTGCTTCTCTGAATTTAAAGCGACTTCTGTTGGTTTCGGGCCGGTGTCCATTGGATGTTCGTGGTTGGATCTAGTCGCTACGATTTACTAACATCGGTCCTATCCGAGTTGGCTAGGAAAGCAGATAATTTGTCGCGTGCCTCGGTCGAGATATTCAATCCGCCGCTTCATATATTTCTGTGAACAATTTTCGAAATATGGAAAACGAAACTCGTCAATCATTGATCGGATCAGCAAAGACGCTGGTGGTCAAAGTCGGTTCTAGGGTGCTCTCCGATTCCGAGGGAAGGCTGGATGTTGCACAGGTTCGTACTCTGTCGTCGCAGCTGTCGCAGATCGCTGATGGAGGAAAACAGGTTGTACTGGTCAGCAGTGGAGCTGTTGCCTCTGGCATGGGGCGGCTGGGCCTCAAAGAGCGGCCGACCGACTTGGCAAAATTGCAGGCAGTAGCCGCTGTGGGGCAAGCACATTTGATACAGAACTATGAGAGTTTCTTTTCCACGCTGGGGCGGCATGCGGCTCAGATTCTGTTGATCGCTGACGATTTGGACGATAGAACGCGTTACTTAAACGTCCGCAATACTCTCGGCGCATTGCTTGAGCTGGGGGTAATTCCGGTCATCAACGAAAATGATACGGTAGCCGTGGATGAATTATTGACTACCTTTGGAGATAACGACCGGCTGGCGGCTATGGTGGCTGGGATTTTTTCTCACCCGGCGCTCATTATTTTGAGCGACGTCGAAGGCGTCTACAACGCGGATCCCAAGCAGCCAGGTGCACAGATAATCAGCACGATTCACCAAGTCGACCAAGCGGTGATCGATTTGGCGGTGAATCGTACCACGGGCATCAGCAAAGGCGGCATGGCCAGTAAATTGAAAGCAGCTCAGTTTGTTACACAGAGCGGCGCGCCGGTCGTCATCGCAGGCGGTCGCATCGAGAATGTGCTGACACGCATCGTTGCTGGAGAGGAACTCGGAACCATATTCTTGCCTCGCCAACGTGGCCTGGCTCCCAAGAAGCGTTGGATTGGATTTACTGCTCAAACCAGCGGCTGCGTGATGGTCGATGCCGGCGCGGCCCGGGCGATTCGATCTGGAGGCCCAAGTCTGTTAGCGATTGGCATTAAGCAAGTCCTGGGTAGCTTTCAGAAGGGTGAAGTCATCTCAGTTGTCGACGAAGCGTCCGTCGAAATTGCGAGGGGACTGACCAACTACAATTCTCAAGAATTGGGGAGAATCCAGGGGCTGCGTTCTCCCGCCATCGCTGAAGTGCTCGGTCATTGCCCATACGAAGAAGTAATTCACCGCGATAACATGACGGTTGTTGGCTTAGCAGCTGTTACCGAGCAAAATTAATCGATCGCTCCGCGTTTTGCAGCACAGGTCCAGCGGTTCGAGCCAGCTAGCAATCTCCTACCGCTCACAACAATCTGGCCGCTTGTTCCACGAACGCCCTAAAGTGGGTCAAGCGCTAAGTGCGAATCGTAGAACGCGCCTTGGACTTCTAAGTCTGCGTACGCATGTGCACTGAGTAAAGTCCCGTAAGCCTCGCGCATTGCCGCCGAGGCACGACGCAGATTGTCATTCTGATCAAGCGACTGTCTCTTGTTGGTCTGTTGTGCTGGCGAATACTCGCTGAAAAAGTTTGTCAATTCGGATATGGCCTGTTGCACCAGACTTTGATGTTTCTCCATCCCTGCCGGAACGCGTAGTCCGCGAAATCCCTGCAGCAATCGCTCGCCGGTGCGAGCCCATTGCAGGCTGTCGAAGTCTCCACGCTCTAGTGCCTGCATGCCGGACACTCGCCAGTAAATGCCTTGTTCAATCAGGGCGATAACTTCCGTGAGATACTCACGATGCGAAGGCAGCACTGTCGGATTGCTTGTATCAAATCTTGTGCGCCTCATTTCGATTGCAGCATACGCGCGGTCAATTGCCGACAGCGTCGAAATGTTTGGTTCCATGTAATGTAAGGAAATCGGCTGGGCTGCCATAGACGCGTTAGTTTCTATGGGAGGCCTGCTTGAACAGATAGCGGACATTGCACCAATTAGGGCAACACCAAGGGCGAAGATGAGGCTAACCAAAGAAAATATTTTCACAGCTTCAACCTCGAGCTTCACGAAGGGGCACGCGTCCGTCAACGCTGGAATCGGACTAATTCAAGCCTAGGATAGATATCTGTGGGAGAATTGCGGATGGAGTTGGCATATACTGCAAAACTAGGAAAACGATTTTTTTCTGCGAGTATTTCAGTCTGTGACGTAAGCTCCTGTTGTAACAGTGATGCTGGTTACAGCAATCGATAACCGGATTCGAGCCCACGCAAACTCTCCCGCACAGATTTCTATCCCACCCTAGGAGGCCCCAAGCTATGCGAATCTGCAGCCATATACTTTCCTTGACCATGCTCGTCGCCGTCGATGTTGCTCTGCTCAGCCAGACTGCTATGGGCGAATTGAGAGTTGGTGCTTTCAAAATCGACATCACACCGGACCAGCTACCCGTGTTGATCAATGGCAGTATGACTTCGCATTCGGCAGATCAGGTAACGACGCGTGTGAATGGACGAGCAATTGTCCTGGACGATGGGAAAGAGAGAATTGCGATTGTGGTTGTCGACAGTTGTATGCTGCCACGTGATTTGTTAGACGAAGTCAAGAACCTCGCCTCGACGCGGACAAAGCTCAGAGCTGATCGAATTCTCATATCCGCTACGCACACCCATTCGGCACCGTCGAGCATGGGGGCCTTGGGAACAGATGCAGACCCAAACTACGTGCCCCTGTTAAGACAGCGATTGGTCGAGGCCATCGTCGCGGCTGAAGGCCAGATGGTGTCGGCAACCGTTGGCTGGGGATCTGGACAAGCTCCAAACTTTACGGCATTACGCCGATGGGTTCGCAGACCGGATCGCATTGCAGAGGATCCGTTCGGAAATCCGACAGTGCGCGCTAATATGCACTCCGCCCGAAACCCCGACGATGCAACTGGGCCAACTGGACCGGAGGATCCGGAATTGAGCATGATTGCGTTTCGGAATATGGATGGTGCTCCGATTGCAACTTTGGCGAACTTCTCAATGCACTATTTTGGCGATAAGGCCATTAGTTCCGATTACTTCGGCTTATTCTGTGATGGTTTGGAACGCCACATGAAAACGGATGTAAGCAGCGCAAGCCCTGTACCGGTGGCCATCATGTCTCACGGATGCAGCGGTGATATTTGGAAGAAAGACTACCTGCAATCATTTTCTGAAGCCGAAGGAACGATCCAGCATTTCGCGCAAGGTCTATTGAGTATCGCGACGGACGTCTACGACAAGATCGAGTTCCGTCAGGACGCTGATATAGCAATGGAAGAAGCTCGCCTTGCGATGCGTTATCGAACCCCGGACGCGCAGAGGCTGAAATGAGCCAGGGACATCGTAGCAGAAATGGGCGATCGCCTACCCAAAACGCAGCCTGAAATTTACGCTCGGGAGCAGGTGCTGCTCCACGAACGCCAATCGACAGAAATTGTGTTGCAGGCGATTCGGATCGGCGACATCGCCATCGCCTCTACACCGAACGAGACCTACGCTCTAACCGGGTTGAAGCTCAAGCGCCAAAGCCCGCTGAGCAAAACGATGGTTATAGAGTTAGCCAATGGTGGTGATGGTTACATTCCTCCCCCCGAGCAACATTATCTTGGTGGCTACAACACATGGGCGGCGCGTTCAGCAGGTTTGGAGGTCAGCGCCGAACCTAGAATTGTTGCTGCGAATTTATTACTGCTCGAGCGGGTTAGTAAACTTCCCCGTCGCACGCTGGACCAAAGTCTGGGACCCGCAGCTCAGAGCATACTTGATCTGCAGCCGCTTGCTTATTGGCGTTTGGACGAAATGTCTGGCCCGACTGCGTTGGACTCCAGCGGCGCGGGGCGAACGGCGACGTACGAGCCCGGCGTGGTCTATTTTCTCGAGGGGCCCGGCCAGAACGCGAGCAACGCAGCTGATTCCGACCGGAGGCAATTTACCAACAAACAGGAGATTAATCGCGCGGCACATTTTGCCGGTGGTCGAATCACGACTCTGCTGCCCGAGTTGGGCCAGGACTATAGTGTGGCGCTTTCGTTTTGGAACGGAATGCCCTTTGAAGCGCGCAGCGTAGCTGGCTGGATGTTCTCCCGCGATTATGGCTACTCGACCAGTCCCCAAGGATTGCACCTAGGTTTGTGCGGCGACGGTGAGAATGCCGGCAAGTTGATCCTGCAATCGGGCTTGGATACAACCGTGTTTGGGAAGTCGACATTTAAGCGTTGGAGCTGGGGAAGATTGGTACTAATCAAGTCTGGCCGGTCGGTAAGGATCTACGCGGCAAACGCCGAGCGCCCCGAAATTGAGCTGGAGCTCCCGCCACAAGTTGCCGCAGCGCAGGTCGCAAATCTATTCATGGGAGGACAAAGCGACAATGCCCAAAATTGGGAAGGAAAGCTGGACGAAATAGCAATCTTCGATCGCGGGCTAAACGAAAGGGAGTTGGCAAAAGTCTTCGCGGGGAATTGATGCAGGCTTGGACATACCGAGACGCTCCTACGGCGAATGCGCGCGGCCGAACTAAGGTAACAACAACTCGTCGAATCGTCGCGGTGTGTGAAATCTCCGTACATCGATGCATTGCATGTTAGCCGCCTGGGCTGCCTGCACGCCTAAGTCAGCGTCTTCATATACCAAGCAATCCTCCGGAGCGACCCTCAGCCGCCGAGCTGCTTCGAGAAACACGTCCGGAGCCGGTTTATGCCGAACTGTGTCTTCGGCTGTTACTATGGTGTTAAACCAATCGCGACAATTCAAATGATCCAGTTGGCGAAGGATAATCTCTCGAAAGCCACCGCTAGCGACAGCGATTGGAATGAGTTCACGATAATAGCTGGCAACCTGCATGACAGGTTCAATCGGTGTCAGCAAATTAATCAGCGATAGGAACACATTTTCCTTTTCAACCGCAACCTGTTTGGCATCGACGGTAATGCTCTGTTCCTGGGACAGAATCGAGATGATGCGATCGCTGGGCATGCCACCCAATGCATAGAATCTTTCCTCGGGAAAAAACAATCCATGGCGTGTCATGGTACGATGCCAGGCTACGTAGTGAACCGGCATCGAATCTGTGAGCGTTCCATCGCAATCGAAAATAATTGCTTTGGGAGCGACACTTGGCCAAGCCTCTTTCGTTTCGACCATCGAAAAACCTTCTGCTGGTACGCGGGTGGGGACGGCAGGCATTATTGCGCAGCAGCACACACTTGAATAGATTTGTGTGGCTGGAAAATTCGATCACCATTTTTCCGGTACTTTGATTGCCACAAAGTACAATCAAGGCGAGTTTCGGCTCACTAAGTTGGCGGATTCTCGACCAGCTTAGCACTGTAACCATGCGGACCTGCGATTTTGTCCACAAATGTCCGTCGGCTAATATTTCGCATCAATCCTGATAAGTCGGAGATCTTGGATGAACATGGAACAACTCAGCAATTTTCAGTGTTTGGCGGAAACCCGCAACTTCACACATGCGGCTGAGCGACTGCATATGTCGCAACCCGCACTGAGTAGGTCGATTCAAAGACTAGAAGAAGAGCTAGGGCAACCACTTTTCGATCGCAAGCCGCGTTCCGTTGACTTGACCGATGCCGGCATGCTATTTCTGCAACGCGCCGAACAGATCCTGTTGATCTTGGAAGACACCAAAGCGGAGATCAGTGACGATGGGCAAAGTGGTCGCATCCGTGTAGCCGCGATCCCAACCGTAGCCCCTTTCTTTCTGCCCAACCTGCTGCGTCGTTTCTCGGACGCCTATCCCAAGGCGACGCTATTGGTGCAGGAGGATACCACAGACAACTTGATGAAGCGCTGCAAACAGGGAGAGTTGGACGTGGTCATTCTCGCATTGCCGGTGCCGACCAAGTATGTCGAGGTCGAAGCTCTGTTTGAGGAAGAGCTGAGCTTGGTGATGCCGACCAATCATCCATTGGCAAGCAAGAAACAGATTCGGATCGAAGATGTGCAACACTATCCATTTGTGTTGCTGGACGAAGCGCATTGCTTGTCGGATAATATTACCTCTTTTTGTAGGCAGCGGTCCATTCATCCAGTGGCAATGGAACGCACTAGTCAGCTTGTCATGGTGCAGGAGCTAGTTTCATTGTCGCACGGTGTGTCGATGATTCCCGAGATGGCAAAGAGGCTCGATAAGAGCGATCGTCGGCTGTACCGTTCACTGTATGGCGTAAAGCCCAAGCGAACCATCGCGGCTGTTTGGAATCCCTATCGATTTCAAAGCCGGTTATTGCGAGAATTCCGTGAACATCTTCAACGCTATTCCAAAGCATTCGGAAAAGAGCCCGCTGCCTAGAATAACTGATAAATTAGTCTCTCGTCCCTCGACACCTCTCGTTTGTCTGTCCTGATTGGAATTCACCATGCGACACGCCATTCTGCTGCTAATTGCCCTCGCTAGTCAAACTTGTCTTGCACAGGAAGTTCGCAAACTAGAGTTACCGAAATTAGGACCGTACGAGTACGAAACCAAACCTGACGGTGTGGCCTTTCTTAAACTGAATCCGCGCAAGGCACCAAGCCCAGGTGCACTGTTGTTGCGACATGGCGATCGACTAGCAATTGTCGGTGATTCGATTACAGAGCAACGAATGTATTCGCGCCTGATCGAGACCTATTTAACGGCTTGTATGCCAGAAATGGAAATTACCGCGCGGCAATTCGGATGGAGCGGTGAGAAAACCGATGGGTTTCTGAAACGCATGGATAACGACTGCCTGCGTTTCAATCCCACCATTGTTACGCTCAGCTATGGCATGAACGACGCGCGATACCGGCCATTCGACGTAACGAATGGTCAATGGTTCCGCGATCACACCACTGCGATCGTGCGAAAGTTGAAGTCGGCAGGCGCAAGGGTTGTAGTCGGCTCACCAGGCTGTAGTGGCAAGCTGGCAACCTGGGTAAGCAGTCGCGTGGGGACACTAGAAGAACATAATCAACATCTGTGCGCCTTGCGGGATATCGCGATGGGCGTAGCCGTTGATGAGCAAGTCGCCTTCGCCGATGTGTTTTGGCCAATGACAAAAGCCAACATTATCGCGCCGGGACGCTATCCAGGCGATGGTTCGCAACCCTACGAGATGGCCGGAAGGGACGGTATTCATCCAGATTGGGCCGGGCATGCGATCATGGCCTACGCTTATTTGAGAGCCTTGGGTTTGGATGGCAATCTGGGCGAAATTAACGTGGATGGTTCGCAGCTAACGGCCAAGGCGTTTGGCGGTCACCAAGTTGACTCGTTCAAAAATGGAAAACTCAAGTTGACTAGTAGTCGCTATCCTTTCTGTGCCAACGGACCTGTCGACCGCGATGACTCCGTTCGCTCCGGGTTGACGTTTGTGCCATTCGACGCCGAACTCAACCGCTTTACCTTAAAGGTTACCGGATTTAGCGGATTAGCTACGATCACTTGGGGTGACGTTTCTCGCACCTACTCTGCCGCTCAATTGCAAGAAGGCATCAATTTAGCAAGCGAATTCACTGACAATCCTTTCTGTGAGGCTTTTGATCGAGTCAGTCAAGCAGTGGCCGCCAAACAAGAGTTCGAGACTCACCAAGTAAAAACAGTCTTTCATGGACCCATTGGTCGTGCCAATATGGAGCAAGCCGTGGCTGAAACAGAGCGACAGCGCCAGCCGCTGGCAGACGCCGTACGCGTTGCCGTAACACCTGTGAAGCATGAAATCACTATAGTCTGGTAAAGTTTCTGTATAAAAAATCAAACCAGGATTTCGGTAATGACTTCGCCCGCGTCAATGGTGGGACGCTCATCGCGGCCATTGTGGAGGTAGGTCAAACTGTAATGATCCAGACCCAGGCAATGCAGGATGGTTGCGTGGATGTCGTGCACATGGGATTGTCCATTGATCGCGTACAATCCGATCTCGTCCGTCTCTCCATGGGTGATGCCTCCGCGTACGCCTCCACCTGCCATCCAGATTGTGAAGCCATAGGGATTGTGATCTCGGCCATCGCCACTCTCACTCATCGGGGTACGACCGAATTCGCCAGCCCATACAACCAACGTCTCGTCGAGCAGGCCTCGTCGCTCCAGGTCTTGCAATAGACCGGCAATCGGCTTGTCGGACTCGCGACAATTCTTAGCATGATTGCCCTCGATGTCTTTATGGGCATCCCACTTGCCGCCTGATCCCATATAGAGCTGGACAAATCGCACGCCACGCTCGACCAAGCGTCGGGCTAGGAGACAATTGCGTCCGTTGCGAGCAGTGTCTTTATCAGTGAGGCCATAAAGCTGTTGCACCTCTTGCGTTTCTGCCTCCACGTCGACTGCTTCTGCTGCAGCCGATTGCATGCGAAATGCCAATTCATAAGCTGCGATACGCGCGTCCAACTCGCTATCTTCCTGACGCCCCTCCTGATGAACCTGGTTCAGTTGTTGTATGAAGTTTAGTTTGGCTCGCTGGCGAAGGTTGGACACTGCCTGCGGAGGATTCAAATGCAAAATCGGCGTGCTGCCTTCGCGGAACTGGGTGCCTTGAAAAGTAGCCGGAATGAAGCCGGTGCTCCAATTGCGTTTGCCACCCGGTGGTTCGTCGGGATAGTCGAGCAAAACAACGTAGCCCGGCAGATCCTGATTCGCAGAGCCTAATCCATAAATGGACGAATCGAACTGGAAATAGTTGACGACGAGTGAGTGTGAGTCTCACCTGAGTAACTGTTAGCCACAGGCTCAGTATCTAGGCTGGCAAGCAGCGTATAAGGCGTCGAGCCGAAGTCGCTGTTTGATGTGTAGTCAA
>JBGSTP010000025.1:0-14171 GCA_041736515.1 Pirellulaceae bacterium
ACGTGATCTCTCCAACACTGTTATGTGCGAGTATGACCATCGTAAAGTCGTACTGCGGCCACCAATTTGCCTCCCGGCAGCGCGATCATTTGAGGGCCTCCAACGCGCACACCCAAATCTTTCCACTGCCAATGAGTGAACGGCGACAACGCAGTTCCGAACTGGCCTGTCCCAGCATCTCCGCCGAAGGGATCGCGTCTCAGCAGACAATAGCCCACGCCGTTTTCCAAGAAAACAATGGCTGATTCGTTGGGATAGCCAGCTTCAAAGAGCTTGTCGACCAGCGTCTCAAAATTGATCCCATCAGTCGATTTATAGAGTCGCGCGTAACGTTCCGTGGTTGAGTTGGTGCGATAGCCAATGCCGTAAAGCGTATTTCGGTTCCATACCGAGCGCCATATCCACATATCGCGTTCACCCACCGGCTGGGCCGGGCTCCACTGCACGCCATCGGTCGACAACCATGTAAGCGACTGGTGCTTAAAATCGGCGGGCGGCTTCATCGCGCCCGCACCGCTCAACATCAACCGATTGTCCGGCGCGACGGAAATCTTGGCATCGCGCAAGTCAGCGCTGGCATCGGTCAGTACAGCCGCCGAGCTCCACTCGATCCCATCCCTGGAACGCAGTACTCGCAGGGCACCATTGTCGGAGACATGCGCATCGCCTTCGCGGAAAACACAAAACCACTCGTCCTTGAATCGCACTAAATCCGTGAATGCGTTATGTGTCGACTTGTCCCAAATACGCTGTACACTAAGCAGTCTGGGAACGTTGCGCGAATTGAGCTGCTGGTACGCGGAGAAGTAACGATGCCCAAATTCGCGATAGGAAGCCGAATCAAAGTGCACTTTGTCGCCGCGATGATTAAGGCCGAGTGAAGGTACGAACGCACAGGCCAGAACTGACTTGGCCAAACGCTGGTGGGCTGCATCGATTCGCAAACGCTCTGCACTCCATGGAGAATCTGGGAAATTGCCAAGCTGTCCGATCACAAACGGCAATTCTGGACTAGCGAATTCGGTTCGAATTCGATCGATCAGCACCGCCAGTTTCGATTCGTATTGGGGGGCGTCTTTTTCGTTGGCGTCGGACTCGCCTTGGTGCCATAGCACGCCTTTGAGAGTTCCTGCAGGCAGTGCTTGCCGCACCCGCAGCAGCATGTCATCGTACGGATGTCCCTGGGTCTGATCGTGAAAACCACCCGGGCTCCACGACTTGATTGGCGAACCGCCGTGAGCACAGGGAATCAAACCTACCACCGCCTCAGGATGTGCTTCGGCGTAGTCAATCGCAAACGTCTTACCTAAACCAACTCAGGCAGCCTTCTTGTCCCAATGTAAAGGGTCGACGGCTGGAATCCATTTGCCATTGCGGTCGAGCGTGAATACTCGAGGGTGAACAATGCGATCCTCGTCCGCCACCAGGCCACGACCGGCCATATTGGATTGACCGGCCAGCACGAACAGATGCATACTCTGGGGCTGCGGTTCTTGGCCGATCGCGACGCTGGAGCCGCTCGTCAAAACAAGAGCAAGAATTGCAAGCATGCGTGCGGCGACACTCAGCCGCGCGGCTGTGCATTCGTCGGCACGTCCGCGGGTTGGTCGAGATGAGCTATGGGTATCAAAACACGCGAGCATCAGTGATTACCAGTTCTCAGGGACAGTGGTCGGAGCCAAAAACATCATCCCGAATTGTAGCCGCTTGGGCCGGATCGAAAGGCGAAATGTTGTTGCTCTGCTAAAATCTAGGTTTAGACGTGGGAGTACAATTGTGGTGGGACAGCCTAAGCTTCTGCAAGCCCGAACGATTCTAGTGATATTTGTTTTGGTTAGCGGTGCATGTGGTTGGTTTGTCCCCGCGTTCTATGATTGGACCGAGGCGGACCAAAGCCGGCCATCACCGCTAATGTGGCAAGTCCCCTCTGTGTTGGCTGTAGGCGCATTGGTTTTGGCTGGCGGTCTTCCATGGATACCTATTTCCGGTTGGGACGTGCCTGAAACGACGGAAGTGGCGCAATTTAACCTGCGGTCGGTGTTAATTCTCATGTCGGGAGTTGCGATAGCGATTGCTGTCGGAAAGTGGGCTCCGCTGGTTGTTGCGTTTTTGGGTCTGACGCTAGCCCTAGCCGCTGCAGCTCGCTGCGTTTACTGCTATCCCGCGTTTGCCCTGCCAGTCGTTGCCCTCTGCATGTGCATGTTCTTGCCTTTCGTCTGGATTCTCGGATCCAGCGAATTCTTGCGATCGGCACTGTGGATGTTTCCCAGCCTCCCGGGGTTTTTCTTAGCAGCCCTCATTGCCAGTCTGGTTGGCGCGTCTCAACACAACCTCGGTTGGCTCGCGATTCTAATCACCGCAACACAAGTAGCCATCGGCCTGTGGAGTATACGTGTTGGGCCAAAACCAGCGATCGCAACCATCGTGTTTGTGATGCTGGCGTCGCTTACGGGGTCGTTGCTATTGCATGCCTTGGTAAGAGCCTAGTGGATTGTCACAGCCTAATTCTAGGGTTTGTTGCTTTATTGTTTTATTGTAGAACTCCCAATTGTTTTCATAAGCAATTGGGACAATTGCTCTAGGACAAAGCATTTGTTACGCCAACGTGCTGTGTCCCCTAGCTCTATCAGGCCTTCGGCCTTAAATCCAAATAGCTCAACTTCAAAAGGTGTGCGTGAGGGGGCAAATCGTAGTTTGTAAATCTGCTGTTGCATCTGAAGATGGGGGGCTAGAGGAACAGGCATGTGCGGATACCTTTTTCTGTCTCAATTGAAAACGGGGGCTGTCCCGTGGGCCGTCACTTATTACTGTCTTTGCTGCCTCCTAATGTCCCGAGTGTCAAGTATCGCAAGCTTCAGGTGATTATCAGCTCTACAGGACAGTGGTCAGAACCAAAAACATCATCTCGGATTGTAGCTGCTTGGACTCGCGGCCAAAATTTTTCTGCAACCCAAAAATAGTCGAGCCGCCATCCAATATTTCGCTCTCGCGCGTTGTTGCGAGGCGTCCACCAAGTGTGATGGCCGGGATCTTGATTGAACTGGCGAAAGGAATCGAGGAATCCAGACTGTGCGATCTTGTCGAGCCCTGCCCGCTCTTCGTCGCTAAATCCAGCGTTTTTTCGGTTGGCTTTGGGGTTCGTTAAGTCAATTTCCTGATGAGCGCAGTTTACGTCTCCGCAAAAGATTAACGGCTTGCGGCGGTTGAGGCGTCGGACGTAATTCAGAAAGGCGGCATCCCAGGCTTGGCGATAGGGCAGTCGCACCAATCCACGCTGCGAATTGGGAGTGTACACATTGACCAGGTGGAAATCATCGAAGGTAGCGGTAATTACCCGCCCTTCACTGTCGTGCTCTTCGATGCCGATCCCCAGAATCACTTTGCCAGGTTCCATCTTGCTCCAGATCGTGGTCCCACTGTAGCCCTTTTTGGTCGCGCAATTCCACACATGGTGGTAGCCAAGTTGTTCCGCCCAGCGCAAGTCAACTTGGCTCGGCTCAGCTTTGGTCTCCTGGAGGCAGAGTATGTCTGGCAGCTCGAGCTCTACAAACGACCGCAAGCCCTTGTCCATTGCAGCGCGAACGCCATTTACATTCCAAGAAACTATTTTCATTTGAGAACTTTTAAAAGGTGCCCCAGCTGCCCTCCTACAGATCCGAGTGAGAAGCATTACCTCGAATGGCTCACCGTGCAAGTCGGCCTTCGCAGATGGGCGTTCAGGAGACGACCAGTAATGAAACGAACACCACGAATCAGGCTGTCGGACTTTTCATTCGCGTGATTCGTAGAATTCGTGGTCCTATTTAGATCCACTCGCTAAAGAGCCGAGTTCACAAATAGTATTCCCCAAACAACAAGTACGCAGCAAAGGGATAGCAACCAAAGCCTCTTTAGCGATCGGTAACATGGATTTGTGCTAATGTCGAGAAAACTGCCGCGCTGCTCAGCAAATAGGATCGATGTAAATAAAATCGCAAAAGGACCAAGGCACAAGAATATACTCGCGAAACCAAACGCGATTAAGAAAAAAGGAAGGGCGATCTGCGCAAAAGCGAGCATCAACGCGACTGTGGTAGTGGCAACTGCGATATCGCGTATCGAGAATTTCATTCCAAACCTTTGGGCTGCCTCACTGCTACGCCCCTGTGCTAACAACAATGGCAACAACGTCAATGGCAACGCCTCGGGGAGACCCGAGGCGCTGAATAAATTAGTAGCCGATGTTTTCGTTAAACCCCGAAGTTCCCCGCGGCCCTTCCACCGGTGAAGAACTGGAACGCTTCTGCACTACAGTAGCAAAGGGAAACTAGGCAAATGGGTTGTATTTTCCGGGAACTGGGTGCGGGTAGGCACCTTTCTCATCAGGCTTGGTGGGCGGCTCGGAGTCGAGTGTGTAGTTGTCGATGCCGGGTGCCAGCTCGGTTCCTTTAGCCAGCAGTTCGTCCCATTTCACGACTTTGCCGGAGTAGCATGCTTCGCGTCCAAGAATTGCTGTGAAGGTAGACTTCGCGCCATATTCCCCTTCGTTATAGATTTCGCCCCGCATCAGTGACTCGATCAGGTCGTGCTGTTCCTGCTGGTGACCATTGAGGTTCTTGCCAGCAAACTTCCAGGCGTTTTCGCCGTGAATAACGCCGGATGGATCCGAGGTTCCCTTGGTTCCGTGCGCGAACTCGCTGACATTCGTCCAAGATCCTGCCAAGTGACGCCCCTGGCTGAACATCTTGGTGCCGTCGGCAAATGTGTACTCGCAGAACGTGTGATCGAAAATTTGCGACTTGGTTGGGTCGCCGCCCATTCGTTGCTCGCGTCCACCCATGCCGTTGCATTCGACGGGAAATTGTCCTTTGACCCAACAGCCCACATCGAGATTGTGAATGTGTTGCTCACAAATCTGATCGCCACTGAGCCAATTGAAGTGATACCAGTTGTTGCACTGGTAGGCCATCTCCGTTACTTGCTTGCCGTCTGGCATCAACTGCTGAGCTTCATCGCGACCTTTGTGCCATATTCCGCCTCCATTCCAGTAGACGCGAAGAGCGATGATGTCGCCAATGGCACCGTCGTGCAGCCGAGCCACTGTTTCCATGTATTGCGGTTCGTGTCGGCGTTGCAAGCCAATTCCGACCATCAGATTCTTCTTCTTGGATTCCTCGACAGAAGCTAGTACACGCTTCACTCCAGTCGCGTCGGAAGCCACTGGCTTTTCCATAAAAATGTGGCGACCTTTGTTGACCGCGTACTCAAATTGTTGTGGCTTGAAGCCGGGTGGTGTCGCAATCACGACCAAGTCGCAATCGACGTCGATGGCGGCTTTGTAACCGTCCAGACCAGTAAAAATTCGATCCTCTGGCACGTCGACTTTGTCTGGATACTTTTTCTTCAGCGCAGCCAATTGATTGGATGCTTTCTTACCGAATGCATCGGCGACGGCCACAAGCTTGACGTTGCCTTTGGTTTCCATGATGTTCGCTGCGGCACCCGATCCGCGTCCACCCAAACCGATAACCACGAAGCGAATTTCGTCGGTTCCAGCAGCATGAGCAGTGCGCGCGATCTGCGAAGCGACTGCAAGACCAGTGGCTGTTACAGTTGATGTCTTGATAAAGTTGCGACGCGAAGGAGAGGTCGTCATAGGTAGGAGCCCTTGTTTAATGTGTCTTAGGATGACTTTATCTGAAGTCCAGTGGCACCATTCTAGACCAAGCTCGGCAGCAAAACCACTGGTGCTTTTTTCAGCGGAAGCTGTTTTTGTGCGGCGGCGAAGAGGAGCTCGGGCTGCTTCATTTTACGGGGTGTGTCCGAGTCGCACACAATAAAAATTTTTTAGGGCGGTCAGCCTCTATTAGGCAGCACGCTTGTCAACCTGAGGGCAGATAAGTGCGCACAGACGTTCAAATTCGTCCGCGTTTGCGAAGCTAATGACAATCTTGCCGCGGCCCGTGGCACTCTGACGAATTTCTGTTTTAGCGCCCAGGGACAGACGCATTTGCTGTTCGAGCGCAGCTAGCTGTGGAGTCGATCGTTTTCGAGGACCACGGTTGGTCGTTGTTGCGACGAGCTTATGTCCGTCCTCGATAGCCAGTTGCTCCGAAACCTGCCGCTCTGTTTCACGCACGGTCCAAGTCTCGTCCATGATTCGTCGCGCGAATTCCAATTGTTGGGCTTCGTCGCCGAGTGGCAAGAGCGTACGCGCGTGGCCAGCAGTCAACTGCTCGTTTTGTACCCAAGCTTGAATCTCAGCGGGTAACTCCAGCAATCGCATCAGGTTGGCAATCGTGCTGCGGTCGATTTTTAAGCGGCGAGCCAGATCTTCTTGCGTGCATTTGTGTTCGTCGATATATCGTCGGAAAGACATCGCTTTCTCAATAGCATCCAGATCCTTGCGCTGCAAGTTCTCGACGATTGCGAGTTCCGCGACCAGGCGATCATCGGCCTCGCGAACCTCGGCGCGAATCCGAGTAAAACCAGCGTGAATTGTCGCACGCAGGCGGCGTTCACCGCTGATCAACTGAAATCGGTCGCCAACGCGCCGCACTAGGATCGGCTGCAACTGCTGATGTTCGCGAATGCTCTCAGCCAGCGAGGCAATCTCTTCTTCATTGAATCGTCGTCGTGGTTGAAACGGATTGTTATCTATATCGCTGACATTGATTTCCATCGAGCGCGTACCTGTGCTCGATCCATCCGTGGCCGCCGACGATGCATCGGAAGCGGTGCGCTTGGAGGGACGTCCGGCAAGCGAGACCGCTCCGGTAACTCCCTGCACGGGCGTCTGCATTTTGAGTTCACTGCTCTGCGCTGGAGAATGGTCCTGCGAACCGCGAACCAATGCCCGGCTGTTATTGGCACTGCTGCTCATCGCCGCGGGAGCACTCTTAACGGTGGAACCCATCGAACCCTGAGTGGCGGTAGTCGCCTCAACTTGGCTGTCCAGAATTCCGTCTTCCTCGAGCGGCGTTCCCAAAAGAGCTGCCAAGCCTCTGCCTAAACGACGATCTTTAGTCACGTTCTAGTACCTCCATGCACAATTCTAAATAGGCTCGGCAACCACGCGATCGCGGAGCGTAATCCATTACGCTCTGTCCATGGCTGGGCGCTTCCGAAACCGCTACATCGCGGGGAATCACGGTATCGAAAACTATATCTCCAAAAAACTCTCGTACCTCGGTGTCGACTTCGTGGGTCAACTCCAAGCTGGGATCATACATGGTGAGTAGGATTCCGCCAAAGGTCAATCTGCCGTCTCCGCGACGCATTACGTCACGAATTACGTGAATCATTTGCGTCAGACCTTCCATTGCGTAGAATTCGCACTGGATCGGCATCAAAACTTCGGTGCTGGCACTCAAGGCGGCCTGCGTGAGCTGTCCCAACGATGGCGGACAGTCTATCAGCACGTAATCAAAACTGGCCATGCCGGCATCTAAATGTTGTCGCAAAATGGCAGCGTCGCTCGCACCACCATGCTCTAATCGATCCACGTCCACGAAATTGCGGCTGCCCGGCAGTAACTCTAGGTTTTCCCAGCTGGTTGCTAGCAAACTTTCCTTCAGAGGCGTACTGAGCAAAAGTGGATGACTGGCCGATGGTTTCATCCCAATTCCGCTGGTCGCGTTGCACTGTGGATCCAAGTCGATCAGTAAAGTGCGTTCACCAGCGCAGGCCAATCCAACCGATAAATTGACGGCCGTCGTGGTCTTGCCCACTCCACCTTTTTGATTTGCTACACAGATAATCCGCGCCATGCCAGATTGTGCATAAATCGGCTCAGCATGTGAATGCCAAAAAATCGCCGATTTAGGTTAATTTAGGCAGCAATGTTTTCTTGAGCAGATTTAGTTTGGGAAGCCTTGGGGCGGTGAGATGCACGTTGCCACAATTCCAATATTGCACCAGTCAGAGTGACTCGCTCGGTCTCGTGGTACAGCGAATCCTGGGGCAGACCAGCCACTAGACGCTTGTGCGCTATGCCTAGGTTATGGTAGGGAATGCTTGGGAAGAGGTGGTGCAAAGCATGGTAGCGCGTTCCAATCGGTCCCCACAACTCGGTAATCCAGGGCCGATGCGGATAGTTCACGCTGTCGAGCAACTGTTCTTCAAACGTCAACTCGCGGCCATCCCCCATCCATCGATGAGCACCAAGCGTACGCACATTGTTGATGAGAATCAGCGTAACACTTACCAAATAAGCCTGAACGAGAAAGCCATCGATAATTTGCCCACTCACAATCGGTGCTCGCAATAACAGGAAGATGCACCAGAGAAAGCAGGCGACTTCCTGCAACCGCATAATGCGGTGTGCCTGCGGTCCAAAGTCACCACGCAAATAAAAAATATCGACGACCATACTGCTGGCATGGCATTCCACCCAGACCCGAAACTGCGGAAAAATCCAAGAAATGGGCGTCATCACTGCAAACCGCACAAAGGCAGCCAGCGGAACGACAAAGGCCGCACCAATGAACAGCAATAAATTGGCCGGATGACGGTGGCTTAAGTCTAAATACTCGCCATCATGGTCGGTACCGTAATGCTTGCGACGATGATGGTCGACGTGAGGATAATACAAGAAAGATGGTACCAAGAACGGAATGCCGCACAACAGATTCCAAGCGACTCGAAAACCCGTATAACCTTTGGCTGGAAGATGAACGAGTTCGTGGATGAACATCGATGCCCGCATAAATAATATTGCGACCATCGCAAAAAGCAGGCCCTTGGTACCCCAAAGTAATGCTCCTGACCAACCGGACAGACGCTCGAGATTGAGCAAGGTGATAAATGCCGTGTGCCCACACAGGATCGTCGCTAAAAAATCGACCCAGTAGACCGTCGCGTTCGGCTGCGAAAGATCTTTGACCAGCGACTTTGCTTGCGTAATCGAAAATCGATTGCTAAGTCGCGAGTTGTTTGGTTCTGCCGCAGGATTCTTCGTGTTCGACATCATGCTTGATCACAGGATAATTGGTACTGTCGTTAAACTTGTTTTTATTACCATTTCGGCAATCCACAAGCCAATTTACCGAAGTAATTCGGAATGCCCTTAAAGCTTACCCAAACTCACAGCGAAAATCTCGTTGCCCATGTTACAATCTCCGCCGAAGTATCTATTAGTCTTTGAAAGATCATGATGCAGTTTCAGTCAGCCATGCAGCTCAATAAACGGAAGTGTGCACCCTGCGAAGGTGGGGTGGATCAATATACGCGCGAGCAAAGCCTTCAACAGCTTGCAGCACTCGAGGATTGGGAGCTAATCGAAAATGGGCTTCAGATCGCGCGCACCTGGAAAGCGAAAAACTTTAAACAAGCCATGAAGATCCTCAACGTCTGCGCCGAAGTCGCCGAACAAGAGCAACATCACCCTGACTTTCATTTGACCGGTTATCGAAATGTTCGGGTGGCGTTGACTACCCACGCGATAGGGGGCTTGAGCGAGAATGATTTCATACTCGCCGCCAAAATCGATGCAGTCATGAAGGTGTTGGGGTTGTGAAACGCGTAGCCATTATTGGGGCAGGCATCAGTGGTCTTACGGCAGCCCTGCAGTTGTCCCGCAGCCAGCTGGATGTTCAAGCCGTGCTCTTTGAGGGCTCGGACCGAGCGGGCGGTGTGCTCGAAACGATTTATGACGGTCGCTATCTAATTGAGCGCAGCGCGGATAATTTCGCGACCTTGGTTCCCGATGCCATGGCCCTCTGTCAAGAATTGGGCTTGGACGCAGAACTAATTTCCCCAGCCAACAACAATCGACAAGCGTTCGTGCTCAATCGCGGTCGCATTCTGCCGATCCCCGCCGGCTTCAGCCTGATGCAACCAACACGCATCGCGTCGGTGCTGGCTACAAGGACTCTTTCTTGGTCAGCCAAGCTTCGGTTGCTGGGCGAATTCTGGGTCCCGCGTCGCGTTGGCGATCCTGACAGCGATGAATCGCTGGAATCTTTTGCCACCCGACGCTTGGGTCGCGAAGCCTACGAGAGCTTAGTAGAGCCGATCGTCAGTGGGATCTTTACGGCGAACCCCGCGACGTTGAGTATGCAAGCCACCATGCCGCAATTTATGGAAATGGAGCGGAGTTCGGGCGGTCTGATTCGCGGGCACTTGGCAGCGCGAAAACAGGACTCCGCTGCAGCAGCGAGGCGCGCCAGCGGGGCCAGGTATGATCAATTCGTTGCACCAAAAAAAGGGATGAGCGACTGGGTCAAATCTTTGACTTTGCAATTGCCGCCCAATTGTCTCCAACTGAAGCAGCCCGTCTATGCCGTTCAACAAGCTTTAGATGGTCAGGGGTGGATGCTGGAGATGGAAAATGGCCAGCAGGCTTTCGATGCGCTGATATGTGCTACTCCTGCTGCCGTTTCGGCGAAACTGCTCCAGCCGGTTCTTCCCGAAGTCGCCTCTTGGGTGGGCAGCATTCCGTACGCTTCGAGCGCTGTCGTCGCAATGGTAGTCCCCAGCTCAGAACTCACAGGTCGCACCGACGGTTTCGGCTTGATTATCCCACGCAAGGAAAGGCTGCAAACGCTGGCGATTAGTTACTCCAGCAACAAATATCCTGGACGAGTGCCGGAGGGAGAGTTGCTTTTAAGAATTTTCCTGGGCGGAGCGTTGAACCCCGACGCCGTCAATCGCGAGGATAACGAATTATTGGAGCTTGTTTCCAAAGAGCTTCGGCAGGTTTTAGGTTGGAGTGGCAGCGTTCCAAAATGGCAGGCAATCATTCGCTGGCGAGATGCAATGCCACAGTACCTGGTGGGACATGTACAACGCATGCGAGAGCTGAATAACTACTTGACCAACTATCCTACTTTGAAACTCTGCGGTGCTGGGTATGCTGGAGTTGGAATACCGCAATGCGTGCGAGGTGGTAAGCAGGCCGCCAACGCTATATTGGACTATTTTCGAGAGCGCAAGTCAGATAGCTCGGGATAGTGCTTTTGGTTCCACTTGAATACTAGGATCGGTTTTTTCAGCAGGAACGCGATTGCGTCCGGAACTGCTGGCGCATCGAAATGACTTGGTAGAATTGGATGCACAGGCGAGTTGCGACGGATGCTAAAGTAGATGGATAAGTTCAGCCATTGGGCGCTAAAGGGTAGCAGGGATAATGGACGACGAGTTTGGCGATGTCGCCCATGAAGATGATTCTATGCCAAACGCCGAGTTGCCGTTGGCCGAGTTTCAACCTGCTCGATATCAAGCTGATCTGCGTTTGCCCGATGCTGCCGATCGCTTACTGAAAGATGCGGCCACAGCGATTCGGCAGGAGTATCGCGACTGCTCGAAATGGAAACGCCTCAGTTGCCGCAAGGTGAGCCTCTTTGCAGAACGTGACCGCGGCACGGTTTGGGTGGTGCACATTGGCAGTTCGGTTGAGTTTGACTGGACTTGGGAAGGTGCCATAGCGTTTCGACCGAGGTCCCTCGATGACGACGGTTCGTTCTCTCACTTCTCTTACCAGGACGCTGCCTTCGAGGACGAGATTTTGTGGCGGGGTGAAGTTCTCGAAGTGGATGAACGCAACGGGTGCTTGTTTATCAGCTTGGACAATTCCGAATTGCTGCCTACCACTGGGCCTTTTTTGGTGCGCCCGTTTGAGTTTCTTTCGGTCTTGGATGCAGTCCTCAACCAGGATGAATTCGCGGAGATTCGATCGGAGCTGCCACGTCGTTTGGCGGCAACGGAAGGTGGCATTCATCCTGCTATCGAGATTCAGAGCGAAATTGGGTTGCCACATTTGTGGGATTGGTGGCACCACACTTGGAGTGTACTTTGGGGGCCGCCTGGCACAGGAAAGACTTGGACAACTGGGCAGCAAATCGCTGCCGTGCTCCGTGATCCGACGGAGCGAATACTTGTCGTCTCTACAACCAATCGAGCGACGGATGCAGTCGCTCTTTCCATTGGGAATGCGGCTCGCGGCCAATCTTTAATAGAGCTTGACGATGGTAAGCTGCTTCGCATTGGTAAGGGGGCGTCGATTCGAAGTTTTGCGGTTGCTGCTTTAGAGTCCATGTTGATGGGCACGGAATCCGAAGTTCTTTACAAAATTGAGATGCTGGCTGGCCAACTCCGCGACTTAGATAACTGGGAAGAGAAAGCTCTCACACGCAAAAAGATTGGCGAATTGCGATCAGAAGGCGGCGACCAAGGCAAACGAAATTTGGTCGATCCGGAGGTTCGCGTGGTGGTTGCCACTGCATTCAGAGCAATGATCTGTCTCAAAGATAGGGTCGTCACCAAAATGCTCGAGAAGGGAGAGGCTCCGTTTACAACGATCTTTATCGATGAAGCCGGGCTAATGTCTCGGACCGCGATTGCGGCACTGTCATTTTTAGCGGCTCGTCGAGTCGTGCTTGTTGGCGACTCGAAGCAATTGGCACCCATAAGTCGCATCTCTCGTGTCCTGCCAACCCGACAACAAAACTGGTTGGCCTGTAGTGGCTTGAGCCACCTCGACGAACTCGAAGATAATCCCACTGCCGTGCATGTTTTGTATGAGCAACGTCGAATGCATCCCGATGTGTGTCGAGTTGTTTCCGATTTTCAGTACGGTGGTAATCTCACGACTGCTCTTGAGACTCAGCAGCGGGAATCAAAACTACCATCGTGGTTGGCGGACTATTCGAGAGCAATCTGGTACGTATTGGACGAAGAGGGAAGCGATCTGGCAGCAATTCGTGCCGAGCGCGGGCCAGGTAATAAAAGCTGGGTGCGTGCCATTACTTCGAGCGTCCTTGAAAAGTTGCTTTCAGATTCCGGCGTGAGGCAATCGAAAGGCTTATTCCTATCACCGTATAAAGCTCAGGCTCAAGCCATTGCCAACCTGTTTTCGGCTTGGGAGGTAAAGGGTTGGGAAGCATCGACCGTTCACAGCCAACAGGGAGTGGAAGCCGACATCGTCATTTTCGATACGGTGAACGCGGGAAGTTATAACTGGCCGTTCGATGAATGGAAGCGTTTGGTCAACGTCGCGCTGAGTCGTGCCCGCGAGGCGGTCGTCGTGCTCGCTAGCCGCAGCGAGATGGATGAGCCCTATCTCAAGCCCTTGTTAGGACGGTTGACTCCAAGTCGTTTGGTCAGCGATGGCAATGGCGCGCGTTGGGAAAACCTCTCGAGAGCGCCAACGTTTGGGCCAGCAGCGGCGGTTTCTGAGCCCAAGGGGACCTACGAATCGAAAACGGCTAATAAATGCGATTTGGGACGGCAGTTTGAACAGCGCAAGTTCTTGACACCTGTGCTCTCACAGGAGCAGCAGCGGCTAACAAACTTGAAGTTAGATGGAAAGCCTCGGTTGGTGCGTGGTGTTGCTGGCAGTGGCAAGTCCATGGTGTTGTGCAATTGGCTCGCGAGAACTGTGATGCGAATGGAACGCGACAAGAACGTTCGCATTTGGGCCGTGTACGCCAACCGGTCGTTGCACAAGCTGTTGCGAGAGTCGGTGGAGTCGTCCTGGGACAGTCTCTGGAAAGACGAACTTTTTGAAAAGCCCAGCTTCCCTTGGGAGAAAGTGTCATTGCTGCACGTCAGGGATGTGCTCGCTGGTATGCTTCCAAGTGCTTCGCTGACGATGGACGATTTCGAGTTTGACTATGATCGTGCGGCGGAAGAGTTTCTGAATCGGCAGGATTCAACCGAGCTACTGCCACGGTGCTCGGCGTTGTTTATCGACGAAGCACAGGACATGGGGCCGTCAACGTTAAGGCTGTTGTTGTCCGTTGTCGAACAAACCGACAAGGACGACCCGAACAGCCGCTCAGCGAGCATCTTTTACGACAATGCTCAGAATATCTATGGAAGAAAAACACCGAAATGGTCGGAGTTCGGTCTCGACATGCGCGGTCGATCGACGATCATGCGCGAGAGCTTCCGATCGACGACACCAATCGCTGAGCTCGCCGTTAATGTTTTGCACCGCTTGACGCCCAGCGATCAGCGACAAGATCATAACGAACTCATGGGTATGGGGCTGATCGAAAAGGGACGACGCAACGCTGAAGAGTGGCTACGGGTGAAGTTCAACCAGGTCCATGGACGAATCGAACTGGAAATAGTTGACGACGAGTGAGTGTGAGTCTCACCTGAGTAACTGTTAGCCACAGGCTCAGTATCTAGGCTGGCAAGCAGCGTATAAGGCGTCGAGCCGAAGTCGCTGTTTGATGTGTAGTCAA